>JBGSSO010000013.1:0-16075 GCA_041737015.1 Nitrospirales bacterium
GTGCCGGATGGACAGCCCCGCGGCAATGCCTCGAGAAATCTCTTCGCACTCGGCCAGCGTGAGGGCCCGGCAAGACCGTCGCCTGGGCAGCGGGGTGATGCCGCCGTGAGCGGCGATAATGCCGTGGATCGAGCCTGCATGCTGGCCCAGCGCACGCCCAATGTCGCTCAACGACTGTCCACATTTCCACTGTTGCCACACAACCGCTTTCTGAGAACTCATTAGAACAGGACGGCCTAATTGTGCCATACGCAACACCCTCCCTGCCAAAAAGTTGAGATATGGTGTTGCATTGATCCATTGAACTCAAGAGTGCCTTACTCTTGCCAGCGTGGCAGATAAAACGGCAAGATGATTTTTTGTGAGGAAGTCTCAAAGGGGGCACGAAGGATAGTACGATTGCTTCTTACCCAAATACTCGAAAGACAATATTTCATGGGGTGAATCGATGGAGAAGGGTATGTTGACATAAGGAGTGTTGAAATCACCAAGGAAAATACTTGGCAAAATATTGTGTGAGGTGTTTGTTGCTGTCACAACCTGTAGGAAATTTCCACCAAGTGCTCTTGAATTCAGTAGGTCCAAACCTAAGGGTTGAGTAAGTGAAGAGGAGACTCCCCCTGGGATTGACTGTTCATGGTTCCCCCGTACTATCAGTTTATTTAATTTCCCAGTTAAGTCGTTTCCTGGGTATCGGAAGTCCGGGTTATCTCTCAAGGACAAATTAAAAGGGGAGGAGATTTGTGTCATGGATGGGTATGGGGTCAAAAGACAGGAAAGAAAATATATTGTCCTATCGTTGGTCATGGTGGGCTTGTTGTTGTGGGCCCTGTTGAGCGAACCGACGGTGAATGCCTACCAGGAAGAGGTGGTTGCGCGTGGAGGGTCAATCTCGGGAGTTATGAAATTTTCTGGAATTGTTCCATCGCCCAAGTCTCATAAAGTCACTATGGGAAGCAATCCAGAATTCTGTCAGACCATTGCGGACAAAAATGGTGTCATTGCCATTTCAGAAGTCCGGGTGTCCTCCAAGCAACGATTGGCGGATGTGGTCGTTTTTCTTCAAGAGGTGGAGCGTGGCAAATCTGTACCGAAAGAAGGACCGGTCGTGACGGTGGACCGCTGTCAATTTGCGCCACGAGTCATTGGTGTCATGGACAAACAAACCCTCCGGATGGCCATGCGCGATCCGATTGTTCACCAGATTCGTGGCTGGGAGATGTTGGACAAGGGACGCCTGCCCATTTTCCATTTTCCCGATCTGGGGGAAGGTGGGGAGGCCACTGTTCCACTCCAAACCCGGCGTAGCAGTATTATCAAGTTAGAATGTGATCAACACCGGTTCATGCAAGGTTGGCTGCTGCTGGCAGCCAATCCGTATGTGACGGTATCCGATGACGATGGGGTTTTTAGGTTAACGAATGTTCCTGAAGGCACACATACGGTGGGGGCCTGGCATCCGGCGTTGGGTTATCAAGAAACCAAAGTCACACTTATTTCCGGCCAAGAAGAGGCTCTGGAACTAACGTTTATGGCAGCATCGAAACCATAGGGCCTCCAGGTTTAATAAGGCTGCGAACCCGTCGGACAAACACTCCATCCAGAGATGTGTCATCATCCTTTAAAAATAATCTTATCCTGGCTTGCCTCCATCTCTCTCTCGGCTCTGTTTTTCTTTCCGGTAGCGGTCTCTGGATTTCTCAAGGACTGATATTGGACTTGTTATCGAATGCAAGAAGACTATGCATTCGGTCCGAGATTGCGGTTTGTGACCAGATAGTCAAGGCTAGAGGGTATTCCCTGGTGGTTCCTTTTCATAAGAGCCGCCATGCAAGTCATCACGGTAGACGTTTTCTCACGCAATGTTTCCAGCTTTTCTTCAATTGAAATTCTTTTTCATCGACCATTGGTGGCGACGGTGTAAAATATGGCCTATGAGAATTTCTTTTTTGGGGTACCTTTTCTTACTGACGGTTTTCTTCCACCGGATCACAAATTTGTTCGCTCTTTAATATGAAAGATTCCAAGGCATTCTTTTTTCTTTGTTTCGTCGGTTTTTGTAGTTTTGTCAGTTATGACATGGTGCGTCGACCGGCCTTGGCGTTGTTTGTGGAAAGCCTTGGTGCGGGCCCTTTTCTTGTCGGCCTATTGGTGGCTGTCTCGACCGTGACCGGCATCGTACTCAAGCTTCCGATGGGATTGCTCTCGGACCAAGTCAATCGAAAACGGTTAATGTTTGGAGGAGTGCTGGCCTTTGCGTTTCCGCCCTTTCTTTATCCGTTCATCTCAGATCTCTGGACGTTAGGTATTCTCCGATTGGTTCACGGATTAGCCACGGCCATGTTTACGCCGCTGGCCTTAGCGATGGTGGCAGAGCTCTTTGCGAAACGGCGAGGAGAAGCCTTTGGTTGGTATACTTCGGCGACTCAAGGCGGCGGACTGCTGGGTCCGATGATTGGCGGTGCCGTCGTGTATCAATATGGATTCTCGCCCACGTTTCTGTTAGCCGGATTATTTGGAATGTTCGCTTTGGTCTTCTTCTGGTTGATCCCTCAGACTCCGACGCCCTCGCGAGCCCACCAACATTCCCCCTCGACCGTATGGAAGGAAATGCGCGAAGGCCTCCGTCGAGTCTGTCTGATTCCTCCCATTCTCATCACGAGTATTGTGGAAGCTGCCAAGATGATGGGAAACGGCACGCTGATGGCTTTTTTGCCGCTGTATGGTTTGGTAATCGGATTGAACGCCGCCGAAATCGGGGTTTTGTTTGGAATGCAGGCGTTGACGTCTTTTATCGCGAAACCGGTGATGGGGCGAATTTCTGATCGTGGCGCCAGGCAACCGCTGATTTTTGTGGGGCTTTGCCTGTGCGGACTCATGGTGATGTTTATTCCGCACATTCAGGGGTATGTTCTCTTACTGGTGGTCGCCGGAGCGTTTGGATTTGGGGAGGCGGTGGTGACGTCCTCGACCACAGCCCTGGTTGCTGATTATTCAGAAGGAAAAGATTTGGGGGCTGGTATGGGATTACGAGGGACCATTATGGATATCGGGCATGCGGGCGGACCGCTCCTGGCGGGCATACTTATCCATGCCTTAGGCTATGGAGGCGGGTTTTTCTGTATTGGGGTTCTCTTATTACTGACGGCGGCATTTTTTGGTGTCACGATGATAGGGATCAAAAAACCCGTTGTGCTATAATGAGCTTTTTCCGGAAGGGGAGGCAAAGGAATCGAACGCCATGAATGAAGAAATGGGAACCGGTGATCTCATCATCGGGATTGTGGCGGCCATAGGTGTGTTGATCTTGATCGTGGTCTTTGTCGTGGTCGTGAAAAAAGTTTTCTTAAATCAAGACAGCGATATCCAGTAACCAAATAGGTGGGACATGTTTAGCGGAATCATTGAGGAAATCGGTGCCATTCAAGGAATAGATAAAGGTTTGGCGGGTGCAAAATTTTCCATTTTGGCTTCTCTGGTTTTAGAAGATTTCAAGCTGGGAGATAGTATTAGTGTGGCCGGGGCCTGCTTAACGGCAAGCCAAGTGGGTGACATGGGTTTTTCGGTGGATGTGTCCACCGAAACATTGAACTGCACCACGTTAGGAACCATTACCGTCGGTACACCGGTCAACTTGGAGCGTGCCATGAAACTCAATGCCAGGATGGGAGGACATCTGGTCACAGGACATGTTGATGGAATTGGTCTCTTGCGTGCTCGACAACAAGATGGGAATTCGATTCAACTCACCATTGAAGCTCCAGAGGAAATTATCCGCTATTGCGTGGCTAAAGGCTCAATTACCGTGGATGGAATTAGTTTGACGATCAATGCCGTATCGGATCGTTCTCTTGCCGTCGTTATCATTCCACATACCGCCAAAGTCACCACCATGGGCCTCAAGCAAATAGGAGATACTGTCAATTTAGAATCCGACTTGATTGGAAAATATGTTGAACGCCTGTTGCACGCAAGCGGGGCGCTCTCCCCAAAACCCGCCACAGTGATCAATCGAGATTACCTTCAAAAACGCGGGCTGCTATAGGTTGCTTCCATATTCCATGTCAGAAAACTTTCCACAAAAACCCAAGCATCCTCTTTGGCGGTTGTTTGCCGTCGTCACCCTCTTTGTCATCGTCATTCCCGCAACGTTGTGGGGCATCGTTCAGCTCTACGAAATCATCTGCGCCTGGTGCGGCTGCTGTAGTGCCATCGACCGTCCACGAACCCCTTAGACCCGCTCAGGTATTCAATACAATCATCAATAAATGAGGAGATTGCATTTTTCTCCTTATGTACTCAAGAAAATTATACCAACCCAGAGATTTCTTCTTAACCATAATCCTAGCTGGTGGGGTTTTCGCGTTTGATCTCCTGCTTCCACGAGGGTTTGCGGAAGAAATGCTGTACACGGGGGTCGTGTTCTTTGCGACGCAACGATTGCCACGAAGGATGGTCTATGGTGTGGCCATTGGATGCACCGCCCTCACGATCATAGGGTTTGCCTTTACCTTTTTCAGCATGCGCGGGGCACCTTCATCATTGAGTTGGCCATTCCGGTTTCCAATAACCAACAGAGCCTTTTGTATTGCGGCTATTTGGGCGATAACCCTGTTGGCTCTCCAACGAAGGCGGGCGATTGAAGCCCTTCGAACGAGTGAGGATCGATTTGGCTTGGTCGCCGAAAGCATCCAGGATTATGGAATTGTGATGCTGGATCCTGAGGGGAAAGTCGCCAGTTGGAATGCAGGTGCGGCACATATTTTCGGCTATTCCACAGGAGATGTTCTGGGTCGGCCTCATTCCCTGTTATATGCTCCCTTAGCTAATGATTCCGGCGAACCAACCAATTTTCTGACTGAGGCTAGAGCTTCGGGAAGTGTCATGAAGGAGGAATGGTTGGTACGCAAAAACGGGTCGAGGTTTTGGGGGCATGTGGGCATCACCGTCCTGCGTGATGAAAATGATCAACTTCATGGGTTTGCCACGGTGATGGGGGATCTCACCAAACGGAAGCAGGAAGAAGATGTTATTCGAGCCCTGCTTCGTCTGAGTGAAAAATTGAATTCAACTTTCATTCTGGAAAGGCTTCTGGACGAATTAGTGACAGAAGCCATTCAACTGGTCCAGGCACATGCCGGGTTTGCCGGGTTGGTCTCGGGGGAAACGTTGACGTGTGATAAATATATTCAAGGTCAGACAATGGAATTCTGTCCTCGTACGTGGTCTCTGGGGCAGGGATTACCCGGCTGGCTTCTCCTGCATAAGACTGCCTATCTCACGAATCGAGCGCAGGAGGATAGACAGATTGATCAAGATTTTCGTCAAGCATTTGATATTCACTCAGCCTTAAGCATTCCAATTCTCGATGCCAAGGATACTCTTTTGGGATGTATTGAAGTACATAACAAAAAGAAGGCCAGTGGGTTTACACATTTTGATCAGCAAACCATGATTGGGGTTTCGCAGGTGGCCTCTATTGCCATTCAGAATGCCTTGGCCTACCAAAAACTTCAAGACGCTGAAGCACTTCATAGCCATCTGTTGGATAAAATCATGACGGCTCAAGAAGACGAGCGACGTCGGATCAGTCGGGAATTACATGATGAGATTGGCCAATCTCTGACTTCTCTTCTGGTTGGACTCCGCGCGGTCGAGCATGATGCATGTTCAGATGGAATGGGAGCACGCGTAAATGATCTACGAAAGATTACGAGTACGACGCTTCAGGAGGTTCAGCGACTGGCAAAAGGTCTGCGTCCGAGCGTACTGGATGATTTTGGACTTGAGGAAGCCATCGCCCGCTATGGGGCCGAATTTAGTTCCACCTATGGGATAGAGGTGGATGTGGCGCAAAATTGGCAAAGTACGGATCGTCTTTCTCCCGCAGTGGAGACTGCGTTGTATCGAATTGTTCAGGAGGCGCTGACGAATGTCGGTAAATATGCCAATGCCACCACCGTGTCGATACTTCTGCAGCAAAACCCTGGACAGATTCGACTTATTGTGGAGGATAATGGTCAAGGGTTTGACGCACAAGCGATAGTTCAGAAAGCTGCGGCCGGTGCCCATCTTGGCCTGCATGGAATGCGGGAGCGAGCGCTGTTGCTCAATGGTTCGATTTCCATTGAATCCTCTGCGGGAACCGGAACCACCATCTATGTCACCATACCCTTAAAAGGTGAGAGGGCATGAAGATTCGTATTTTTATCGTCGATGATCACGCAGTCCTCCGATCGGGATTGCGTCTCTTGATCAATGGGCAGCCAGACATGGAAGTCGTTGGTGAATCGGGAGATGCCGGCTCCGCCATTGAGGCCGTTCAAGCCCTGTTGCCTCATGTCATATTAATGGATCTGGCCATGCATGGTCATATGCATATTGACACAATCGGCGAACTGAGAAAATGTTGTCCTTCCGGATACATTCTTATTCTGACCATGCACACTGAAAGCGGCTACGTTCGCGGGTCACTAGCTGCCGGTGCTTCGGGGTATGTCGTCAAGAGTGCGGCAGACACCGAATTATTGACGGCGATCCGTACCGTTGCCCAAGGAATGACCTTTGTTGATTGGACTGTAGGGAAAGTGGTGGGGCAGGATCTCCCCGGTGCCACGAAGAAAAGACTGGCCGACAACGCCCCTGGGTTGCTGGGGCAACTCAGTCCGAGGGAGCGTGAGATTTTCGGTTTGGTCGCACAAGGCTTTACCAATCAGCAAATTGCCGATCAATTGGGGATTAGTATCAAATCGGTTGAAACCTATCGTGCAAGGGTTATGGAAAAACTCGGTCTTCGTAGTCGTGCCGACCTTGTGCAGTTTGCTCTGAGCTGTGGTGTGCTAACCTCAGGAAATCCTCTTCTCTAAGCTACCAACTTTTTCCTCGATCGAACAATATTCTAATTAGCCTCGTGTCTGGTCTTGTCAGGTTTTCCCCTCTGCCATTTCATCCTTATTCCCGTTATTTTATCCAGTACGAGTAAGAGCACAAAACGAAATGTCATAACTCTTTTCGTTCACGGCCCGTCTATCCGGGAAACAGTTGGGTAAAGTCGAGGACAAATATACCTTTATTCGCGGGATGATTTCATTTTTGCCTATATTTGTTTTAGAAACGGCGACTATGCAGGCTAATCCACCGTAAAGATAAAGGTCATTTTCTTATCTGACGTACCCATAAATAAGACACGGCAGCAGGCAGGTCGCCGGATTTGTCGAAAGTAATGGGGTCGAGAGATTTCATTCAAAAAGGAGTAAGAGAGACGATGCCCATGATTCATGGACTGCATTTCAATAACCTTCGAGGGGATATATACGGTGGCGTGGTGGCGGCTGTGGTCGCACTTCCATTGGCCCTCGCCTTTGGAGTGGCCTCAGGAGCCGGTGCGATTGCCGGACTCTATGGCGCCATCTTTGTCGGATTGTTCGCATCCTTATTCGGGGGGACTCCTGCGCAATGTTCCGGCCCCACCGGTCCCATGACGGTTGTTATGGCTGGAATTCTGGTTCAATTCTCTGACAATCCCGCTATCGCATTTACGGTGGTGATAATGGGTGGGGGGTTACAAATTCTTTTCGGGTTGCTCGGATTCGGGCATTATATTGCCCTTGTTCCCTATCCGGTGATTTCAGGGTTCATGAGCGGGATTGGATGCATTATTCTTATTTTGCAGGTTGGACCGCTTGTCGGATTCGAGGCCAAACCGGAGGGAATTTTTGCAAATCTGGTGGCCATTCCGGAATTTTTATCAAATCCTTTCCCCCAAGCGACAATTCTGGGGCTCCTGACTATTGCGGTCATGTATCTGACACCCGTACGAATAAGTCGATTGGTTCCTCCCCAACTTCTGGCCCTATGTGTAGGTACCCTGGGAGCCTATTTCTTTTTCCCTCACGCGCCAGTGATTGGAAATGTCCCTGAAGGTTTCCCGTCTTTAATCATCCCTGATATGGAGGCCAGTGGATTGCTCCTGATGGTAGAGGGGGCGATGGTGTTGGCTCTCCTTGGAAGTATCGATAGTCTGCTCACCTCGTTGGTGTGTGACAACATGACCCGCACCCAACATGATTCGAATCAAGAATTGATTGGTCAGGGAATTGGCAATATGGTGGCCGGCATATTTGGTGGGCTTCCGGGAGCAGGCGCGACGATGCGGTCCGTGGCCAATATTCGAAGTGGCGGCCGAACGCCCATTTCGGGAATCCTCATGGCGTTGGTGTTATTGGCCACATTGCTCGGGCTGGGACCGTTAGCGGAACAGATTCCTTTGGCCGTGTTAGCCGGGATTTTATTCAAGGTGGGGCTGGATATTATTGATTGGAGATTTCTCCGACACTTGGTCAAGGCCCCACGAACCGATGTGCTGATCATGGGTGTGGTTCTGATCATTACGGTTCTTGTGGATTTAATCTCGGCAGTTGGCGTCGGAATCGTCCTGGCGAGTCTCTTATTTGTGAAGCGCATGGCCGAACTTGAATTGGCCAATTTACGGGTCATTAGTGAGCCTACACAGGAGATCCCGTTTCATCCTGAAGAAAAATCCATTCTTGAACGCAATAACGGTCGGATTGTCCTGATTCATGTAGATGGCCCGATGAGTTTCGGTTCGGCAAAAACTATGGTGAGACGTCTGGAGTCGCTAAAAGGCTTCAACAACTTTACCCATGTCGTTCTCGATTTGTCGGATGTCTCAGCCATTGACGGAACTGCCGCCCTTGCGGTTGAAGATATGCTTCGCATGGTTCAGGCACATCGCCAGAATCTATACTTTGTTGGAATTAAACCGGGAGTCCTTAAAGTTTTGGAAGGGTTGGGGGTCTTGGATCATATTGGATCTGAACAACGGTACGACCTTCGATTGGATGCGTTGCGTCATGCCGATCAAGGAAATAATTTATCACCCACCGATGAACTCTCCAAAGCGCAAGGGGCATGACCAAAATATTCCGTATTCCCCATCGTGTTGAAACGGCTTGGCTACGGATGCGATCACCAGGTTTCTTGACGAATGGTTTTGCCCAGGATTGTGAAGTTTTGTGATTATCCCTGGCCGGTCATCTGTTTCCCTGTCTGATGGGAGGAGGGATTCGCTTCCGGAGTTACCTGAAAGCTCAGCGACGAATTCGACGCTAGCAAATAGAAATTTTTGACTCAGGAAATCGATACAGCCTTCTTTCTTTTTCCTGAAATGATCCAAGCCCAAGCAGCAACGGACCAAAGCGTCCGATGAACATACAGAAAATAATGACGAATTTACCAACACTTGTCAGGGATGCAGAGAGGCTTAGTACGCCACCATTGCCCACGGAGTAACCGGTTGTTCCCAAGGCCGACGCGACTTCGAACATGAGTGAGAGAAATGGATGGGGTTCAACCATGGAGAGCAGATGGGTAAATACCGTCAACAAAAACATGGCGAGAATAGCTAAGGCCAGGGCTTTGTGAACAACGGGGGTGGGCACCCGGCGCCAGAAAAAATCTACGTCTTCACGCTGCCGTAAGGTGGTCCACACAAACACTCCGATAACGGCGAATGTGGTTGTTTTAATTCCGCCGGCAGTCCCGCCGGGTGAGCCTCCGATGAACATGAAAATCACCAGCAGATACAGGGAAGCATTATGTAAATGACTCATATCTATAGTATTGAACCCTCCCGTCCTGGCAGAAACCGCATGAAAGGACCCCACCAGGACCTTTTCGATCCCAGGCATATCTCCCAGGGTTTTTGGGTTATTCCATTCAAGAAGCAGGAGACTGATGGTGCCTCCGACAAGGAGGATCCCGGTGACGACCAGGACAAGTTTAGACTGAGCATGAAGGCGATAGCGCTCCCCACGAAAAAATTGGGACACATCGATTAATACAAAAAACCCCAATCCTCCCAAAATAATCAAAAAATCCACTATGAGATTTACGGTGAGATCGGCACGATACCCGATTAAATTCCTGGAAAACGAAGAAAAGCCCGCGTTATTAAATGCGGAAATGGCGTGAAATGTTCCATGATAGATGGCTTGCCCAAGGGAGTAGTCCTGGGAAAAACGAAGGCTTAACAGCAGGGCACCGACCAGTTCGAGAATCACGGTCCAGAGGACAATCGTCTTTACATAGGGGATCAATCCCTGCAAGCTGAGAGTGCTTAAGGCTTCCGCCATCATCATCCGATTCCTCAGTCCTATTTGACGTCCCATCGTCAGAAGCAGCATGGTGACAAGCGTCGCGTACCCAAGTCCACCGATCTGAATAAGAATGAGAACAATCGTGTGGCCAAACATCGTAAAGTCCGAAGCGGTGTCGGCTACGATCAGGCCTGTGACGCAAACGGCTGATGTGGCAGTGAATAGCGCGTCAATGATCGACAATGGTTTTGAAGCCGGTGTTGCCCACGGAAGTAGGAGGAGGATCGTACCTAGCATAATGGCAGCGGCTCCCCCCAATACCACAATCGTACCTGGTGAGAGGCGATGGAGTTTGAGAAACCACGGGGGAGAATATCGAGTTACAGGGGCTCGCAGAGACGAACGAAAGCGGTCGGAGGCAGTCTTCACGTGATCAGGAATGCGTTAAAAGATCCGAGCCATTCGTTTTAACGAAGAAGAGGACGAGACCGCGATGGGTATGGAGCATTATACGCCAAATGTAAAACGAAACAAATCGAAATAAAGCGGGAAGAATCCTGCCTGGTCCTGAGGATTCCCCCTCAGCAGCTAAAAGGCGTGGTCAGCCTGGCAATCGAAGGAAATCGGCATGGGGGTTTGGCGAATCACTGATAAGATCCCAAAATGGAAGGGAATAGTTCGGACAGAAATGTGAAGGACACATCGTTAAAGGTTCTGCCCAATGGTTGCTCTGTACATTTCCTCAGTTGTTGGCTAACATTTCTACTTGAACGTTTCCATTCCCACCCTCCTGATAGCACCTGCGGGTTTTGTGTTGATTTCTTTTAACCCAAGCCTTTGCTGACTTGAGATGAAAAACGTTCAGGCCAAATCCCAGTTCAAGGTCTTGTTGAAGAGATGAAGAAATTTTCTGTTGAAAAAGTCATTCAGGTCGGGTATCGCTATGTGACGAAATCGCAAGGTCGATTTTATCTCTATCTGGCGATATTTTGTAGCGTTCTCGTGGTATTGGATGCCGGGTCGTTCGAATTGATTCGCGGCATGAAGCTGAAAACATTTGATGTGATCATGAAGAATCGGGTGCTGTTTCACAAATCCGACTCCGACATCGTGATTGTGGATATTGACGAAGCCAGTTTGGAGGCCATGGCTCAAGAATATGGCCGGTGGCCCTGGCCCCGCCAGGTCTTTGCGGAATTTCTGGAAACACTACAGGAGCAACAACCCTCGGCCGTGGTGTTTGATATTTTATTTAGTGATCCTGATGTGTTCAATAAAGAATCCGATTCGTACTTCAATGACGTCGTCAGTGATACGGAAAATGCATTTTTCCCCATGATGCGTTTGTCGCCAACGAACGATGAACTCAGTAAGGTGACCCCTTCCATGATTCCCGGCATAGAACCCGTTCATGGGGAGTCACAAGACGAGAAAGGGATTGCCCTGGTTCTGCCCGCCTTCACCGGAATTCTTGAAAGTGGAAGAATGGGCACCAACAATGTCTATCCTGATCGAGATGGTATTGTTCGACAGTACCCGATCTATCGTGATCATTATGGATGGCGTGTGCCTTCCCTTCCTGCAAAGCTGGGGGAAACACTGGGGTGGAAACTACCGGATGATTCGGATGTGTATTTGAACTGGCGTGGGAAATTTGGAGCCTTCCGGTCTGTCCGCTTTAGTGAAGTGTTTGAAGATTTCTTGCGGAGAGACGGGCAACGGGCGTCGGATGAATTCACGAATAAAATTGTGATTATCGGGTCCACGGCATCTGCGCTGTTCGACACCAAGCCCACCCCTATGGAGAAAATTCATCCCGGCGTGGAAATTTTGGCCACCGCGATCGGGAATATCAAGAACGGGGATTGGATCACCCAACCGAAGAATCCCTGGCTCTTTACCGCTCTGGCGTTTGGACTCATCTGGGTCACAGCCTTGGCTTTTTTAACCGGAGTCAAACGTAAAGCTATTGATATGGTGTTTGCCGGTTCGCAAGTGGGTTTGATGGCCTTTACTTTCGCGAGCTTGAATCTCACCACCTACTATCTTGATTTAACCGCACCCATCACGGCCGGATTGATCTATTTTTCCCTCGCGCGGGTGTATGCCTATGCCGAAGCCACAATCCTGGAAAAATATGTCTGGATCAATGTGGAAGAGGGGGTGGACGGATGGCAATATACCGTGGTCGTGGTCGTTCAACCGGAGAGTTTGGAGGAAATTTCTGAAGGAAGGTTCTTGACCCTGCTGAAGCGCGGGCTATATGGCAAAAAAGTTGGGTTTACGATAGAAGCTTTTTCACGGAAACCTGCCGGCATTGAAAAAGCCTTTCAGAATATGTTTCTCATTTATTGGGTGGAAAATCATGTGGAAACAAAGCCATGGGAGGTGGAAAAATCAGGCGAACAGACGGTATCTCTCGTTCGGGAAGTTGCTCGCAGCATCTGTGAAAACGATAGAATAGGATGTAAGCTCGGATGGTGCCAAGGCCCCCTGGCCTATGGAAATGAGAAATCGAGACTGGAGGCTTGGCAACAATTAGTGGTTAAGGCCATGGTGAATCTCAAGGATCAGCCGCTTAAGATGACATCATGATTCTTTACCCTAAAGTCCCACGCCTCAGTCAGTGATGCACCAGGAACCGCCATGTCCGTTCAACGCAAGAAGGAGGACTTTAATGATTAAATGGTTAGCCTTCCTGACAATGGTCTTTATTGGGATCTTTCCCACAGAGGGGAAAGCTTCGGATCCGGGGGTAGCCGTCCGATCGTGCCAAGTCATGAGCGAACCCTTTAAAGATGCTCGAGAAGTGACATCATTAAAGGAAGGCGACACCGTAGAGATTCTGAGAAGGAAAGGTGGATGGTTACAGGTGTCCGGAAAAGGTAAAACCGGATGGGTAAGGATGTTATATATTCGTCGGGGGGCCTCTGGTGAAAATGTTTCGGCAGCGACGGAAGCCTCAGGCCTTTTGGGTCTGGCCACTGGGAGAGCTGGAAGTGGAAATGTTGTGGCCGCTACAGGAGTTCGGGGATTAGATGAAGAGGAATTAAAAGAGGCCGAGTTTAATGAACAAGAACTGCAGACACTGAAAACCTATCGGACCTCAAAGAAACAGGCGCAAGAATTTGCCAATCAGGCAGGGTTAAAAGTACAAAAAATTCCGTTCATGCAGCCAACAGACGGGAATTAAAACATGAGTAATCAGAATAATATTAAAAGAATTATACCCTCTGAAACTTTAGGCCCTGATCCTCTGATGTTCCACAATCAACAGGCAATTCCGATCTTGCAAAGATGTCTTCTCCGTGCATTCCTTCTGACATGTGTGATTTCAGGTGGGGCGACCATGACTCATGCATTTGATCTGGGTGATGCCCTCAAACAATTGGGGCAGTCAGAAGATACTACCACTGGAAAAACAAAAGAAGGCACTTCAGATAAAAAACCCGGCAAGAAGGCTCCTTCGCTGACAGACCTGACCGACCTGGTCAAAGGGATTTCCACGGAAGAGGAAATAGCCATAGGTCAAGAGATTGCCGGGCGACTGCTTGGGGCTGCGCCCCTGGTCAAGGACGAACGCTTACAACGGTATGTCAATCAAGTTGGGAAATGGGTAAGTCTGCAGAGTGGAAGAACCGACCTTGATTGGTACTTTGGAGTGATTGATTCCGAGGACATCAACGCTTTTGCCGCGCCGGGAGGATTTATTTTCCTGACCAAAGGCTTGTATGAAGAACTTCATTCTGAAGCGGAATTGGCTGGAGTACTGGGCCATGAGATCGGGCATGTCATCAAACAGCATCATCTGACCATTATCAAACAAAGCCAAGCCATTGATATGGGAAGGAGCTTGTTTTCCCAAAAACTCGGAAAAATGAAGAATGAACAAGCAAAGCAGGCTGTGAATAATGCTATCGGGAGTGGAGCGGAGGTGATGGCTCGTGGGTTGGACAAAGATGCCGAATATCAGGCCGACAGGATTGGGGTGGTGTTGGCCACCAGGGCCGGCTATGACTCCTATGGCCTGCCCATGGTGTTACAGGAAATTGGTCATGCGGGTCTCAATGACAGTAGCGTAGCCTTACTGTTTAAGACCCACCCTCATCCCGACACGAGATTGGCAGAACTCGGAGCCTCCATGGGAGAGACCTTTGATAAATATTCTGAAGGGAAAATTGTGAAGGACCGGTTTTATACATTAGGAAAATAATCAAATCGAATGGAGGCAATTCTGACAGCGCGTATTAGCACTGATCAGCCATTTGAGTTGGCCATGTTCCAAATTTTTATGGACAACTCGACGTCAACAAATTTTATGAGCAGAAACGTAAACGGGTGGGTTCTTGATTCTGGCCTCGCTTCGGTTTTGGCCATGGGTTACGGGGGGATGCCTTCTTGATCTTCATATAGGACACATTGCAAATCTGTCTCTATTCTCGTTGGTCAGACGCAATGCAGGAGGATAAGCAGGGAATGCATCAGGCGTTCTCCGCTTGTTGGACTGAGTTGGCAATAGCCAGACTGGCGCGCGTGCTGAGGGATCGTTGCTGATCATAGCCCATTACGATTTCCCAGGCGTTTTCTTGATAGTGAGTGATGAGGGGAAGGGCGACTTCGTTCAACATCCATTGACCGTGCCGTAAGTCCTCTTTGATGTGGATATCCCAGTAGCCGATCGCCTTTTCACTAAAGCCAAGCCGTTCTCCTGCGATTTTGTAATGTTGAAATGCTGCAGGGACTGAAATTTCAAAGTAGAGAAGGCTGCCAATATACCGCAAGAAAAATCTCTTGCGTTCAGAAACGGTAAAACTGTGGTTAATATTGGCTAGGACTTCCCATGGAACGGTGTCAAAGTAGGCTTCCGGCGTCGAGTCCATACCCAATTCGATCAGCATCGCCGAAAAAAATGAGGTATGCTTTCTCTCTAATTTGGCTCCTCCATACTCCTCAAAGAGGATCTTCGTGAGCATGGTTTGGATTTCATTCCCAATGCCGCCGATCACTCGTGACAATTGGCTCGCTTCCACCAGACCATCTAAAGAGGCAATGGCTAATAATTGACGGTATCCCACCTGCGACATGTCCTTGCGATAGAAGATCCCGGCCTGGGAGAGTTCAGGATTAAGATCTTCTGCCGCGCGTTCCCGAAGCGCCGCCTCGATGTCCAGTCCTTTTAAGAGGGAAACCTCGATATTCTGAGCTTCCCATGCCTGCCAAGCGGTTTCAATCTTTTTCCGGATGGAGAGGAGAAATGTAGAATCCTCATTGGTGTAATTCTCCAGGTCGTCATACCAGAACAGTTTCAATCGGTTGATTCGATAGAGAATCTGCTGGAGAAACAGGTGTGCCGTGGAAGATGAAGGCTGGTCCTCGTAGGCCTCCACCATCGCCAGACCTAACACATGCTCAAACAGGTTCAGGCACTTGGGTCTGAGGGAGACATATTGATCGAGATCCTCCTGCTGAATGAAGTGCGTCAACACCTCATGGGCCTCGCAGTATTCGAGCTCGGAAATATTGGGAACGGAAAAAACGCTCATCAGGGAGGATAAAAAAATGAAAAGAATGTATAAAGGATGGGCAAACTCATTCTAGCAAGCCTGAGCAGGGGGAGCAAACTCCAATCATTCTCACCATGGAAGAAGGAAGTCAATGTCATTTGAATTTCACAATCTCCGATCGGGAGCTGCAGCACCGTCGGCTGATGACCTGTTCGCTCAAACTGTACTGAAAGGACTGTCGAGGAGTCCGAAATGTCTGCCATCGTGGTTGATCTTCGATGATCGAGGCAGCGAAATCTTTACAGAAATCACCAAGCTTGAAGGAGATGCGCTGACCTATTTTATTGCGTATTGTAATTTCTCAGTGGACTATCTGGCGCAAGCCTCGATTATAGATATCCATGATCATGTGCTAGCTAAGCTGGAAAAATATCAGTTGGAAACTAAGCCTCG
>JBGSSO010000044.1:0-9924 GCA_041737015.1 Nitrospirales bacterium
GTCTGTACAATCCCGACCGCCTTCAAGGTCCTCTACGCCGTGAAGGCAAAAGAGGTCAGGGCCAATTCCGGCCGATCACCTGGGAAGAAGGCCTAGCAGAATGGGTGGAGCAACTCGAAACGCATGCCGGAAAGTCCGCCATGGTTACCCGTCCGATGTCAGGCACATTAGCCAGCCTGTTGACCACGATGATGCATTCTCTATCCGGTCGTCTCGTGATGTACGAATCCACGGGGGAACAAACTCTCAGAACAGCCAACTATCTCAGCTTCGGAACCCATGCCCTTCCATATTATGACCTGGCCAATGCGGATTACCTTCTGTCATTCGGCACACCATTCCTTGAACACTGGCTCTCACCGGTATCGTTTGGCGTAGCCTATGGAAAATTCCGCCAGGGTCGCCCGATGGTTCGGGGTCGGTTTATTCAAGTTGAGCCACGCCTGTCCCTCACCGCATCGAATGCGGATCAATGGATTGCTCTCCGACCGGGCACCGAAGGGTTACTGGCAATGGGAATTGGACAGGTTTTATTACGGGATGGTCTGACAGGACTTTCTTCTTTTCATCGAGCATCTTTTCACCAAACCTTTTCGGCTTTCTCATTGAAAGATATCTCGGCCAATACGGAAGTTTCGGAAGAGGTGATCACCCAACTGGCGCATGAACTGGCATCAGCGAATGCTCCGCTTATTCTGGGTGGAGGTCCGGCTGCGGCCCAGACCAACGGCACAACAACGCTTATCCTCATTAATGCACTCAACGTGATGATCGGCGCTATTGGGCGGCGCGGCGGACTCCAATGGATGGAATCTCAAGACTCGCCGGTGGATTTTGCCCGACCCGGGTTGGCCAGTGAGCGCACGATGATGGACTTGGCGAGGGAATTTGAACAAGGCTCCCGCACGCTGCTTCATGTGTATCGCGCCGATCCTCTGTTCACCCTTCCACCGTCACTGAAGTTTGAGCGGGTGTTTGACCATGCACAGTTCATCGTGAGCTTCAGCTCCTTCCTGGATGACTCCACTCTGATGGCTGATCTGATTCTGCCGGATCATGACCCGCTGGAATCGTGGGGGGATGTTGTGCAACAGGATACGACCCCCGTGCCGACCTGGAGTTTGTCCCAACCTGTAGTGCGTGCTCTCTATGACACAAGGCCAATCGGCGATGTGTGGTTGGACGCCGCTCATCGATTGGGCGGATCGCTCCGTGAACGGGTCCCCTGGAATACCCTTCACGATATGCTGAAGAGCCGGTGGCAGACTATTCTAACGAACCATAGTTCGCCACAGTCATTTGATTCCCGCTGGAGAGAGACTTTGCAGGAAGGCGGGTTGTGGCCTTCCAACATCCCGATGCGTCAGATGAACCCGGTCATACCCTCCGTCACCTATGAACCGCCGCGTTTCCTGGGGAACTCCTCCGTCTACCCTCTGTATTGTTATCCCTATCCGTCCCTGGGGTTGCATGATGGGCGTGGGGCCAATCGTCCCTGGCTTCAAGAACTACCGGATCCTTTGACCACCGGCATGTGGGGAAGTTGGATTGAACTCAATCCAACCACAGCCCAGGGGTTAGGAATACATCCTGGCGACCGGGTTCGAGTCACATCGGATTATGGGTCGATCGAAGCGTCCGTCATGGTGTTTCCGGGCCTGCATCCCGACATGATTGCCGTTCCCATCGGCCAGGGGCACCGTGCGTACGGACGATATGCCAAGGGGCGCGGAGTGAATCCCATGGTCTTGCTTGGTCCAAGTTTTGATCAGCAATCAGGATCTCTGGCCACAGGGGGGACGCGGGTGCGTGTTGAGCGACTCAAAGGCGGATCGCGGTTGCCGATGTTGGAGCAATCCGGAAAGAACCCTGTTATCGGACGTTTACAGGAAACGGGAGGTTTGTAATGAGTCAAGATCCTCAAGCAACGGGAGAGAATTCAAAAACGGCGGCATTACCCTATAAATGGGAAATGGTCGTCGATCTGGATCGATGCACCGGATGTGAAGCCTGTGTGGTGGCTTGTCATGCCGAAAACAATATTCGCATTTCCGGGGAGGAGGAAGCGGCCGAAGGGCGGGCGATCAATTGGATTCGCATTGAGCGATATTGGGAAGGAGACTATCCCGACGTCAAAGCCAAATTTCTTCCGGTCATGTGCCAGCATTGTGACGATGCTCCGTGCGAACCTGTCTGTCCCGTCTATGCTTCGTATCACACCCCTGAGGGGTTAAATGCTCAGGTCTATAATCGTTGTATCGGCGTTCGATACTGCGGGAATAATTGCCCCTATGTCGCCCGTCAATTTAATTGGTTCGACCCCAGTTGGGACGAGCCGTTGGCGGAGCAGCTGAATCCGGATGTGTCCGTCCGATCCGGTGGTGTGATGGAAAAATGCACGTTTTGCGTGCAACGAATTCGAAGTGGAAAGGAAGCGGCACATAAAGAAGGCCGCCGGGTCAGGGATGGGGAAATCACCCCCGCCTGTGTGCAATCCTGCCCCACATCCGCCCTGATATTTGGTGATCGGAATGATCCCGACAGCCGGGTGTCTCACTTGAAGAAGAGCCGGAGGGGGTTTCATCTCATGGAATCTCTGGGTACCCATCCGGCCGTGACGTATTTGCGGAGGCTGTCGGAATGACCGACCGGCCAACGGTGTGGGAGGAAATGCCCAGGATCAATCGGGACCTTCTCTCGCCTCTTCAGACGACCACCTGGACCTATTATCTCTGGGTAGGCGTGCTGTCCTGCTTTGTCGCAGCGGGCGCGGGAGCGTGGACCTACCAAATTCAAACCGGAATCGGACAAACCGATTTGCATCATCCCATTTTCTGGGGATCCTATATTGCCTCCTTCGTCTATTGGATCGGCGTCAGCCATTCCGGAACGTTTATTTCCGGTGTCTTGCGGTTAACGAATGCCGAATGGCGTCGACCTGTCACGCGAATAGCTGAGCTCATGACCGTTGTGGCCCTTCTCGTCACCGCGTTATTCGTCTTCTATCACCTGGGTCGGGTCTGGCGGTTTTATTACCTGATTCCATACCCCAATCAACGGGAACTCTGGCCGAACTTTCGATCTCCGCTGATGTGGGATGCGACCGCCATTTTTACGTATGCGACGGCAAGCACCATCTATATTTATCTGCCCTTGATTCCGGATTTTGCGCTGGCCCGGGATCGAATTCACGGTTGGAGAAAAACCGTGTATCGCTGGTTGGCGATCGGATGGCATGGATCTCAAGCGCAGTGGCGCACGTTGGAAACGGCCATACGCATTATCACGCCCTTGATCGTGATGGTCATGATTTCGGTGCATTCCATTGTTGGTTTTGATTTCAGCATGGCTCTCGTGCCGGCATGGCATTCGACTATTTTCGCTCCCTATTTTGTGGTCGGCGCGGTACATTCAGGCCTCGCGATGGTGCTGATTGGTCTTTACGTTCTGCGAAAAGTGTATCATTTGCATAATTATGTTCGAACCGAACATTTTGAGAAACTCGGGAAATTGTTACTCGTCACGACCCTGGTCCTGGCCTATATGTATTTTGCTGAGCAGTTAACGATCTGGTATGGCAAGGTGCCGGATCATATTGCCGTGCAGAATTCTCTCCTCTACGGATCCTATGCCGTGCCGTTCTGGTTCATGGTGAGTTGTATTTATGTCGTTCCCCTGCTGACGCTGGTATGGCCTCGTTTTCGACAATGGCCGGTAGGACTCATGATGGTGGGGTTGATCATCAATCTCGGTATGTATATAGAGCGCATGCTGATCATTGTCCCTCCCCTCGCCCATCCTAGACTGTCATTTCAGTGGGATGAGTATTTCCCTTCCCTCATCGAACTCGCCATTCTGGTTGGCACGTTGGCCCTGGCTCTCTTGTTGTATTCCCTTGCGGTGAAATTCGTTCCGGTGATTTCAATCTGGGAAGAAAAACTGGGGAAAAAACATGCCCAAGAACACTGAGACGGCAGACAGACAGGTGGTGCTGGGATTATTCGATCCGGCGATTGCTCTCCCTCCGGTGCTTGATCAAATACGACGCCAGGGCATTCCCGATATCCTTATGGAAATTCTCTCCCCTCTTCCGCTGGAATCCTCGTTGCTCAATAAACCGGTTCGCATTCCGCTCCATCGCCTAACCATTATCGGTGGGATTGTGGGAATTGGCATCGGCCTTTTTTTCGCCGCAGGAACCGCGCTGTTGTATCCCTTAATGACGGGCGGAAAACCCATTGTGAGTATTCCGGTAGTAGGAATTATCTCCTATGAAACTATGATGCTGATGGCAATTGTCGTGACCTTTTTTGCCGCGGCGATCAAAATTGCCTTCGTGCAACAGTCGGGCCTTCGAAATGATCCGCGCATTGATGAGGGGTCGGTCGGTCTATCAATTCAGGTTGGGAACGACACAGCCAAGGCTCACTCCATTTTCCGCCTGCTTCAAAAAGCCGGGGCTTCTGAAGTGGAAATCCGGACCATAGCGGGTAACTTAAGGACCGTGGAAAGATGCTGAACCATGTTGATTGGAACCGCTCGTACCGTTTCCTGAGTTGGATTCTGTTGGCTGGACTATTTCTATGGGGATGCTCGGAAGATATGGAAGAACAACCGTCGTTTTCTCATCAAGAAGCTCCCCGGCTGCATTCGCCGCCGGAAAGCATTCCACATGTGACGCAATTTTCCCTTGCGACATCTCCGCTGGAACAGACAAACAATTCGCTCGATGGCGCACGGCTCTTTGCGATCAATTGCGCCCATTGTCATGGACAACAGGGAATGGGTGACGGACCGGTGGCCGGGTATCTGCCGGACCTGCCGCCCAATCTTCACGCATCGGCGGTACAACAGAAACCGGATGAGGGACTGTATACCATTCTCACCCATGGAGAAAATGTGATGCCCGCGTTTGAACCATTTCTTTCTCAGGAAGAAAGATGGGCCTTAGTGGCATTTCTTCGGACTTTTTCGGATCATGCGCCATCCGCCAGTCTCTTGCTGCAGAAACCGGATACGCCGATTTTATTAGCGTCTTTGGAAATGTGGGAAACAGAATGACGAGTTCAAGCTTTTGGATCGGCTTTTTCAGTTTGGCCCATATTACCCTCGCGAGTCTTGGGGTGGGATTCATGGTACTGGCTCCCATCGCGGAAGGGTTGGGACGCAGTCGCCCTTATTTCACGGATTTTGCGTATCTGGCCACACGATTTACGCTGGTGACGTATACCACCAGCATCGTGTTGGCTGTCTTTATGCTGGAATTATTCATCGGACTTTTTCCTCTCACCAATAGCTACCTGTTTAACCACTTCCGCTATCCTTTGCATCTGGCTTTGATCGTGTTTTTCATTCAAGTGTTGTGCCTGTATCCCTATTATCACTTTTGGGATCGGCTTCGTTCGAAAAGTATCACCTGGCATATCACGTTGGGAACGGTCGCCGCCGTGCTTATTCTGATATGGGGTGGAATTCTTGACGGGATCGGTTCATTTATGATGACTCCTGTTCAGGGCGATAATGGATGGGCAAGGCTCTGGAACCCGACATGGGTGCCCTTGATGGTCCATCGATTCTTTGGAAACCTGGTCATCGCCGGATATGTCATGGCGGGGTATGCCGGATGGCGTCTTTGGAAACAATCCCCTCAAAAAAAGGATGATGCCTATTACCTCACACTCATTAAAACAGGCATGGCCATCGGCATTGTAAGCCTGATGATTCAGCCGGTCTCGGGTTTCGTCTTCGCGCAACACATACAGAATGCACAGCCGGATATTCTGCAGAACCTTTATGAAGGCCAAACGGTTCTGTTGGTGATAGGGCAATTTACCCTCCTGGCCCTACTCCTGTTAGGCAGCCATCTCATTTTTCGCTCGGTTCATCTGGAGCGGGGACATTCCTACCGGGCGGAGGTATATTATGTGCTGACAGTCGTGTTGATGGTCGTGCTGGCGCCGTATCCTTTGTATCGGCGTATCGTGACTCTTCTCGTGCTGCTTCAAACGGGTTGGTACCTTTGGTATGTGTTTCCTGTTTGGATGCGTGGCTCAACGCCCTCACTCAACAAGCCGTTCATTCATTTCATCGCCATGGCCCTTGGTCTAGCCGCGTTGATCCTCTATTTGACAATGGGAACCATCCGGGAAGTGGCAAGAGGGCCGGATACCATTCATGGAATTATCAACAATCAGACGGAATCAACGTTTAGAAGCACAACATTCCCATGACGCTTGAGCCACTGGAAACTTCTCTGACCGTCGGGCGTGTGGCCATTGCCGCTTCTGCCCTGACTCATACTTTATTTGCCACCTTCATTGTGGGTTCATCCTTGATCGGAGCCGTGACGGCAACATTCAGCTATGTCACGGAAAAAGAATGGTTCAACCGATTGGCCAAGCTGATTGCTTTTGCATTGGTGCTTTCCACTGCGAGCATTTCATTCTTTGGCGTCGTACTGGTGTTTGCTCTGAACATCTATTGGCCTCAATTCTGGCACCGTCTGTTTCACGTCATGTTTTGGCCGTTTTTGGGAGAGGCCGCATTGTTTTTGGGAGAAGCGATTTTTGCCTATGCCTGGTATTACCTTTGGGAATGGGGACGGCATGGGTGGAGACAAAAGGTACACTTGGCCTTTATATGGCTTGCCGCAGGCTGTGCCTTAAGTGCCATGTTTATGATCGATATCACCGCTTCCTATATGCTGACCCCGGATCCTATTCATTCGGCATGGGAAAATGTGTTCAATCCCACGATGATTCATTTGGATCTTCACCGGTGGTTTGGCAATCTGACGTGGGCGGGTTTTGCCCTGGGTGGGATCTGTGCCGTACGTTATCTGAAATCTACAACCGATACAGATCGGAATTTTTTCCAGAAAGGAGGAAATTACTGTTTTGTCATTGGCTATGGAGCTCTGCTGGTCATGCCGGTGGTGGGGTATCAATATTTGCTTCATTTGCGATATGGACAACCCCAGGCCTTTTATACCGTGATGCTAGGAGAACGTTCGTGGCTTTTTGATGTCGTGGCGTTGTTGTATGGATTATTAATACTGTTCGGGTCTCTGTACATTATGCAGATGGTTCGGTCGCAGTCAAAACCGCCTCCATCTTTCATCGGATTTAACCCCTTGTCACTCACGGTCATCGTGATCGCCACAATGATGTTGGCGATGCCCTATCAATTGCAGCATATCCCTCTGCTTAATCAGTTGACCGATCAGGAAATTAATTCCTTGGGGAAAATGCAACCGTATAAATATTTTGCGCTTTCAAGCCTTGTGGTCTTTGGATTCGGACATTGGCTGTACTCTTTGCGGGTGTTTGGGCGAATGCCACCCGCCACCGTTTCGAGAGCCGTGTCGGGAGCTCCACGAAGGATGGCGGGTCTGTTAGTGACGTTGGCAGGGTTGACGGTGATCATTCTCTTAGCCATGGGATGGGTACGCGAATCCGCACGAGCAGTCAACGGGTACCTCATTTATGGTGAAATGCGGTTGGAGGACGAAAAATCAACGTATCAAGCCTCCCCTTCCGATAATGGGTTTTTTCCCAAAGAGATTCCTTACGAGTCCTTTGAGCAATGATCCCAATCCTCCATTCTCTCCGGGAAGGGCAGAGTTTTTGCCGATTGCAAGTCTGACATTGGCGTGTAAAGAAACTTCAAAGCGAAGCGGTATTCATTAATTGAAAATGACAGAATCATCGGAAATTGGGGAACGGGCATTGACCGGCACATCACGGGATCCGTCGACTTTAAGTGTTTCCGCACCTCAAGTCTTCGACAGTATTTTTGGCATGGGGCATGACTTTTTTAAACCGAACTTCCTGAAATATTTTCCTCTGAAACAATTCCGACAGCGTGCCCCTCATTATTCAAGACGACCAGGCAACTCTTATGCATCCGTTTCAGAAGTTGGCTCATCTCATCGACCGTGAGGCGTTCGGAACAGGTCATGTCTCCGGCCATCATGGCATTTCGAACTTGAGTCTTCGTGAGGTCCCACCCCCTCACAGTACTTTCAATATCGATGTTCTGGTCGGTGAGAATTCCCACGATCCGGTTGTGATCAACGACAGGCAGACGGCTTAAGCCGAGTCGTTTCATCGACAGGACGGCCCGATCTAAATATTCATAGCCGTTTAAGACCTCTGCCACGGGGGTCATAATATCCTTGACGATCATGTTGCCCCTCCTTTGTATTTTCCAAGCGGCTTTTTTTCTTCTTTTAATCAACCGTCACCGAGGGACATTACCACGCATACGTTACTGGAGCACCCTGTTAAAAACCCTGGTCTTTCCTTTGTGGTCTATAATCCTTAACTCCACTGACCGACACTTTTCGTATCTCTGATGACTGACCGTAAAGTTTTTGGAAGAATGGTGTTTTTTCTTTTTACAGACAGTCGAATACGTTAGTCTCATCAGTCATGCATTAGACTGGCACGGAGGAGTCGTAAATGAAGATATCTACGGTAGAAGAGTTGATTGCACAACAAAAGTGGTCGGAATTACGCGAACTGTTGAACGGCCTTCCACCTCCCGAAGCAGCTGAAGCCCTGTCGAATATCCCTAAAGCGGCCCGCGTCCTCATATTCAATTTTCTGTCCCGTTCTGATTCCGGTGAACTCTTTTCATACCTGACGCCGGAAATTCAAACTTCGTTATTGACCGAACTCACCGACGAGGAAACAGGTGAATTGTTGGCAAAACTGAGGCCTGACGATCGGACGGGAATATTAGAGGAGCTCCCCGCCCAGGCGATTGGCCAATTACTCAACCTTTTAAGCCCGGAAGACCGGCGGGAAACCCAACAGCTCTTAGGATATCCCGATGAAAGTGTCGGTCGATTAATGACTCCCGACTACGTGGCTGTGCTTCCCGCCTGGACTATCCAACGAGCCCTGACCCATATACGCTGGAAAGGTAGTGAATGCGAAACCATTTCTACCATCTATATCACCGATGAGAATGGGAAGTTATTAGATGCTTTAGAGATACAACGATTTGTATTAGCCGATCCGTTGGAGTTGGTCGAGAGCATCATGGACCAAGCCTTTATCGCACTCTCGGCCTGGGACGATCGTGAAGAAGCCGTCCGCATGATGCAAAAATATGATTTGTTTGCACTTCCTGTCGTTGACACCAATGGCATCCTACTCGGAATCGTGACAGCCGATGATGTGTTGGATGTGGCCGAAGAAGAAGCGACGGAAGACATTCAAAAAGGAGCAGCCGTCGAACCGTTGAAAACCAGTTACCGGGAATCGGGCATATGGATGCTCTATCGCAAACGCATTCCCTGGCTGATGGGGTTAATTCTGGTCAACCTGACTGCTTCCAGTGTGATCGCCGTGTATGAGGAAACGCTAGCTTCCGCACTCGTCTTAACATTCTTTATTCCCATGATAATGGGAAGCGGAGGGAACACCGGCGCACAAGCCGCCATGCTGATGGTTCGATCCCTGGCCATTGAGGACGTGAAAGCCTCACAATGGTTGAACACAGCCTGGAAAGAGCTAGCCGTAGGGAGCACTCTGGGCTTAACAATGGGAATCGGTGCTGGTTGTATCGGTTATGCATGGGGAGGGATAGTTGTGGGCGTCGGTGTGGGATTAGCAATGATTGCAGTCGTTGTAGTCTCCAATCTCCTCGGAGTATTATTTCCTGTCCTCTTGACCAAATTAGGCATTGACCCTGCCGTCGCCAGTAGCCCCATGGTCACATCTACGACGGATGTGACGAGTCTTATCCTGTATTTTTCTATTGTCCGGTTGGTGATCGATAGACTGCAGGGAGTGGGAATGTAAAGAATTGGGAATATTATGGCCACACCGCCGCGGAGCAAGGAACAAGGACACCCTGTGTCCCTGGAGCGTCTGGCCGTGGACGTTCTTGATAAAGGCGTTCCGAATTTGTCCA
>JBGSSO010000250.1:0-14083 GCA_041737015.1 Nitrospirales bacterium
TGGCCCCGTCACTACGAAAATTGGTCAGAAGAGTGCACACGATCCCTCCATCATGCGTCACTTTCTCCACGACCTGATCGAATGCCTCGATATCAGCTCGCCGAAAGGCATAGATCGATTGTTTGGGATCGCCCACAATAAACAGCTTCCCCGGCATAAGCTGGATATCCCGCCAAAACCTCGCGTACTCATGTGGACGCTCACCTAAATAGAGCAAAATTTCATATTGAACCGGATCAGTATCCTGAAACTCATCGACCATAATGGCCGCATAGGTCCCCTTCAATTGTTCCCGGACCATGGGATGATCCCGTAGGAGATCCCGGACCCGGATTAAGAGCCCATCAAAACGAATCCATCCCTTCTCGGAAAAAACCTGGCGGACTCGTGCAGCAAACGGTCCAAGCACATGAATGACCTTACTTAACAGGGCTTCATTGACCTGCAACAGCTGTTGCGCAGCTTGAATCGCCCGCCTGGCATCGTGAAAATCCGACGCATCCCAGTCCCCTGGTGCCTTGCCAATGGCTGAGCCAAGCAGGACTTTCTCGTCATCAGACAAATGAAAGTCCGTTGGTGCCTCCACGTGGCCCACCCGATAAAATACGCGTTCAGCAAGAGATAAGAGCTTCTCAATTTTTCGAGGTTTGGCTCGATCGTATTGCGTCAGCAACGATCGGGCCTGATGCTGTTTACTCTGTAGCCATATTCGAAAGGCCGGAGAGGATCCTTCGGCACACACTTGCTGATCTAATTCAGGAATAGAAATCTGATCCTGACAGAGCGAAAATGCAAAGGATCGAATCTCTTTCAGACCCATGTGATTGAGCAAGTCCCGCCACTGGGCATGCGCGGAACCTTGCGCACCTAATTCCTGTTCCAACCAGGCATCCCACGCACCTTGAAACGTCTCAAGAAACTGAGCCCCGTCATCCTCCTGGAAATGAGAATCGACCCTGGCTTCTAAGGGATACAGACGAAGGACATGAGCGGCAAAACTATGAAGCGTGGCGATTTGCGATTTCTCCAGATCACTCAAGGCGACCTGAATTTTTCCCCTCACATGCGCCGTGGATACATGATAGCGTTGCTTGAATTCCTCCAGGCCTGTGCCACCGGAACTCCCACTTCCCGCTTCCGCCTCACAATCAGCCAGCAACTCATGCAACCGGTCGCGGAGCCGCGCTTTCATTTCATTGGCAGCTTTATTCGTGAAGGTCAGCGCCAACATGTCGGTCAAGCGTAACGGGTATGGCTCCCTCAGAAGCGCATGAATCAGTCGATTCACCAACAGGGTCGTTTTACCCGTCCCGGCTCCGGCCAGCACGACGACATTGCGATCAAACGTGGTTTCCGCCATGAGTCGCGCATCGGCATCGGGAAGGAATTCGAGATTACTCATGGGTGGCCCGTTGCTTTCGTCCTTGCCGAAATTCTTTCGCCAAGGGAATCCCGTAAGCCCTCACCCACGACGGATGATGCTGGGATCGACAGGCCACAGACCACGAGCAGTCACGACAATAGGAACCAGGGAGAACAAAGAACTGCCCGGCACGTATGCTCTTGATCCAACGACGAATTGTTCGCAACAATTGGTCACCCGTTGGCGTAGCCCAAATCGCACCGGGAAAGGACGTGAACGTGAGGGGTTCAGGATTCAAGGGGCGGATATACCGGAATTGAACGGAATGAATGGCAAACTGTGACGACACGATCTCTTCAGGAAATTTTCTGGAAGCCCCAGTCGGGCTCAAGGAAGACATCAAGGAATATAAAGGGGGTTGCAACCGTCGACCCTGCAAGGCTTCGCCGACGAGATCCGGTTCATCAGTTCGAGTCGTCAATCCACCCGAAAATTTATAATCCACAATACGAATCCTTGAGCCATCGGACTGCTGGTCCACGCGATCCACTCGTCCATGAATCTTCAGCAAGGGTGAGCCTCCCGGCACCTCGTTTGGAATCTCTCCCTCGGCACCTACTTCAAAATCCATTGGAGCCATCGCCTGATCGGCATACTCCTGTTGATCATGTTCGATCATCGCGAACACCACAGGGACTAATTGCATTTTCATTCTCTCCCACAACACCGCATACCCTTTTCCATAGTGCACCGCATACTCCTCGGATACCTGCTCAACGGTCGAGGTGATCAAGGAGGTGAGATCAACGGGCTCTATCGGAGAGACGGGCCATTTGTGATCGATGAGATATTGATAGACATGTCGAAGTATGGCATGCCCCAACTCCCCCCAAACCCGATTTGGGATGTCCCGCGAAAGGGGCTCTCGAACATTCCGTGTACGCAGAACATGCTCCATCCAATACCGGAAGGGACATTGGGCATAGCGTTCCAACGCTGTCGGTGATAGACCCCGAGACAAGAGATCCTGCCAATGATCCCCCTCGACGGCCATGATCCCATCAAATAACCCTGCGCCTGAAGAAGTCCTTTCAAGAGCAGACACCGCCTTGAATCCATGATCAAATAATTTCCACCATAACGTTGGTTCCAAGGAATCGGGTTGAATCGCCCGGCCCTGGAGAAGATGCCGCACGCGTGTTTCCCAGCCAGTCTCTTCCCCAGGAGAAAAATATGGAATCCTCAGGCGTTCGGCCACACGCAACGGCACGCTGATCTCCGACTCAGAACAACCCGGTCCCTCTCTCATCAATTCCGTTAGGAGAGAGGACGGCAACAGGGGACGCCCCTTGTGGTCAGCACGTTGATAGACGAGATACACCCTGTCACGAGCTGAATGTCGAAGCAACGCAAACAACAGCGCCTCTTCATCAAACCCATGCATTTTTTCATCAATTTTATAGCCAAGACTTTCCGCCAACACTCTTCGATCACGGTCACGTAACCATGCATCCTCCCGAACCACACGTGGAAAGACCTGATCATTCATTCCGAGAATAAACACGGTTCTAAAGGCATGCCCTCGCGCCGCCATGGCATCGAACACCTGCACCCCTAGGGGGCTTTGTCCCGGTATAGGCCTTTTCGTCGCTTCCAGGGACCCTCGAAACAGTTCTACCCATGCCCCCCACGTCACCTGAGTACCGACCAGATCCAGTTGCTTTATTTGCGTCATGACCTGTTCAAATCCCTGTGCAAGACTTGTCAGATGAGCCTGATCCCGCACTTCCATTTGAGAAGACGTCTCTTCTTGAAGCAAGGAAAGATGCGTGTTCACGAGTGATTCAAACGCGAGAGTCAATTCGCCAATAGAGCCGGATTCTGGAAGAGCCTGGCAATCGACGATCAGGTGGCCCACGACGTCAGCGCACTGTTGTAATGCGGCAGTTGCCTCCTCCAGCGGGACTCCGATCTTGCGCTGCCATTCACCAATCGCTTCCGGATCATTTGCGACGACGGCAAGACGTTCCCAATCTTCCCGGCCCCGCACAAGACGCCAATGGCGAATAGCCTGGCTCCAGATTTGCTTTTGCTCATGGGGTAAACAGCCGCTGCTCGACAGGCTTCGATAATAGGGAGAGGTCACAACATCCAGCAGTGCCTGCCAGGGGTACCGTTCCTCCCTCAAGCCGGCAAGCAGCCACCAAAGCTTGGCGACCGGTTCTTCCAACAGGGGTAGCGTCGCTGTGGTGCAAAAGGGAATTCGATGCTCCTCAAACACCCGGCGCAGAAATAGCCCATACGGCTCGAGAGTTCTGGCCACCACCCCAATCTCATGAAACGTATGCCCTGTCGTTTCCACCGCATGTAGAATGGCTTTGCAGGTGAAAACCAGCTCCCCTTGGCCCCCAATCACATTTACCACCCGCACGGACGGGGTTGCTACAGCCCGATTCCCTAATTCGAACGGTTCGTGCCTAACCTGAAGAGGTTGGTACACCACTCCGGCTTTTAAGAGATGTCGATCGACGAATCGTTGGGCAAATTGATAGGCAGCTTGATCGGTAAGGGGAAAGAACACCTTCACGGAATTGGTACGAGCCACTTCTTCTAACAACGAAAGCTGAACTTGCGTGATGTCGTAAAAACCGTAATAGATGACCGTCGAAAATCTGGCAAGAAACGGTGAGCCCCCCACCCAGGGAATCACCGAATTGGCCAAATCTTCCGGCAATCCCACCCCTAATTGGCGACTCAAATTCCCGATGGCCTCCTGAAGGTTCAGTAAGCCCGCTAGTCGAGTGACCGCGATCTCATCGAACAGCCCCTCTTCCACCGCACGGAGAGCCAGGCGTGGCTCAACTTGCGCTTCCAGTAAATCCCGAAGGCTCCGCCACACGGCCTGCCTGAGACCTGACGAACCTTGAAGATCTGCAAAGGGTCCGACCGTTTGCCCACTCTTTTCCAAAAGTACGGCTAGAAGATATTCATAGAAAAAGTCGCCGACGAGTTCAAACGACGCCACTCCTGCTTCCAGCGAACCCAATGCCACTCGCTCTGCATGAAGATGGAGGGCAAACTGATGGAATGTCAGAACATGGAGGTCGAAGAGTGCACAGGAATGCTCAGCGCACAATAGCCACTGGAGCCTCCTTCGCAATGATTCAGAAGGCACAAGAATGGCCAGCGGCGAGCGGGAATCCGCAGACTTGATCTGCTGGACCGTTTCGACAAGAGCTGATTCGAGGTGAGGAGAGAATGGGCCGCTGACAAGGGTAAACATCCGGACTTTTGGTTTCGATCGGAGGTAGGCGATAAGACCGATCCTGCCGATTTCTAGCCGGTTTCTGGTCCTATAAGTTCACCATTACAATCAGGGCAACTCCAATCCCCGTCAATCAGGGACATGGGATCACCACAGAAGGAACATTCCGGCGGAGGGCCGGAAGGAACCCTGGGAAGGACGGGCAACTCAATATCTAATTCTATTTCGTCTTCATCTTCATTGTGCATGTGAAAACCTCGTCTATCCTTCGCGGTCGTTATCTCCTCAGAAATGGTATATGAGGAGCTATCGTAGAGATGAAGGCCTGAGGTTATTCCTCAGTCTCCTCTTTTTTAGGTTTTGGCTTCGCCTTCGCTTGCAGCGCTTTCTCCGCACTTTCCCGTGGTGGAACCCCGATAAAGGTCAACCGTCCATTAATCAGGGTTGCTGGGACGGCACGAATAGAATGTCGCTCCGCGAGTTCTTGACCGGCCTCCGATGTAATATCAATCTCCCGGTAACTAAAACTATATTTGACCCGCATGCCCTTCCAGAGCGTTTTCGCATTAGGACAGGCCGAACAGGATTTGGACACCAACAAGGTCACATTCGCCATTGCATTCACTCCTCCTTGATAAACTTCCCAATAGTGTCATGTTAGCACTGACGAAAATAGGCGGGCAAGGTAAAACGAAAAAACCGCGATTCACGCGCCACGAGAGGACAATGCGAAAGGAGACAACAAGATGGACGTGCGGCGCTTACATCTTGCGAGGTTCGAGTTCGATGATGCCTTTGCGAATGGCCAGGATGGCCGCCTGGGTTCGATCAAACACATGAAGTTTATGAAAGATATTGCGGACATGATTTTTGACCGTCTTTTCACTGAGATCCAGGACGTTCGCAATCTCCTTATTTGTTTTTCCATCCGCCACTAATTGCAACACGGTGATTTCACGGTCGGTGAGATCGTGTTCCAAAATCCCGCGCTTCTTTCCCTTGCCTTCAGACAGTAAGGAAAATTCGACCAGAATCTTACTGGCGACCGATGGATGAATAAGAGACTCTCCACGCGCAATAGTCCGAATGGCCGCCACGATTTGCGCCGAATCACTATCTTTGAGTAAATACCCGGTGGCTCCGGCTCGCACCAGATCAAAAATGTATTGCTGTTCTTCGTACATCGTAAGAGCCACTACCCCGATGTGAGGAAATTCCCGTTTAATAATACGCGTGGCTTCCACCCCGGTCATACCAGGCATACTGACATCCATGAGAATCACATCCGGCATAAGCAGTCGGGTTTGTTCGACGGCTTCTCCGCCATCTTTCGCTTCCCCCACGACCTGGATATCGTCCTTCGTTTCCAGAATCGCACATAACCCTTCACGCACCACACGATGATCATCAACAATGAGGACTTTAGTTGTTTTGGGCATAAGGCACCTTTTCCTTTAATACCAGAGGAATGAAAATTTCAACCTTTGTGCCGGTGCCGGGCTTCGACACCCACTGCACGTTTCCGCCTAACATTCGTGCACGCTCCATCATACTTCTGACTCCGAAATGATCCCATTTTTCAGGATTCTGCCCCTCCGCCTTGACGTCAAAGCCCTGGCCATTATCGGAGACGGTCGCTTTCAAGACATCTTCCTTGAGCGCTACTTTTACAATTACCTTCGTGGCTCCGGCATGCTTGGCCACATTGCTTAATGCTTCCTGGACCATGCGAAAAACAAAGACTTTCGCTTTCGGATCAAGTTGGGATTCATCCCCACTCCCTTCAAACTCAGTCCGTATCCGGTGCTCCCGTTCATAGGCCTTTAGATAATTTGACAACGCGGGAATAAAGGCTAAATGATCATATTGTCCCGGGCGAAGATTATAGACCACCTCCCTGGCTTCCTGAATAGCATGCTTCAATTGCACGGTCGTCTGATTGAGCATCGTCAAACACTTGGGGGGATCCTCCGCCACCAATTCACGGACACGCTCCATCTTCAGGCTCACTCCCACCAGGGTTTGCACCAGGCCGTCATGAATCTCACAGGCAATGCGCGTCCGCTCTTCATCCACCGCCCCTTCGGCTTCCTCTTTGACATACAAACGAAACAGCGATTGATACCGGGTGAGAGTATTTTCGATTTCGGCAGAGGCCCGGATTCGGGCTTCAATCAATTGCCACATGAACTTGGCACTCGCGCCCCCTACCAACGCTAAGTGGGGGGCATGCGACTCAAGCAGGGTTTTTTCAACATCGGGATCGCCCGTCACATCAATCACCAAATCTACATCTTTGATCTTGAGCAAATCTTGATAGCGGCGAAGGACAGGAATCCCGATTTTTTTGGCGAGACGGACACCCATGGTGTGTGGACGAATTTCACTCAACCCTACCACGGTGACCAAGGGATCTTCCGCAAAAATTTCCATGAGTGCCGTCCCACCATGCCCCCCACCAATAATCGCGACCCGACTGGAGGTCACTTTTGACTTTGATCGCCGGGGACTACTTTTGGTAATGCGTGGGGAACGAGGAGAGGGTTTGGGGGATGGCATAGATACCCACTTTCATGATCGGGAACAGGTTGAAGATCTTTTCGAAGAAAAGATCCCTACCCTTGTCACGTTATGATGCGGACGAAACGGGGGGACTCGCTATCGGCCACAGACGAATGAACATGACTCAGGACATCCTGGTGTCTTGTGTTAAGGCCCGGATGGTATCCATAAATTGATCGATGTCTTTAAATTCACGATACACCGAGGCAAACCGAACATACGCGACGGGATCCAATTCTTTTAAGGCCCGCATGACTTCTTCTCCGACGGTTCGGCTGGGAACTTCTGTTTCTCCAAGGTCCTGAATCCGTTTTTCAATCCGATCAACCGCCGCACCTAATGCTCCAATACTGACCGGCCGTTTTTCGCAGGCTTTTTTTAGTCCTGCTAAAATTTTGGCCCGGTCAAACGGCTCTCGCCGATTGTCTTTTTTTACCACCATCGGCAGATTTTCTTCGATTCGTTCGTAGGTGGTGAACCGCCGTTTACAGCCCAAACATTCGCGACGGCGCCTGATTACTTCTCCTTCACGTGCGGTCCGCGAATCAATGACCTTATCTTCTAATTGGTCGCAAAAAGGACATTTCACGAAAGAGTGGCCCTTACCTTAAGGATGGAAGGCGGTGGAGGAAGGTTAGTATGGATGAAAGATCGGAAATCGTGAGCACAGGTCTTTGACATCCCGCAAAATCCGTTTATGAAGAGACGCATCCTGTGAATGTTGGATAACCTCATCCATCCAGGAGAGAATCTGGTCCATCTCGGATTTCTGCATGCCACGAGTTGAAACCGTCGGCGTGCCAATACGAATGCCGCTTGCGACAGCCGGTGGTTTCTCATCAAACGGCACGGCATTTTTATTGACCACAATGCCAGAGGCATTTAATGCGGCTTCCGCCTCTTTCCCTGTCACGCCTTTGGGAGTCAGATTCAAGAGGAACAAATGATTTTCGGTCCCACCAGACACGACCCGGTACCCACGCTTCAAGAATCCCTCCGCCAGTTCTTTGGCATTCGCCAGCACTTGCTGCTGATAGATTTTAAACCCAGGCGAGAGGGCTTCTTTAAAAGCCACCGCTTTGGCTGCAATCACATGCATGAGCGGCCCACCCTGCGTTCCTGGGAACACCATTTTGTCAACGGCTTTGGCATGTTCTTCCTTGCACATAATCATGCCGGAGCGTGGACCACGCAATGTTTTATGGGTCGTGGTGGTGACAAAGTCAGCATAAGGAACCGGGCTGGGATGCAACCCGACCGCAATCAAACCTGCAATGTGGGCAATATCAACAAGAAGATAGGCGCCAATCGATTTTGCTATCGCCTGAAAACGAGGGAAGTCAATAATTTTGGAATACGCGCTGGCGCCCACAACAATCATACGAGGGCGGACTTCTTGAGCCTGCCGCTCTACAACATCATAATTGATTTCCTCAGTTTCGCGATCAACTCCATAAGAAAACGCCTGAAACAGTTTCCCTGAAAAACTGACTCGGCTGCCGTGGGTGAGATGCCCACCATGGGCCAGATCCATCCCTAGGATAGTGTCTCCCGTTTTTAAGACCGAAAGATACGCCGCCATATTGGCTTGGGAACCAGAGTGGGGTTGGACATTCACATGCTCACACCCAAAAATTTCTTTGGCTCTCGCAATGGCCAAATCCTCGACCGTATCCACATGTTGGCATCCGCCATAGTATCGCCGGCCGGAATAACCCTCCGCGTATTTGTTGGTCATCAGACAGCCTTGGGCACCCAAGACTGCAGGACTCGCGTAATTTTCTGAAGCGATAAGGACTAAGTTTTCCCGCTGCCGTTTTTCTTCAGCCCGGATAGCCGCGTACACCTCATAGTCAGTGTCACGGATCGCTTTGAGTGTACCGACGGAATGTCTCATCGCTTACTCAGCGACCGCTTCATCGGCCTGATCTTTAGCTATTTCCCCTTCAGGAATGGCCTCTTCTACAGCTTTTTTCACAAGGGTCACAGTAATCTTGGGAACCACATCCCGATGAAGCTTGATGGCAACCGAAAAGGTCCCCAACTCCTTGAGAGGCTGTGGCAAGTGAATCTTCCTTCGGTCCACCTCGACGCCCTGCGCAGCCAATCGTTCGGCCACATCTTTGGATGTCACAGACCCGAACAGCTTGTCGTCTTTTCCGGTTTGCACTTCAAACGTCAGTGAGATTTTTGACAGATTCTTTCCTGACTCGCCTAAAGACTCCAATTCTTTTTTGGCCTTTTGGTCGATCTGCCGCTTGATATGCTGCAACAGTTTGACCTGTCGCTCTTCAGCCACGACAGCTTTTTTCCTCGGAAGTAAATAGTTTCGTGCATACCCTTTTGCCACCGTCAACACATCACCCAAATACCCTAAACCTTCTACATTTTCCTGCAAAATAACCTTCATAAAACACGTCTCCTTAGCCTAGCGAATAAGGGAAACATCTTAAGACTGGATGTATAAAAAGTCAATGTAATTGCCAAATATATCATAGAATATGCTTCCCATTCATATCGGTGGTCACCCTACAGACATGCTTACGATAACCAGACAGTTCCATAGAGAATTTTGAAACAACCCTTTCGAAAATATGCTATGATCCTCCATGCTTGCTACATATTAAAACTTAAGAATTAACACTATATGCAAGAGCTCAGACCTAGAGACCATTGACACATCATGGCCAAGGTAAACGATCAGATTGCTTCTTTAATCTGTCATGCTCTGTGGGCCGGAATGGTGAGATTATGAACCACCTCAATCCCCGGCGCTTTCAAGCCAACAATCTTTTCAATCTTCTCCTTCTCACCCTATTGGCCCTTAGTCCTTTAACCCTTCCTCAGCCAACCATTGCCGAGGAAGGGCTAATAAAAGAAGAAGAAGGACTCGCTCCCCAACCCTTCTCGGATCTCAACCTTCGCTTTTCCAATCGCCCGCTCACCCCACCCGACTCACTCATTGTCCAAACCATTCCGCTCACCGCACTCTCTGTCGCCCGCCCCTTTGTCGCTCCGAACCCACAAGCCGTGATTTTCGAAGATGATCACCGACAACGTGTCGCCGTCCTCTCGACCGATAGCTCCGGGGCGCTCATACTCTATTTACTTGAGCATCTCCCTCTTGATCCCAAGCTACCTGCCCTGTTTGAATGTGCACACAATCGAGGCTGTGAGGCTGATCGAACTCCGCTCACCGGTGGATTGGGCTGTCTCGCCCTCTGTATCAAGGAACTCCTGGAACTGTCAGCACTGAATCAATAATTTTCATGAAACTCTACGATCTTCTCACTTTAGCCACAACCCAACTCAACAGCGAGCGGGAAGTCGCCATGAGCCGTGGGTTAGACGCGCCTTTGGAGATTGCTCAAGCCCGACACCTCCGCACGGTCGGCTCCCTTCACCTCTATAGTTGTGATGTTCCCCCAGGAAGTACGTTCCTGCCTGACGTCCCCGTGACGTTGTTGCCGGGCAACGATATGGAACCTACCGAAGGCTATCTCCTGGGATGGCAAAATGGGTCACTCATACTTCAAACATTCGATCACGTCGGCCAAACCCTCAATCGGTGCACCCTCATTCCCGACACATCAGGTTTCCTCGAAACCGGGGCCGCACGGTTGTCCGACATGGCCAGCAAACCTGACTCCTTTACACTTGGACCTGCCGAACGATTAGTGCCCTGGCTGGACCCTGAACCGCACTCCAATCAAACGGCAGCAAGAGATAGCATCCCAACCACAGTGCTGACGACTATCTGGGGAGACACGCGACAAACACGCTGGACAAAGCTGACGACATTAATCGTCGATCAGGTTCGGAAAAACAAGCGAATCCTCTTGGTCGCTCCGGATCATCACACAGTTGACGAATTAACTGGTGCGGTGGCACACGCCTTAAAAATGGCGGCCATGCCCTACCGAAGTTTGCTCTGCCGATATGAACTACCTTTGGTGAAAGATGCGGCAGGGATGCTTCTCCAGGAATTTGGCTTTGAAGCACAGATGTCTCATTTTTTTGCCAAGGCCAACGCCAAAAAGGTCTCCTTACGAAAAAAATATGACCGGTTCAGAGAACTGACTCCAATTCTGGCCTACAAACGAGACAAGCAAAAAGATCTGAACGAAGTGAAATTGTTGGAATGGCGATTACTCACACAACTCAGTGACTGGCAAGGGAAGGTCAAAAATATCGACAAAATTCTCCGCGACTATGAAGCGCTTCCCATTTGGAAACGGATGGGTATGCAGGTCGCGGGCAAGAACATCGACACGTTGGCCGAATACCGGGTAATTTACCAAGGTAAAATTCTTGGACTCATGAAAGAAGTCGAAGTTGCACAAAAGCGAATCAAAGAGTTGATTCCCGAAGCGACCGTTCCCAAAAACCTGCGACCGGAATACGATGAATTAAAAGAAGAAATCAAACGATTGGGCGGCACTAAAAAAATTCGGGAAATGCTATCCGCTGGAGAAGGCACCAACCGGCAAGCCTTCGCACAAAACAAACGTATTATGACCTGCACTCCGGGCCGCATCCTCACCGACCCGCTCTTCCGAAAAGTCCCGTATGATTTATTGGTTATTGATGATGCCCCACGCATCCCCGCTTCTCTCTTGCTTGCTGCCACCGGTACCATTCGGGAGCGAATCATTCTCAGTGGTGACACCTCTGACCTCCTACCTGGAGAACCTGGTGCGTCGCCTTCTCCTGGCCGCTGGCCACAAGCCTTTCTGGAAACCCTTCTTGGCCCTTCTCCCCAACCTACCAGCGTAGGATAACTTTACGAAAAATTCCCTCATTCTTGTAATGCCGAGTCTCATTCAGGAAGGATGGCTCGAGTGCGATGAATACAAGAGAACCCCAACAACGGAACAACGACAACTTGACCGCATTTCTATAAATGATGATAATCCCACTCACGTGCCGAAGTGGCGGAACTGGCAGACGCACTAGATTCAGGGTCTAGCGCCCTCCGGGGTGTGCGGGTTCAAATCCCGCCTTCGGCACCATCCCTCTTTACTTTAAATTACCTGCCCATCTTATTCTCGCTCACGGGTAATCGGATAATTTCAACACTTCCTTCACTCCCACCTACTTTTCGTCCTACGTACCAAGTGAATTCCTTGCCATCGGGAGATGAGGATACCCAGGTGGACAGGCAGAGACTTACCTCTTAATGGTTCACTGACGTTTGCATTAGACGTAACTTTCATTACCAAACAGGAGACAAGGATGTTTTGAAGATCCCACGTAATGGAATTTTGCCTTGCTTACAGTCCTATTCAAAAACTTGGGGTTTTTGTATTTGATGCCTGAGGAGATCCCTTACTAACCGTGCAGACGAGACACGTTGGGGCCTGGGTTAAGTCAGGCAAGGGCCTTAGAAATTACCATTACCAAAATACAATAGAAGGTGCAGTGGCTTGCAGGTCATCAATCAACAATTGATAGGCTTAACGTTATATTTCGTTTTGTCCCTCCACCATTAGGAGTTACCTTTTCCATCAATATCCGATGCACGGTGGGAGCAAACCCAAATTCTTTAGTAATTTTCTGAGAGGGAAAAATGGCGAGGGAATCTGAAGTCAGCGGCAAATCGACCCAACATTCCCCATTATGAATTTGTGTTATAAGAATATCTCTCTCACTGGCCAAACCAGTGAGAAATTTTGAGCCGTCGACATGTTCACCTCCAATAGTTATCCTACCCTCTTCCGAAGGCTCTTTATGGCCTTTGCTTAACAAGGTGTTCAGACCGCAAAAAAGACTATTCATCCGCGGTATCAAAAGAGAGAACGCAAATACATCACGAAGAATTTTCTTATTCAATGCCCCATTTGCCAGGCCTTTATAAGCGTCAATTTTTTGCCCAATCCGTGTCCATTTTCCAGAGGAATCGGAAAGAAGAGGAAAAATCAGTTCAAGTTCATTCGGACGGGGATATTTTAAAATTTCTACTTTTACCGTGTAAGGATGTTGAGAATTATTTATGGGCAAAGTGCTCCTAAATACTTCCGACATCAGTTCCCAGGCTATTCTAAGCAGATGGTCTGGATAACAAACTCTTTTTCCATTTTGCAAAAAATAATTAGGGATTGCTTGCATTAAGTCTTGGCCCGAGGCAGGAAAAATTTTCATTTTTCTGGCAACGTGCCCAATACTGCCTGGAGTGAAACGAAACATATCCCCCAAATCATCATTTTGTGGTACATGATTAAGGGCAATGGTAAATAGATTTTCCTGCCAAGGCATTCTATAGTCATGAGAGTCCTCCGAACTACTGTTTTGAAGGCCCAGAAACCCCTCCCAAATTTTAGAAATCCTCGGATCCTTTAAAATGATCGCTTTTAACCCCCTGCTAAATAACTTTCCTAAGACACCCGGTTTCAAATCTTTAGAAAAAATTACAGTAATGCTTCGGTCTTCGAGGATTAAATCATTATTAAAGAACGAGGAAGAGGAAGGATGAGTAGTCATTAGTCTCCTTCGATATAAAAATTAACCAAAAGGCCAAATTAACATTACGCTAAAAAATGAGGGGCCAAGTGTTCCTATTATTAATCGGAGGCAGACCATCTATTGAAATGAAGTTTCCTTGATTATTGCTTTGATATACCTAATTCATTCTTTTTAACATTTGACATCTCACCCCTTTCACCGAACAAAAACATGAGACTCTGAATTGGTTTCTGATAAAATAGGAGGAAAGGGGGTATTGTAAATCCCACTTATGGGCTATCTATCTGTTCATGCTCCAATTGATTGTCAAAACAGGTCTGTGTTGGCCTGAACGCAAGTCGGATAATGGTGATAGTATCAAGACAGCCTCTATACTCAAGCCACTCTGCTAATTAGATAAACTTTTGCTAGAATATCGGACACTGTGGCAG
>JBGSSO010000095.1:0-26331 GCA_041737015.1 Nitrospirales bacterium
TGTAGGGCTTTCGAGTTATCTCCCGATTTTTTTCCATGATCAATTTCACGTCGGTATGGTAAAGGCTGGAACATTGACCGCACTTTGTGCTCTGGCGGGAAGTGGGGTCCGTCCTCTGGGAGGATTTCTTGCGGATCGGCATGGGGGGGTAACCTTATTACAAGGGCTCTTTCTTATAATAGCTGCCCTATGCCTAGCCTCCGGGAATCTTGATGATTTTGTCTTGACCTATGCCATGATTCTCCTAATTATGCTGTGTTTAGGATTTGGAAATGGAGCCATTTTCCAGGTGGTTTCCTATCGATTCAAATCCATAATGGGTACGGCTTCAGGCTTTGTTGGTGCGGCAGGAGGTCTTGGAGGATTCCTCTTGCCATCCGGGTTTGGATGGTTAAATGAAATAACCGGAACCTTCTCTTCGGGATTTTTCGTACTGGGCTTGGTTTCAGGATTAGCAGGCGTTAGTGTTATGATATTCCAGCGTTCGATCCGGTTAACCAAACACAAATCCATTCCAGAAATTTAACGAGCTGTGGCTGAAACGTTTGACAGTCAAGTGAGTCACCCATGAAAAAAGAAACGCCCCCAATTCACAAGCCTCAATTTCACACCATTGCCGAAACCTTACAGGATATTCAAGCTGGCAAATGCATCATCCTTGTTGACGATGAGGATCGGGAAAATGAGGGCGATCTGGTTATGGCTGCTGAAAAAGTCACGCCTGAACATATTAACTTTATGGCGAAATTCGGCCGAGGATTGATCTGCCTGGCCCTCACTCCCGACCGAGTTGAAGAGTTGAAACTTCCGCCCCAGGCGAACGAAAATACCGCACCTTTCGGCACAGCCTTTACCGTTTCGATTGATGCCGCCAAACATATTACCACCGGGATCTCGGCTGCTGATCGAGCCACCACAATTCAGTTGGCCGTGGACCCTACAGCCAAGCCAAGCGATTTTGCCAGACCTGGCCACATTTTTCCCTTAAAAGCTCATAAAGGCGGAGTATTGCGCCGTGCCGGACAAACCGAAGGGTCTGTCGATTTGGCACGACTGGCTGGACTGTATCCCGCGGCAGTAATCTGTGAAATTATGAATGATGATGGCACGATGGCCCGGGTTCCTCACTTAATGAAATTTGCAAAGCACCATGGCCTGAAAATCATCACAATTAAAGATTTGATTCAATATCGACTACATCGAGAAACGTTTGTGAAGCAAGTAGCCACCGCGAATCTTCCCACACGTTTTGGTCATTTTCAGTCGGTGGTTTTTGAAAACGAACTTGATGCCGGAACACACATCGCCCTGGTGAAAGGGGAGATCGATAACCTTCCAACACTGGTGCGAGTCCATTCGGGCTGTCTGACAGCCGATGTCTTTGGGTCTTTGCGCTGTGATTGCCGGGAACAACTGCATCGAGCAATGGAAATAATTGAACGGGAAGGCAAAGGGGTCCTGCTGTACTTAAACCAGGAGGGACGGGGAATCGGACTCACCAATAAAATTCGGGCCTACCACCTTCAGGACCAGGGCAGTGATACCGTCGAAGCCAATTTGCAATTGGGGTTTAAGGCTGATCTGCGGGATTACGGAATTGGGGCCCAAATTTTAGTAAATTTAGGTCTTAAAAAAATCAGACTCATCACCAACAATCCAAGGAAAATTGTGGGGATCGAGGGGTATGGCTTGGAAGTGGTCGAACGAGTGTCCATTGAGATTACTCCCCAGGAGTCGAACGTGCACTACTTACGGACGAAAAAAGCCAAATTAGGTCATCTCTTGAATAATGTGTAATGGGGGCTTGCGGTTCCCTCTGGCAAGTGGTACACACTGAATCGCGGATCGTGACTCCCTGGCTTTTTGTACTGAGGGAGTGAGCCTCAAAGGAACTACTCAACCAACATGGCGAATCAGGAGCGTGGGGAGGACGAGGCAGACTGTCAGGTTGCGATCGTGGTCAGTACCTTTAATGACGTCGTAACCAGCCGCTTATTGGCTGCAGCTGAGTCCACCTTAACCCAATTAGGAACCCCACCAGACCACAGGCAGGTCATTCGGGTTCCTGGAGCATTTGAGATTCCATTAATTGCAAAGACACTGGCCCAATCACATCGATTTGATGCCGTTATCTGTTTAGGGGCAGTGATCCGCGGAGAAACTCCACATTTCGAATATATTTGTGCAGAGACAAGTCGTGGGATCGGTCAAGCATCTCTGGAAACTGGAATTCCCATTATCTTCGGAGTGCTGACTACTGATACTGTTGATCAGGCAATGGAACGATCTGGACCACCGGAACGGAATAAAGGGGCTGATGCAGCCCGCACGGCTCTTGAAATGGCCGTCCTTATGAAACGTTTGAGTAAGACCAGCATCCGCCAGTCTGGCTTTTTAAGGGAATCCACAACATCATGACCATGACTGTCCCGTCCGGTACACCGCAAGCCAATCAAGCACAAGGACGGCCATCCAGGCGTCTGGCCCGCCAGCTTGCGCTGCAAATGCTTTTCCAACATGAATTCCAGGATCAAAACCCCTCATGGCAAGAAAAGTTTTGGGCAAGTCAATCGGCTTCACCGGAAGTCCAAACATTTACCTCTAATCTCTTTCTTGGTGTCATCACGAATCAGCCCGAAATTGACCAGATTATCCGTGACTTTGCCATCGACTGGTCTTTGCAACGGATGCCGGTGGTGGATAGGAATATCCTGAGGTGTTCCATTTACGAATTGTTGTGGGAACCCGATATTCCAGCCATGGTCACCATCAATGAAGCGGTTGAGTTAGCTAAGCTCTTTGCGGATGATGAGGCCAGACGATTCGTTAATGGACTTTTAGACCATGTGCTCCGTGCTGAGCCAAAGCTTGCCATCAAGCGAAGCCAGATTCACCAAAAAATTCCTGCGCCGGAATTCTCTGATCCGTCACCTACCTCCTAATTGCCCTTTCCCATGATTGACCGCTACACGTTACCCCGTATGGGGGCCGTTTGGACCCAGACCCACAAATATGAGTTGTGGTTACAGGTCGAACTTGCCGTCTGCGAAGCCATGGAACAGATGGGCCAGGTCCCTCAGGGCGTGGCAGCTCGTATTCGAAAAAAAGTCAGGGTTAATCCTTTACGAATTGCCTCTATCGAACAAGTCACGAAGCATGATGTTATTGCCTTTCTGGAATCCGTGTCCGAGCAGGCAGGGAAAGATGGTCGATTTCTCCATGTAGGCCTCACCTCTTCGGACATCGTCGACACATCTCTTTCGTTGCAATTAGTGGAAGCGGCCCAATTGATTCGTAAGGATGTTGGGGGCTTGCTCAATGCCTTACGGGATTTAGCCTTTGCGCATCAGAATACCCTGATGGTAGGGCGTTCGCATGGCATCCATGGAGAGCCTATTTCCTTCGCATGGAAGGTGGCCATTTGGTATCAGGAGTTTCAACGGCAGGAACTCCGCCTAGAAGCGGCGATCGCGGACATTGCCGTTGGCAAGCTTTCAGGGGCGATGGGAACTTTTGCACATCTTTCTCCCTCAATCGAAAAAATGGTATGTCAACGGTTAGGATTGAAGCCGGCGCCTATTTCAAATCAGGTGCTTCAGCGGGACCGGCACGCGGCTTTCCTCTCGGCATTGGCCCTGATGGCAGCCAGTATTGAAAAGGTGGCTACGGAAATTCGTCATTTGCAACGAACCGAAGTCTTGGAAGCCGAAGAGTACTTTGAACCTGGCCAAAAAGGCTCGTCTGCCATGCCGCATAAACGAAACCCGATCAGTTCGGAAAATTTATGCGGTCTTGCTCGAGTGGTTCGCAGTAACAGTCTGGCTGCCCTGGAAAATGTCGCTTTGTGGCATGAACGAGACATCAGCCATTCATCTGCGGAGCGGATCATCCTTCCCGATAGCACGATTCTGATCGATTACATGTTGGTCCGTTTAACGAACATGTTATCCAAACTGGTGGTCTATCCCGAACGAATGATGGCCACTCTCAATCAAACCGGTGGCCTCATCTATTCGCAACGGCTGCTACTGGCGCTGGTGGATAAAGGTGCGATCAGAAAAGACGCCTATGAGCATGTGCAGCAACATGCCATGGCTGCCTGGAAGGGAGAGGGAAGTTTCCAAACCCTTATTGAGCAGGATCCCTTTATTGCCAAACATCTCAGTACAAAAGAGATTGTGACATGTTTTAATCCCAAAACCTACTTGCGCCATCAACAGCAGATTTTCACGCGCGTCTTTGGGAGGCAAGTTCGACGAAAGAGCTCAACGCCAACCCGGGTCACTCCTTCAAAGAAAACTTTAAAAAGAGGAAAATACATTGACTAAAGGAAATATGCTTTATGAAGGAAAGGCCAAAAAGATTTTCCTGACCGAAAAGGACGACGAGCTCATTCAGTACTTCAAGGACGATGCCACTGCCTTCAACGCCGAAAAACGTGGGACGATTCTGGAAAAAGGCATTGTCAATAATGCGATCTCCGCAAAACTGTTCCAACATCTTGCCGACGCCGGAATTCCCAGTCATTTCATTCAGCAAATCAATGACCGGGAGATGTTAACGCGTCGGGTAAAAATTATTCCGGTTGAAGTGGTGGTGCGTAATCGAACCACGGGCAGCATTGTCAAACGCTTGGGGTTAGACGAAGGTTTGATCATTGATCCCCCATTGGTCGAGTTCTTCTATAAGGACGATTCACTGGGCGACCCTCTGATTTCCGAAGACCATATTCGCCTGCTTAAATTGGCCACACCCTCGCAAATTGAAGAACTCCGACAGCAGGCCCTCAAAATCAACGAAGTGCTAAAACCTTTTTTTCAGAAAAGGGGCATGATGCTGGTGGATTTTAAACTGGAATTTGGATTTTGGAACGGTCAAATTATCTTGGCAGATGAAATTTCCCCAGACACGTGCCGTTTTTGGGACATTCAAACCGGAGAACGTATGGATAAGGATCGTTTCCGTAAAGACTTGGGGCGGATCGAGGAAACCTATCAAGAAGTTCTCAAGCGGGTTTGCGGATAATTCACGATTTTTCAAGGAAGTTTACTGTTCTTTGCCAAAGGCTATGTTGGCAAAAACCCTGGCTATGACGTAAAGCCTTTATTCACCTGGTGCATGTCGAGTCTTCTGTGAAATCATGAAAGCCAAAATTTACATTACGCTCAAAAACGGAATTCTGGATCCTCAAGGTCGAGCCATTCAGCAAGCGCTCCAAACTCTTGGCTTTGGAACAGTCGGAGAGGTCCGCATAGGGAAATTCATCGAGGTGGATCTTTGTGAAACAGATAAAACGTCTGCAGGAAATACCATAAAAGCGATGTGCGAAAAACTCCTTGCCAATACGGTCATTGAAGAATATCAATACGAGATCCTTGAGGCTAACTGATGGTCTCTCCGTTGTTCCTCCTGATTCTTCTTATCTCAGTATGAATGGCAACAAGAAGAGAACGATATGAACATCGGCATCATTGTCTTTCCCGGGTCCAATTGTGATCGTGATTGCGCACATGTCCTTTCGGAGGTCATGGGACAAACCGCGCAGTTCATCTGGCACCAAGAGAGATCCGTTCAAGGCATGGATGCCATCATTCTGCCAGGGGGCTTTTCTTATGGGGACTATCTGCGCACGGGTGCCATAGCCCGATTTTCTCCCATCATGGAGGCCGTCGTTGAGTTTGCTGGGCGAGGAGGAATGGTCCTGGGCATCTGTAATGGATTTCAAATGCTTTTAGAGCTTGGAGTATTACCCGGTGCCATGTTGCCCAACAGGGATCTTTCTTTTATTTGTGAAGATCGCTATATACGGGTAGAAAACGCGAATACTCCATTTACCAATCACTGCGAACCCGGGCAGATTCTGAAGCTCCCGATTGCCCATGCTGAAGGGAATTATTATACGAATCCTGTGACGTTGTCCGCATTGCAGGCCAATGCGCAAATCGTCTTTCGATATTGTGATCGCGAAGGCAAAGTGACTTCTCAAGGCAATCCCAATGGATCGCTGGATAACATTGCGGGCATTCGTAACGCGGCTGGCAACGTCCTTGGCCTGATGCCTCATCCAGAACGAGGCGCAGAACACCTTCTCAATAATGAGGATGGGGTGTATATTTTTCGATCCATGATTTCAGCGTTGGAAACACACAAAGCACCTCAACCGGTATAGGCTCAATTACCGCAATTCGCCTCTCCATTTTTGTCAAAGCCAACATGGAAGTTTTTCCGGGAATTACGATGACTCCAGACACCTGCCACGGGAAGCCATGTGTGGCAGGCACTGGCGTTGATGTGGCCACCGTGGTCGGAACACTTGGCATCGGAAAATCATTTCATGACGTTCAGGAAACATTGAATTTGAACTATGAGCAAGTGCTCACGGCGTTGCGATATGCTTCGTATGTCACGGATCATTTGCCTCTTCGCCTTCCTTCAGGTCATTAAGCCACAGGACAGTATGACGGTGTTTATGCTAAATTATCTTTCAATGGAATTGCGGCTCTCCTGGCTTTTCAATGTGCATTTCTGTGAGCGTTGAGAAAATTAACCTCGTGGGTTTGTTTCGAAATTATTAGTGTCATATTCGGTTTTCCACCTCTCTCATTCCCTTTTTTACTAATTGGGAAGAGATTCCCATCATGATGAGTTGCTTGCTATGACCCAGGAATCAAAAGCCTTGCCTCACGTACCGCTTACGTCAAAAATTATTGAACAGCATGGTCTGTCTGAGGACGAGTATCAGCAAATCCTCAAGCATCTTGGTCGTGAGCCGAATCTCACTGAGTTGGGTATCTTTTCTGTGATGTGGAGTGAACATTGTAGTTATAAGAGTTCACGCATTCATTTGAAACGATTTCCGACCGAAGGGGCTCGAGTGGTTCAAGGGCCTGGAGAAAACGCCGGGGCCGTGGATGTTGGCGAGGGACTTGCGGCCGTGTTCAAGATGGAATCGCACAATCACCCGTCATATATTGAACCGTTTCAAGGGGCGGCAACAGGTGTCGGTGGGATTCTACGAGATATTTTTACCATGGGAGCACGTCCGATCGCGTTATTGAATTCTCTGCGTTTCGGTGAATTGGACCTTCCCAAGAATCAGCATATTCTCAGAGGAGTCGTCTCTGGAATTTCTTCCTATGGGAACTGCATGGGAGTGCCAACGGTAGGTGGGGAAATTACGTTTAACGATATTTATTCAAAAAATCCACTGGTCAATGTCTTTTGTTTGGGTATCGTGAAAAAGGATCGTCTCCTGCGTGGCTTAGCCAAAGGTGCCGGAAATCAAGTGCTCTATATTGGTGCTAAAACAGGTCGAGACGGGATTCATGGCGCCACTATGGCCTCTGACAGTTTTGACGATGCCTCCGAAAAGAAGCGTCCGAATGTACAAGTTGGTGATCCCTTTTTAGAGAAGCTATTACTTGAAGCATGTCTTGAATTTTTAGAACAGGACCTCTTAGTTGGGATTCAGGACATGGGGGCGGCTGGGCTGACCAGCTCCTCCTGCGAAATGGCCTCACGCGCCGGAACCGGTATTGACATGGATTTGGTTAAGGTGCCACGGCGTGAACCGCACATGACTCCCTATGAAATTTTGCTATCGGAATCTCAGGAAAGAATGCTCCTGGTCGCTCAACCTGGAAAGGAAGAGTCTGTGCTGGCAATCTGCCGGAAATGGGGAATTGATGCCGCCGTGGTCGGGCAGGTGACAGAGGATGGGTTCTTACGAATCAGAGAGGGCAATGAGATTGTGGCGGAAATACCCGCGCATGCCCTCGCTGAAGAAGGTCCACGCTATGAACGCCCCGCTGCGCCACCTCATTATCAAGAGTTTTTGCAATCCTTAAATATTGATACGCTTCCAGACGTCAAAAACCCTGCCGAGGTATTATTGAAACTATTAGCTTCCCCCACTATTGCGAGCAAACGTTGGGTCTTTCGGCAATATGATCATATGGTGGGAACCAATACCGTGGTCTGCCCCGGTTCCGACTCCGCCGTGGTCCGCATTAAAGGGACCACGAAAGCCTTGGCCATCACGACGGATGGCAATAGTCGATACTGCCTGCTGAATCCCTATTTGGGAGGAGGATTAGCCGTGGCTGAAGCCGCGAGAAATTTGGTCTGTGCGGGTGCCCAACCGATCGGGGTGACCGACTGCCTAAATTTCGGCAACCCGGAGCGTCCCGACATTATGTGGCAATTTATCATGGCGGTCGAAGGAATCGCCGACGCATGTCGAACATTCCAAATTCCTGTAGTCAGCGGAAACGTCAGCTTTTATAATGAGACGAATGGCCTGTCCATTTATCCAACACCGATTTTGGGAATGGTTGGACTTATTGAGCGTCCGGAAGACATTACCACTCAATGGTTCAAGCAATCAGGCGATCAAATTCTCTTGTTGGGGGAGACGAAAGAGGACTTAGGCGGGACGGAATATCTCAAGGTCATTCATTCTCGTGAACAAGGCAATCCCCCATGGTTGGATCTGGATCGAGAAAAAGCTCTCCATTCCTGCCTTCTCACCTTAATCCAACAGGGGCTCGTACAATCAGCGCATGATTGCTCAGAAGGCGGGTTGCTCGTGACATTAGCCGAATGCTGTCTGACGCATCCTTCCGCACCATTCGGAGCAACTGTTATACTGACTCAAGATCGTTTGCGTCTAGATGCCCTGCTTTTTGGAGAAAGTCCTTCACGGGTTGTCGTCTCAGTTAAGTCGGAACACGTCAAGCAGGTTATGGAATTGGTTCAAGGCGCAGGCGTGCCGAGCACAGAATTAGGCCAAGTCACTCAAGGAAATATGGACATTACCGTTCGCGGAGCTGATGACCGGCCAGTGTGTCAGATCAGCCTATCCATTTCTGAAATGGCAGACCAATGGCACTATGCTCTTGCACGCCAACTAGGAGCCGAAGCATCGTGAGCAAGGTTGGTTATTCCCTATTTTTGATTTGGTCAGCTTTCATGGTCGATCAAGATGATCCGGCAGGTTTGAGGACCTCATGAGGAAGTTGCCGATGGTACAGGCCATGCCTTCCCCGGACGGTTTTCATGAAGAATGTGCTGTCTTCGGGATTGCGGGATCGAAGGAAGCCGCGAATCTTACTTACTTGGGACTGTATGCCTTACAACACCGAGGGCAAGAAGGCTCCGGTATTGTGTCCTCGGATGGAGAGCAATTTTTTCAAAAAAAAGGCCTAGGTCTCGTTGCTGATATTTATTCAAAAAAAACGTTACGCGAACTTCCGGGAACGAAGGCAATCGGGCATAACCGATATTCCACGGCAGGCAGTGGACAGTTGCAAAATGTTCAACCCTTGTCCGTCAACTTCGCGTTTGGCAATTTGGCATTGGCCCACAATGGAAATTTAGTGAATGCCGGGGTGCTTCGAGGTGAACTCGAGGCCTATGGGGCTATTTTTCAATCGGATTCCGATAGCGAGGTCATCATTCACCTGATTGCCCATTCCAAGGGGGATACGATCGTGAATCGTGTGATTGACGCATTAAGTCTGGTTCGAGGGGCTTTTTCATTGGTGCTGTTAACTGATGATCAATTAATTGCTGCCCGCGATCCGTTTGGATTTCGCCCGCTGTGTTTGGGGCGTTATAAAGGCAGCTGGGTCGTGGCATCCGAGACGTGCGCATTTGATCTGATTGATGCCAAGTTCGTCCGTGAAGTTGAACCGGGAGAAATTATTGTCATTCACGGTTCAGAATTGACCTCGTATCATCCGTTTCTCGAACGCTCCCGTGCCCAATGCGTATTTGAATATGTGTATTTTGCGAGACCCGATTCGAAAATTTTTGGCCCCAATGCCGTTTATCCCGTTCGCAAAGCCTTTGGGCGTCAATTGGCCAAGGAATGTCCGGCGGACGCAGACATGGTCATTCCGGTTCCCGATTCCGGTGTTCCAGCGGCCTTGGGCTATGCCGAAGGGATGGGGTTACCGTTTGAGATCGGACTGACCCGAAATCACTACGTGGGACGGACCTTCATTGAGCCACAACAAGCCATTCGCCATTTTGGGGTAAAGTTGAAACTGAATCCGGTTCCGGATGTCCTAGAAGGGAAACGGATTGTGGTTGTAGATGACTCCCTTGTTCGAGGCACCACCAGTCGGAAAATTGTCAAAATGCTTCGGCAGGCCGGTGCTCGGGAAATTCATCTGCGCATTAGTTCCCCCCCGGTCATAGCTCCATGTTTTTATGGCATTGATACGCCGACACAAAAAGAACTCATTGGGTCAAATCTCAGCATTGAAGAAATTCGTCGTTATGTGACGGCCGATAGTTTGGGATACCTTAGTCTAGAAGGCATGTTAGCAATGGCTCCCGGTTTTTCCCATCATTATTGCAATGCTTGTTTTACGGATAATTATCCCATCACGTTGACCAAAGCCGAGCAACTGCAACTCGGATTATTCGAACCCGATCAACTCTCTCGCTCCTAAATGTAATGCCGTTTTGTTGCCGCCCCAAAAATTCGTGTGTTAGGCTTTTAGGGATGTGAAGGATGAATCTCTAGTGATATGCCTTATGAGACCATGAACAGGAGGAGCCTATGAAAAGGAATCTTCATCAGGTATTGATGGTAGCCATATTAATACTGAGTGCCAGTTTTATCGTACACGCGGGAAGTTTTTTTAAAGTCGGGGAGGCCGCTCCCAATTTCTCGCTGACCGGTCTGGATGGACAACCTCTTTCCCTTGACCAGTTTAAGGGTAAGGTGGTGGTTCTCGGACTCTTTCATATTTGCGAACCCTGTTTAATCCAAAGCACCAATCTTCAGAGGGTACATGAGGCCACAAAAGACAAGCCTGTAGCGGTGATCGGAGTCAATTCCTCTGGGGACTCCCTAGCCGATGTCAGGGAATTCCTCCAAGGATTCCCCGTGAAGGTGACGTATCCATATCTTCTAGACCCCGAAAAGAAAACAGATAAACTCTATGGCGGGGGAAAATTTATTCCCAATGTGTATGTCATTGATCAAAATGGCCTAATTCGTTGGCAGCGCGTCGGGAATTTCTTTACTGACGGCACATTAGCCGGACATGAAGCAATCCTGCAGGAAGTGGAGAAATTATTGGAGGCACCGCCTACTCCCTCGACCATGTAGGTCGATGACTCCTTTTACACATCCTTGAACTGAATGTTAGGGCACGATGGACGAACTAGAAGACGGAAAACAAAAATTTCTTGAGATAGTGAAATCCCTTGATGCGTCCGTGGAGGTCGTCATTCCGACAACCCCTTCGCGCAGCCTTTTACTCATTTCCCTTACTAAAGGCCCCAATCGTAAATTTATTACGGTCCATGAGGATGATATGTTAGATCTTCCAGAAGAACCAGGCGTTCAAGCCAAAACCACAGCCCTTCTTCAAGAAACCCTGGGAACCTTATGAAAACCATTCTGCCCAATATTTCTGAATGGTCCTGGTTCTCTGAAGAAAAACAGCTTAATTTTAACGGTCATTTATTGGCCGTGGGGGAACATCGAATATTAGTTGACCCACCTCCCATGAATGCCAGCGATAGGGATATGACGCAGCGCGGAGGGGCTCCAGATTATATTATTTTGACCAATCGAGACCATGAACGGGAAGCGGCCAATTTCCGAAAAATCTTTAACTGTCAGGTGATGGCGCCGGAATTAGATGCCAAAGAGATGACCCTCCCCATAGATAAAACCTTTAAAGATGGGGAATTGCTTCCAGGGGGGATTTGGGTCGTTCAGCTTTCGCATCAAAAATCTCCAGGAGAAAGTGCGTTATTTTTGCAGCAGGGGCAAGGAGTGCTGATTGTGGGAGATGGGATCATTGGAGATCCACCAGGTTCACTCCGGCTTCTGCCGTCGGAAAAATATGTTGACATCGTTCAAGCCCGCGAAGGTCTTCGTCGATTATTAAAGTATACCTTTGATAGCCTCCTGGTTGGAGATGGAACATCCATGCTCACTGGAGCCAAGCCCGCACTTGAACAACTGTTGGCAAATAAATGAAACGAAAACTTCATAATGGCCTGGAAGGTTTTTCATCTGCACTGTGAACCCAAGTGAGCACCTATGGCCTGGTCTCAATCCGCCAATCTCAATTCTTTAGGCAATCGCCACTTTTCCAAAGGCTTTTATACAGAAGCTTTTCAATGTTATGCGCAGGCTCTGGAAGTTGATCGTCAAAATGGAGACCAACGGTCGTTGGCCACCACACTGGGCAATTTGGGTAATATTTGCGCCGTGAGTGGTCGCCGGGAACAAGCCAGAGCCTATTATGGTGAGGTGTTAGAGCTTCAAAAAATTCTTGGTGATGATCGGGGGATTAGTACGACTTTAGCCAATTTGGGGAACCTTTCGGCCGATGCTGGCGAATGGGAACGAGCCCAGGCTTATTATCTAGAGGCCTTAGATTTGATGAATCATTTGTCCGACTATGCAGGAAAAGCGGTTTTACTTTCTGATTTGGGATTAGTCGCGAGGGAAACAGGCAAGGAAGAAGATGCGCTCGCCTACTATCAGGAATCCTTAATCTTGATGCGCCGGGTCGGGAATGAAGCTGGACAATCCGATGTTTTTCGTATGATGGCACGGTTGTATTTAAGTCAACGACGTTTTGAGGAAGCGCAATCCTGTACATTGACCAGTCTGGATGTCGCCAGGCGGTTGAAAGATGAACTTCGAATGGGCGGGGCCTGGTATGTGCTTGCCAGTTGCTATGAGGCCCAAGGTCAATGGAGTCAAGCCGTGCAATATTTACAAAAAGTCGTTCGCATCGACCAAAAATATCAACTGCCAAAACTCGACGAAAATACCCAGCGATTACACGCATTAGAATCCAGGCTGAGCGCCACAACCGGACACACGCATGAGTGAGTCTTCCAGCCCTTCGACCCTGTGGCCTCAGGCCAGGACCTATCTTGTGAAGGAAATTCACGGGTGGTTGGATATCCATTCCATTGACACCTTAACCCTCCCCTTACCGGATGAGGACTGGTTGCTTGAAATCACCGCTGACGGCAAACTGGTGTGCATGGCAGGGTACGATCTGGATGATATGAAAAGCATGCTGTCGGATGGGACGCCAGAAGATTTAGGAACCGACGAACTCGCGAAACAAGCCAAATTCTACCTACAACAAACTGTTTCCAAACACCGTCCAAAACTCATGCGCCAAGGTTTCACCGAACGAATTGAAATGAATGAGTCGCATGTGGCCGCTCACTATGAACGCCCGGTCGACTTCGAAAACCTTGCTGACCTCCATCAACAAATCGCAACCTGTCTGACATGGTTCCCAACTTCACGCTAGCGAGACATCCGGCTCCAACATCAATCGACTCACTCACGCCATCCTGATCATCGTGAAACAGGCCCCAACCTCTATCAAGTCCTTTAAGCAATTTCGAGACGCCGTCTACGCATTTCGACTGCCACGGATTATTTTTTCCGCACTAGAGCTCAATCTCTTTACGATGATGGAAGATCGGGATTGGACGTTTCATACGTTAGCCAATCGTGTACGGGTGAGCCAACGTGGACTCGCAATTTTGTGCCGGAATCTTGCCAGTGTGGGGTTATTGGTCAAGTCACAATCGGGCTACCAACTTGCCCCTTTTTCCAAACGCTATCTCCAAGAATCCAGCCAGGACTTTCGAGGAGATTATCTGATGCTCATGCAGCGTCAATGGAGCGAATGGTCTCAGCTGACTGAAGTCATTCGTGTCGGTCAACCACTGGACAGCAAGGAGCCGGAAACCACGGAATATCGCCGATCGTTTTCCTGGGCCATGCATCATCGCTCTATCCAACCGGCCGGGGAGGTCGCACAACAAATTTCTCTGAAAGCGGCTCGCACTCTTCTGGATTTAGGCGGTGGACCAGGCACCTATGCTCTGGCCTTTTTAGCGCAGAATCCAACACTTCACGCTACCGTAATGGATCGGCCCGCTGCTTTGGACGTCGCGCGTATGCTGGCGGAGCAGTCTTCTTTCGGAACCCGCTTGACCTATCAAGCTGGTGATTTTTTAACAGCACGCATTGCAGGAACGTATGATGTCGTCTGGTATTCCAATGTGCTCCATATCTATTCTCCTGCAGACAACCTGAAAGTTTTCAAAAAAATTAAACAAATCCTCAACCCTGGCGGACGGCTGCTCATCCAAGACACCTTTTTGCAGGACTCAAAAGAACTTCAGCCCCTTGAAGCCAATCTCTTTGCCGTCTCCATGTTACTCTATACTCAAAAGGGCAACACCTATTCCGTGCGAGATGTTCGAGAGTGGCTTCAACGAGCTGGACTCCCTCGTTCGCGGGTTCTTCATCTGAAAGATGGAACCGGAGATTGGGAGGGTCAATTGATTGAGGGACGACTTCCGCACACCCGCTAACGTTTATTTAATTCTACTTAACCTTCACTCAAAGCTCTCTGATCAAGCATTGTGTTAATAGTCCTCTATGAATAAATAAATCGAACCGTTCAGCCGGTGCTTCGATCAATCTTATTGATATTCCGGTTTGGGCAACACTCTCTGAGTTGGAGTCACCGCGTTCGGTGCTGGGGAACTTGGGAGATTCACAAGAAACGTGGTTCCCCCTCCTCTCACGCTTTGGACCTCAATACTTCCGCGATGTTCTTGAATGATTTGATGGGCAATGGCCAATCCCAGTCCTGTTCCCTCATGTTCCTGACTCAAGTGTTTTGTGGTGAAAAAAGGATCAAAAATATGCTCGATGTCTTCCGGATTAATGCCTTTTCCGGTATCTTGAATATCCACCTGCACCCAATCCTGAGCCACACTTGAACCAATCTTTCGAGTCCGCACCGTTAACACGCCACCCTCTGGGAGCATGGCTTCCACGGCATTAAACAATAGATTGAGGAACACCTGCTTCAATTGCTGCCGATCGGCAAAGACCTTTGGCAATCCATGAGCTAAATCTGTTTCGACGACAATCAATTCATGAGAGGGCCGAATTCTGAGGGTATACAGACAGGATTCCACAATGTCATTGAGATCTTCTTCCTTGAGAAACGGTTCCATCGGTTTGGCATAATCCAGGATCTCACGTGTGAGCCGCTCAATTCGAAACACATCTTCTTTGACGACCTTACTGAATCGAACGAGAAACTGTTCATCATCCTTTCGTTCAGGTGCCAGATCCACAAAGGCTTTGATCGAGGTCAAGGGATTTCTAATTTCGTGAGCCAATCCGCCTGCCATGGTCTCCAGAGAACGAAGCCGATCAGTTCGACGAACTAACGACTGGGAGCGCTTGAGCTCTTCATACAACAAGGCATTGTCTAAGGCCACGGACGCTTCTTGGGATAAGGTCGTTAATAAATCCAAATCCTGGGTCGTATAACCTCCTCCACTTTTCGTATTAGGCCCAAACACACAAAAGCCTAAGAGCCGTGTTTTGTTGACCAAGGGCAAACAGACTTCTGTTCCAATTTGAGCGAGCTGAGCGATGACGGCTTCAGAGTCAGAGTTGATGGTAGAGAGTTCCAATTCATTAATGACAAAACAGGAAGTACCTTGCCTCCACATTTCCAACAACGTAGGAGTTTTATGCAAATAGAGGACTGGGAGATCCGTGGTCGGTTTTCCAAAGCTGGATACCGGTCGATAATCCTGACTGCTGGAACTTCGTAAATATAACACTCCCCATTGCAATCCTAATGTGGGACAAATGGATTCCACGATAGTCGCCGTCAAATCTTTTAATTCCAGTATGGAGAGGAGGGACTTAGAAAAATGTACCACCGTTTCATGTCGGTTATATCGTTCCTTGAACAGTGATTTCGTAATTAACGTTTTTGCTTCTCGTTTCAAGGAGGACGCTCCAAGCACCAAGATGAGCAACACGCTCAGTTCCACAAATGAATAGGCGATATTAATTTGCCCAAAATACAGACTTTGGCCAAGGAGGAGGATCGGATAGGCAGGGAAAGCCACTAGCGCTAACAAGAGGCTTCCCGTAATGCTTCGTTCCACAGCCGTACCGAGATCCATGAGTCGGTATCGTAGGAGCGTATAGGCGACGACCGAGGTATAGACCGTCAGTAGGATTGTCCCGTTCGGCGGAATTTCAATTCCATACCAGAGCGGAAAAGTTGTCATCCCCCCTAAGTACGCAATGACTGACCCGATGGTGAGAAGGAAAAATCGTGAACGTTCAGGACCAGTTCTGGTCCGTGCTCCCCGGTAGAGCAACCACGTTCCATAAATAGTCGATAGGGCAAACCCCAGTAGATAGAGATGGAAAAAGGGACCGGGTTTCGGCCAAAAGGGAAAATCACCGACATGATGTACATCAGCCACGAAATAGGTGGTAAAGTTCGCGCAGAAATAAATAAAACTAGCTACCCATCCAAGACGAATAACCCATCTGTTCGCTTCCACATCATCCAATAAGGTCAGGACATGCCACAGATAGGCTGGCGGCAGAAAGATGGCTCCGGCCATTAACAATCGAACAAAGATTAGGGCGAGATCGTGAGTTGAGGAAAGGTGCCATGCGCAATACCCATAGCCCCAAACGGCGGCAGCTAAACAATACAGGGCATAGGCTTGATGCTTGGAGCTGTGAGGGTTTTTGGCATAGACAATAAGGCCGGAGGCTGTGGCGGCCAGACCATTCAGGAGTCCGCTGAAGGCGTAAAAATTCACGTCTAAGACAACGACAGATGAGAGATCACACTAGATCCTTGGCTCTGACACCTTTGGAGGCCTATTGGACAATAAATGCAGGAAGAAGTCAAAAGAGTTGAGTCCTTGAATGTCGGGGACACCTCCTTTTGCGCCTCAGTGAACGATACTCTTCTGTACAATCCATGCTCAGTCAATGTCCTATTGATGTGCCATTTAGGCCATGAGGTACTCCTTGAAAAATATTTATAGAAAGAGACGGCCTTATGCCACCTGCTTCAGAATCCCCGGCAGCAGATTCAGTGTGGGGTATGGTTCTTCATTCTGGATGATTGGCCTTTGCGTTTGTGTGCAGACAATGGGCTTGTCCAAAACAACGAGATACGCTTGTCCTGCAAAAGTTGAAAAAATACCCGCATTCGTACAGCCCAAGGTGGCGACGATCGATTCCCATTGGGTTTGATCAAAAAAACAAAATTGCCCTTCTTTTTCGGCCTGTCGGATTTTCCCATAATTATTTAATAGATCCCGTGCTTCTTCTCGTTGCTGTAGGAGGGCAGCATTACTGACCAGACTTTGGTAAATACCGGAAAAGTCACCATTCGGTTTTAAATTGGAAATAACTATTCGTCCCCCTGGAGCGAGAACACGATACAGTTCTCGTAAGGTTGCGCCTGGATCCTGGACATATCCAATCACCAGATTAGAGACAATCCGGTCAAATCGGTTGTCTGGAAAGGGGAGAGGCTGACCTAAATCTACCTGCGCCCATGATTTCGTGACGAGGGGTATCGGAGAGGTCTTGCCATGTTGCCATTCTGTGGTGGCGGCGAGCATCGCCTTGTTGGCCCGTTTCAACGCCTCAGGAACGACATCAATCCCCACATACTGAATGCACTTCTCTAGGTACGGGATCCCACTCGAAATGGTGGAGAAAAGCCTATTCAAAAAATATAACCCTGCATTGCCATTTCCACACCCGGCATCCAGAAACTGTTGACCAGGAGTAATGGGGCCTAAGGCATGAAACACATGGTCAAGGAGTTTCACGTAATCCCGGCATTGGGCCACCGACTGAAAGTGGCCCAAGTAATCCTGCCAAAAGCCTGCTCCCACGTCGGTCTCCGCCCGTTGTTGTTGCGCAATTTTTTCTCGTCGATTTTGGCGTCCCAGGTCTAGTCGATTGGGGTGGTGGATCAAATCAGGAGAAGCTTTCTGAGTCACATGTTTATGGCACTGTGCGATGAGTTGTTGATAGGTTTCACGGGCTCTTTTGGGGTTTTCTTGTAGACGATGTAATGCATCAGGGACCACAATCCAATCCTCAAGACGTCGACCCAATGCGTTCCGAAACGCTTGAAGATCATCGGGAGCCACCCAGGCATCCTTACCGGCGGAAACCAGTATGACGGGGGAGGTTAAGGATTCCGCATCAATCAGTGTGTCTTCAAGCGTGACAAATTTGTTGGCAATGGCATCCCCCAAAAATTGATTTCCCACATTAAAGCCCAAAAAATTCGCCGAGTCAGGGCCCTGCCCATTACCGTACCCCGCAAAGAGATCTTCCTGATGAACCGTGGCTGCAGACCGTTGAACATTGACAATGCTCATGAGCATGATCAGGAGGGATAATGATGGACATTCAGCCTCGGCTTTGAGGGCGACTCGCGAAGCTAAACTTGCGGCCACACCGATTATTGCTGAGTTCGGCCAAGTGGCCCTGACATAACGCGTCACGGTTTGAAAATCATCCTTCATTGAGGAAAGGGATACGTGATAGTGCAGTCCATCACTCTCGCCGACATGATTGGTATGGTCATAGCGCACGACATGAAATCCATTGCTGGCAAAGTAATACGCCAAGGTCAAATAATCCCGCTTGGTTTCCCCATACCCCGGGGCAATAACGACGACAGGTCGTTCTGTTGAGCTTCTGTTAATAGGTCGGTCATGGTAGGCACTAATCCGTTGCCCATTGCCTTTTTCAATGGTGAGACGATTACTGTACACGCCCGTTTTTTGGGGAATAAGGGACCCGTCCTTGATCTCTTCTTTCTTCTCATGAAGAGAAACCCCTGATATTAAGTCGGAGAGTTCGTGGTTTTTAATTTTCCAGGAGGAATTGAACGAACCTGCTAAAACTTGTCCATATACCACGAGACCTTTTCCTTGAGGCAGCACGACTCTCGTACCTGACGAACAGCGACTAGTGCCATCATTCTCTGTTGAGCAGTGTAGAAGAATGTCTGTTGTCCCTTCCCAAGCGGTCTGACCTGGTTCCACATGTATATCTTTAATCATTCCCTGGAACTTTTTCAGGGGATGCTCTTGTTCTGAAACACAATATTTCAACTCAATGATCTGCGAGAGTTCTATCGGAGGAAATCCGGTCAAACGCAATTGCACATCGTCCTCGTGCCATCCAACAAGAAAACCCTCCCAAGTCCCTCCTAGACAATGCAAAGAGAAGGGAAGTGGCGAGAGGTCACAAACTTCAGAAAGATCGCCAGGAACTATCTCCTGAGTTAACTGCTTCAACCCAGCAACTTGATTCATTGAGGTCATACCGGCCAACTCAGGTGTCAATGTGCTCATGTGATCCCCCACCTAAAAATAAGTGTTAATACCTAGTTTTTGACGCAAGACTTTCCCTGGATCTCAAAAGATCCCCATGTCTGCATCAGCCTGTGAAAGAAGAGGGGCGAGAGTTGAAACGACTTACATCGTTTCGGTCATTGATACGGGTGTATGGTCCACCATGGAGTTGGTATCAATTCTCCTCTCTTAGATAGGACACTAGAGCAACCTGAGTGCCAGATTTTTTGAACAAAAGGCTCCAAACTATTTTTAAGAGAAAACCGCAGAATTTACTGGGAAAATTTTGCCCGAATATTTTTTCCCCAAAACCACAGTGCAGATTTTTTGAAGGCTTATCTGTCGATCCACTGACGATAAAATAAAAAGAGCGTTGATCTCCTGACAGCCCATTTTTCTTTTTCATTGACACTCTTTCCTTTCCTACCTAAAATTCAAGGAAATTGAGAGGAGGTTCGCATGCCACACGAATCGGCCCCATCCATCCGTAACGTGGTCATTTCTTCCTACCCTGGGGCAGGAAAGACCACCCTTTGTGAAGCCCTGGCCTTTTCCACGGGAGTCATCCCGGTCATGGGGACCATTCCTCAGGGAAATACTATTGGTGATTTTGAACCGGAAGAGGTCCAAAGGCACCATTCCATCAGTTCGACCATCTGTCAGTTCGATTGGCAGGGGACAAAAATCAATATTATAGATACACCGGGCATGAGCGATTATTGCTTTGAGGTTCAATGCGCTCTCAGGGCGGTGGATGGCGTGGTGCTTGTTGTAGGAGCCAGTACCGGGCTTCGGTCAGAAATCGAACGAGTCTGGGATCTTATTCAGGAACACGTACTTCCCTGTCTCCTGTTTATTAATGAACTGGATAAAGAACGAGCGGACTATCGCTCGATTCTGACAGAGTGTGAAAAAACATTGGGGTTTACCGGAGTCCCGATCACAATTCCAGTTGGAGAGGGGGCCATGCTGACTGGAGTGATTGATCTCATTTCGAGGAATGTCATCACTCCGATTTCCGGTTCGCCCAAAATCCACCAAACTGAGATTTCGGCAGAACACCAACCCATTGCGAATGAATTCCGGCACCGAGCTATGGAGCAGGTGGCAGAAACGAATGATCAATTGGTGGAAAAATATCTCTCCCAAGGTGAGATCTCAGATGAAGATTTACGGGATGGATTGACCCTCGGCACATTAGAGCGGAAGCTTGTTCCGGTGTTGTGCGGATCTGCTATTCGCAATGTTGGAACAACATCCTTGTTCGATGCGATACAACGATTTCTCCCGTCTCCTTCCGACCGTTCCAGTCTCCATCCAAATGTCGGACAGCAACCTCAGACACATGACGAAGGTCAACGAAAATCTGATCCACATGATCCGTTTTCGGCTTTCGTCTTCAAAACCACCATCGATCCGTTTATGGGGCGTCTATCCTTTGTGCGAGTGCTATCCGGGACCTTACAGGCCGATTCAGGATTTTATAATGCCTCCCGCCAGACCAAGGAGAAAGGTGGACATCTCTTCTTCTCCATCGGCAAGAAGCATCAACAGGTTAATCAAGTCTCTGCCGGAGATATTGTGGCAATCGGCAAATTAAAGGATACTCAAACTGGCGACACCATTTGCGATGAACGACATTCCATCATATTCCCGGGCCTGAAAATATCGCGTCCGGTCATGTCTTATGCCTTAGAGGTAAAAAGCAAGAATGAAATTGACAAGGTCAGTTTAGGTCTTCATAAGTTAGTTGAAGAAGATCCCTCTCTGGAGTTTCTCAGGAATGAAGAGACAAAAGAAATGCTGTTAAGTGGGGTAGGGCAGAGTCACATCGATGCCACATTAGACAAACTGAGGCGCAAGTATGGAGTTGAAGTGGATTTGCACATGCCGAAGGTCCCCTATAAGGAGACGATCCATCGCATGGCTCAAGCGCAAGGAAAATACAAAAAACAAACCGGTGGGCATGGACAATATGGAGATTGTTGGCTACAAATTGAGCCCCTTCCGCGTGGGGGCGGATTTGAATTTCACAACAAAATTGTGGGTGGCGTCATACCACGGAATTTCATCCCTGCAGTGGAAAAGGGCGTGATCGAAGCCCTACAACATGGGATTGTTGCCGGGTTTCCCATCGTTGATATCCGCGTGGCTGTCTATGATGGATCTCATCATCCCGTCGATTCTTCCGAGTTAGCCTTTAAAGTGGCAGGATCAATGGCACTCAAACATGCCCTGGAGGCTGCTCACAGCACCATTCTTGAACCTATCATGTCAGTCGATGTCCTAGTCCCGGATGATCTGGTGGGAACTGTGATTGGAGATCTTAACTCGCGGCGTGGACGCATACAGGGAATGGCGACTAAGGGACACAATCAAATCGTGAAGGCCTTTGTGCCGCTGGCAGAAATGCTGAAGTATGCTCCATCCTTGACGTCCATGACGGCTGGAAAGGGCAGTTATGTGATGGAATTTTCAGGTTACGAGGAGGTACCGAAGGATTGCCTTAATCGAATAGTTGAAGAACATAAAAAAGAAAAGGAAGCTGTTTCGTCCCACTAACCCCTCGATCATAATGTGAGAGAAGCGCTAAGGTAGCGTTTTGATCACAATGAAAAATGCTCTTGCCTTTCGAATTATTCGAAGTAAAATCGTTTGCCCCGGCTTCACTTTAGCGACTTCCTCAGAAAATTGCGTGACGGTCCGGACAGTTTGCCGATTGACCTCGTTAATTAAATCTCCGGCTTGAACCCCCTCAGAGTTCGCAAGGCCACCAGGGTCAACTTTGGTCACGAGCACGCCCACGGTTTCTTGTAGTTCAAATTGCTCAGCGAGTGCAGCTGTAAGCCCTTGGACATCAAGCCCTAAGGTAACTTCTGATTTTTGTAACGGGAGTGAGGCTAACATGGATTTCTCCTGCCTTTCCGCCATCGGCACGAGGTAGATCAATTCTTTGCCGTCCCGTAACACAAGAATTTTGGCATTCTCGCCAGGTCCGACACGCGCAACGAGTCTAGACAGTTGGTTGGGCGAATCAACCGAGCTGTCGTCTACCGACACAATGATATCCCCTGGTTTAATTCCGGCCACATGGGCAGGATCGTGTTCATAGACCTCATTGACGAGAACCCCATGGCCTTCCTTAATTCCAAATTGTTCCGCAAGCTCTTTGGTGAGAGATTGAATTCCGACGCCAAGCCATCCGCGGACCACTCGCCCCTGGGACACTAATTGCTCGACCACCCGCGAAACCATGTCGGCGGGAATTGAAAATCCGATGCCTTGCGCCATATGGATAATGGCGGTATTGATTCCAATCACCTCTCCTCGAAGGTTAAAGAGTGGCCCTCCTGAATTGCCAGGATTGATCGCCGCATCCGTTTGGATGAAATTTTCATACCGGGATAAATTGAGGCGTTCCCTTCCAATCCCACTCACAACACCTAGGGTCACCGTGCGGTCTAACCCCATCGGATTCCCCACAGCCAATACCCATTGGCCAACCTTTAAGGCATTGGAATCCCCAAAATGCGCAGCTGGAAATTTCCGGTCAGATTGAATTTTGAGGACCGCTATATCGGTTTCTTTATCACGTCCAATGACCTGAGCAATCATATTGGACTTATCGGAGAGCCGGACATCCGCCTCGGTCGCGTCTTCCCCAACCACATGATTATTGGTCACGATAATTCCATCTTCCCGCACAATAACTCCTGACCCACTGCCTTGAGAAAATGGCGCCCGTCGTTGAAACCCTTGTCCCTGAGCGATTTCACGAATTGGTGTAATATTGACCACCGTAGGCGTCACTCGTTCAGCCAGACTGGTGATGGCCTGTTCGATATCTCCAAGAAGTTCTAGCCCTCTAAGTTCCTTGGCTGTCTGGCTTACAGCGGGTGATGGAGGAATAAACAAAAGAATGCAAGATATTGAAAATACGAGTGAAAAACTTCCTAAATTCATCCTAATTCTTACATTCGTTAAGGTCGGATAATAAATATTATGTTAAGTTTAAATTAGCCTCATTTTACTTTCGGTCCCCTGCATAAGACGAATGATGTTTTCTTTGTGGCAGATAAATATGATGGCCATGACTCCTAGAGCAAAGAGGCAAAAATAGAAGTCGTAAGTCATGAAGTAGGCCAAAAATGGAAACACACCAAAAGCTAATAGAGCTCCGCCTGAGGAATATCCGAAAACCAATACCGCGCCTAACCACACACCAACAAGAAGCCACCCAATCAACGGATGAATACCGATAATGGCCCCTAAGGCCGTGGCTACTCCTTTTCCGCCTTTAAATTGCAAGAAAATGGAAAAGACATGACCAAGAATAACCGAAATGCCTATGACAAGAATCCAGAGCCAAGAAAACCCCATTAAGCCTGCGATAACTGTCGCGACCGTTCCTTTCCCTAAATCCCCAAGTAGAGTAAATATTCCTACTTTTTTGCCTGATACACGCAGGACATTGGTGAACCCGATATTATGGCTCCCCTGAGTGCGAGGATCATCCGTTCCGAAAATTCGAGAGACGACTAGACCAAACGGAATAGATCCTAAGAGATAGGCTCCGACCACTCCTAATAAATATAGTTCCATCTCTTAGCGACTTGTGGACATCACCTACCAATATTGCGGACTGATTTTCTTAAAGATTTGCATGAGGTATCGCCAGCCTGAAAATAAGGAAAAAAACAGAGCGATATACAACAGTCCGGTTCCAATAGTAGCCAGTGGACCCTCACTTTGAACCCAGACTCCCTGTAGAATAAGACAGAGAATCCCCCCGATTTGCCCGATAACTTTAAATTTTCCCAGAGAGTCAGCTGGAACCACAAAGCCTTCTTTCGCGGCGACCACCCTGGCTCCCGTCACTATCATTTCACGTGCAATCATGACAATCGCCAACCACACGGCCACTCGCTGGAATTGCACAAGAAGAATAAGTCCAGAGGCCACCAGAAGTTTATCGGCAACCGGATCGAGCAATTTCCCTAAATTGGTAATCTGACCGCTTTTCCGAGCCAAATACCCGTCAAGAAAATCCGTAAAAGCGGCACAGGCAAACACCAGGCCGGCTGCCAGGGCCCGATCAGGGCTTGATTCAGAGAAAAACCAAATGAAAACGGGAATTAACAAGATCCGCAAAATAGTAAGAGAATTAGGAAGATTGAGATAGGCTTCTCCCATAATTACATCATTTTGTTCGGATTTTTCTTTTACTATTAATTCCGATTGATTCATGATAACTCTAATATTTCTTCCTGAAATCTCATGTAAGTGGAGAGATTTCTCCCTTTCCAGTTACCTGCCAAATTGCTTGAAGTTGTTCCAATAGTCCCCGCAACTCACTTAACCGTATCATATTTGGCCCATCGGATAGTGCCTCCTCCGGACGAGGATGGACTTCCATAAAGAATCCGTCACATCCAGCTGCGGCCGCCGCACGGGCTAACGGTGCCACAAATTCCCGTTGTCCTGAAGAGACTGTTCCCCCGCCGCCAGGCAATTGCACACTGTGGGTCGCATCAAACACCACCGGGTATCCCAGATTTCTCATGACGGGTAAAGAGCGCATATCGACGACAAGATTTTGATAGCCGAAGCTCGCTCCTCGCTCCGTTAAGAAAATTTTTCTGGTCCCGGCCTCTTGAAGCTTATGAACAACATTCGCCATATCCCATGGGGATAGGAATTGACCTTTTTTCACATTGACCACCCGGCCGGATTTAGCGGCCGCAGAGAGTAAGTCGGTTTGTCGACATAAAAACGCCGGAATTTGCAATACGTCTACAACCTCAGCAACTTGAGAAACATCGTGGACTTCGTGAATATCCGTTAGAATAGGGACACCTAACTCACGGTTAATTTTCTTGAGGATTTTCAATCCTTCCGTAATGCCTAACCCTCGGAATGAAGAAATCGATGTGCGATTGGCCTTATCATAGGACGCCTTAAAGATGTATGGGATGCGAAGATCTTTGGCTATTTCCGCAATCGCAGCAGCGGTCTCGATGACCAATTTTTCGCTTTCGATCACGCAAGGCCCTGCAATTAAAAAATGCGGGCAACTCCCGCCCACGGAGAACGGGCCAATGTCGACTTGAGTTGGCTGAGCCATGAAAAATCCTGTTCGTTACGTGCCGAATTTTCTTTGAAGGGCCGCGCCAATGAATGCAGAAAAAAGAGGATGAGGAGAACACAGTCGAGACTGAAACTCTGGATGGAATTGTGTACCCACAAACCAGGGATGCCCTTGCAATTCGATGATTTCTACTAACCTTCCGTCAGGGGATGTCCCACTAATCGTCAGACCCTTTGAGGTCAAAGCTTCCAGGTATTCATTATTGAATTCATAGCGATGGCGGTGTCGTTCCCGAATATCCGATTGCTCATAGGCCGCAAAGCTAAGGGTATTGGGAAGTAATCGACAGGGAAAGCCTCCCAATCTCATGGTCCCGCCCTTTTCTTGAATGGTTCGTTGTTCGGGAAGCAGGTCAATGACCGGATACGGCGTATCCGGATTAAATTCCGAACTATTGGCATTCTGAAGTCCGCCTAGACTTCTGGCAATCTCAATCACCGCACATTGCATACCCAAGCAAATGCCAAAGAAGGGAAGATGTCTCTCCCTGGCATACCGGATCGTATCAATTTTTCCTTCGATCCCTCGAAGGCCAAACCCTCCTGGAATTAAGATTCCATCCACATCAGCTAACAGGCGTTCGGGGCCGTCCTTCTCAATGTCACCCGATTCCACCCATTGAATATGAACGCCTGTTTCATCGCGTAATCCGCCATGAGTCAACGCTTCCGAGACACTTTTGTAGGATTCTCGAGACTCTACATATTTGCCAACCAGTGCTATCGTGACTTCATGTCGTGGCCGCTTAATCTTCTGGACTAAAATATCCCAATCCCGAAGGTTCGGTGGCCGAGTTTCCAGATGGAGTAAACGGACAATTAATTCATCTAGGCCTTCTTTTCTCAGGATAATCGGTACCTCATAAATGGAATCCACATCTTTCGCCGTGATGACAGAACCTTTATCAACATTACAAAACATAGCAATTTTATCTTTCA
>JBGSSO010000102.1:0-12859 GCA_041737015.1 Nitrospirales bacterium
GGCCAGAAGGAATATCTTCTGCCAGCTCCCTGACTTCGTCCTTAGAAAGGAATTGATATCCCGAAAGTGCTAGTTCTGGAAAAACAAGGAGATGCCCTTCAAAGTTATGGATAGCGCTCAGAATGGTCTCTAGATTGCGTCGAACTTCTCCGAACACCGGAGAAAATTGAAAAAACCCTCCACTGATCGTTGACATTCACCACCCCACAAAAAAAAGCGGGCAGAGGTGGACTCTACCCGCTTTTTCTATCAGATTAAGGCTTTATGATTACTTAACCTCTTTCAAGTGCATCACTGCACTTTTCGCATGCTTGGTCCCGACATCGGCATGACCGGCTTTGCCATGTTCCACCGCTTCCATGAGTTCGTGAACGCCTTCATCTAAATGAGGATTCTTCACGTCTTTTTGAGCGCCTTGGGCGTGGGTCAAAGCTTCTTGGGCATGCTCAACCAACGCATCAGCATGTCCCTGCTCGCCATGTTTCACGGCTCCCTCGGCATGGGCAATCGCTTCAGCCACATGTGGATTGGCTCCTGCAAAAGCGACAGAGCCCCACGACCCCGCAACCAGCACCCCTAGAATGGCGAACAGACCAATTCCCTTAATAACTGCTTGCTTTTTCATCCCTGACCTCCTTGAAAAAGTGAATAAATATTGAACTGAGAGATTAAATGATCCTCTCATCCCTCACACACAAGATCAAGATGATTTCATCTGATCCTGATTGGTGACCCGATATAATAACTTAACGTCTTTTTCCGCCGGTGCCGCGAAATCCCGTGACCATTCCCACCAGGACCCTGGATAGACTTTCACTCGTGGAAACCCTACGTATCGCAACAGACAAAACACCCAAGCCGCCCGGACCCCACCCAAGCAATATGTCAGGATTTCCTGATTGTCCCGTAGCCCGTGATCTTCAAATATTTTCTTTACCTGCTCAGGAGATTTCACCGTGGCATCCGGTTGTAAAAACCGATTCCACGGGATATTGATGGCAGAAGGAATATGGCCGGCCCGAGGCAGCCCATCGATCTCCTTCCCCGCATATTCCTCAACGCTTCTGGCATCAAGAATGAGGGTATCCGGATGCGGTCCTTTGACCAGTTTTTTTAACCCTTCCTTATTCACAATGAGATCCGGATTGGCCGTGACAGTAAAATCACCCGGCTTGGGTTGAATCGCTTCATGTTCAAAGGGACGCTGCTCCGCAGTCCACTTAACCCACCCACCGTCCAGAATTCGGACGCTGGAATGCCCCAAATACGTCAACATCCAGAACATGCGCCCTTCATCGCCCCAATTATCGAAGGGGTTACAATAAATAACCACGTCACTGGACTGGTTGATACCAAGCGCTCGAAGGCGCTGTTCAATCCTCCCCAGGTCAGGATCTAAGACCCCCTTTGCCACGGCTGATGGATCGCTGTACTCATGCCAGGTGCTATGAACGGCACCGGGAATATGAGAGGAATAGGCCGCCCGTCCTCGTACATCAAGAATGACTAAGTCTTCGCGGCCAAGGTTTTGGGCAAGTGATTCGGTATCAATGAAAAAATTTTCGGCCACAGTTCTTTCCTTTATGAATGAAGTGAAGAGGTATCTGCCGGGGGATGAGGAGCAAGCCCATCGGGCGGTGCCATGCACCCTACCCGAAGATCGGGTTCGTGATCCTGTAAAACCGTAGACAGGGTCGCATCCAAGGGAAACTCCCGTTCATAGATCGTAAAGACATACGGATCATCAGCCATCAGATCGTACCGATCTCTCAACATCTGATTTTGACTATCGGTCTGAATATGATACCGAATCCGCGCCTGAACGATCCACCCTTTTTCATTTTCCGGGATTTCATATTCAAAGGAATAATCCCGGCTGGCAAGAGGCAGCAACCGGTTATCGTATACTTCCACAATCACGGGCTGCCAAAGGATCCAACGGCCCATGGTATCAGATTGCTCATGCACCACCGTGCCGTTCGAATCGCGCACGGTAAATTCAACGGTAAAAAACCGATCAGGGTCCCCGGTCGGGATTTTGTGTCCAGCCCCTGCATTAATCAGCGTCAGCGTCAATTTGACCTCCTCACCTGGTTGGGGGGTGGGAGGGTCTGCCTGCACTTGGACAGCGACCGCGCGCTTGACCATGTCCGGATCATGACCTCCTCGCCAGAGATGCCGGCGACCGTATCGGATAGGGCTATCCTTGGCAACCGGCCGCTCGACTTCCGGCATATGACAACTCTGACAAATCAGTCCCTTTTCCTTCATGAAAAACTTGCCTTCATATTCAGGATACGTGCCACAAGGCCCCGCATTGTAGAATTGCATGGGTCCTGAAACGACATTATGGCAGCGATAACAGACTTGGGTCGTTCTGAACGATGGATCAAATTTTGTGGGATGAGGGGCTACCGAATCATCATATGGACCGAGAATCATCCCATCCCGAACATGGCAGGCTGCGCAAGTCACACCTTCCTGTTGATACTCCGGATCGTACCGGTAATTAGGAATTTGAACGGCTTTTTCGACACGCCCACGGGGAAGCTCTTGAATAAGGGTCGGTTGCTGATTTTCCAATGGCGTATGGCAATTCAAACAGACCCAGATATTGTCATCTTTTTTCCAGTAGGCTTGAAAAAACGGATCGTGAAAGGCCTCGGCATGAATACTGGATTTCCACTCTTCGTAGATTTCGACATGGCAACTTCCACATTCCTCCGCTTTCAAGCTTTGCAATCCTACTGGAATCTGTTGATAGGGAATGGGTTTCGCGTAATCCTCCCGTAATCCGAATATGACGGTGGGACGAATCTCCGTATAAAAAATGTAGATACCCACCCCCAGCACCAACAGGAGCAACAACCACGCTTTTCCTCTCCATGATCGCTTTGATTTCATCACGTCAAATATTCAGCAGAGCCTGAAGATGGCGGTCCACCGATCCCGCCAACGCCTTGAGATGATAGCCCCCTTCTAAACATGACACGATTCGTCCACCTGCAAATTTTTTCGCAATCTTCGAGACCATCGTTGTCATGTCGGCATAGCCTTGCTCCGTTAAATCCATACTCGCCAACGGATCATCCCGATGACCGTCAAACCCGGCGGAAATCAGAATACATTCAGGTTGAAAGTGTTCGGCGGCTGGGACCAGGACCTTCTGGAATATTTCGCGATACTCCTCATCCCCTTGTCCTCCCGAGAGCGGCACATTGATCGTCAGACCTTTCCCTTGACCTTCCCCGGTTTCCGTCGCCCGGCCCGTCCCGGGATAAAACGGAGACTGGTGTGTACTAAAAAAAAGGACTGTGGGATCATCATAGAAGGCCTGTTGCGTGCCATTGCCATGGTGCACATCCCAATCCACAATCATGATCTTTTGTAGTCCATATTGTTGCTGAAGATAACGGGCGGCAATCGCGATGGTATTCAAGAAACAAAACCCCATCGCTCGATCCGCCTCGGCGTGGTGCCCAGGAGGCCGCACAGCGCAAAAAGCCTGATCAATGTCGTGGTTCATGATAGCATCCACTGCCGCCAACCCGCCGCCGACTGCCAGATAGGCGGCCTCCAGCGTTCCTGGACACATCGACGTATCAGGATCCAGGGAGACATAACCACTTGAGGGGGAGCGTCGTTCAAGACTCTCTACATAGGATGAGTCGTGGATGAGTTCAATCCATTTCCGCTCGGCCCGTCGTGGAGCCACCTGATGCAGCCGGGACCACGTTCCCGTACTTTCTAATTGCGCGCGAATCGCACGAAGCCGTTCAGGGGACTCCGGATGGCTTTTACCCATCTCATGGAGACCATAGGCCGGATGAGAAACGTATCCGACACGTCCCATGCTAAAGAACTCCCAAACTTGAAAAGGAAATCATGAAAAGAGGAAAACCCTGATCACCGTTACCGGGGATAAACCTTGCGCCTACTGACAAGCAGGAGGGAAAAGCGTAAAAGATCCTAGCATAGGGGAATGGCTTAGACAACGAATACACCCGCATGATAGGCTGATTTTCGTTCCTTTTCTGTTATCATCTTTTCTGATTGGATTTCACGCCATGGCCAATCCTAAGATCGAACAATTCAAAAAAGTGCTCCAAATGGACCCCAAGGACGAAACATTGTGGTTCGGCCTGGGGAAAGCCTACATGAATGACAAAAATTGGAAAGAGGCGATTCCGACCCTGGAGCAATGCATCCAAGTGAAACCTGAGTATTCAGCCGCTTATTTAGCGTTAGCTCAATCACTTCATCAGGCACAGGAACTTGAGAAATGCAGGACAATATGCACCGAAGGCATCACGGTCGCGACGAAGAATGGCAATTTACTCGTCATTAAAGACCTGGAAGCACTCAAAACCTCGCTGCCTTTATCCTAACCGCTCTCGCTTGTTTCAATCCTTCCTCGCAGCATGGTCTTCACATTTCCTCCTTGATACTCTTGAGTTCTTGGGAGCTGAGGCGATATCGAGCAACCGGGTTCACGGCCAACAATCGAATTCGAGGGTCGCGCGGATTCCCCGGTGGTCGTGTGACCCAAGTTACCTGGCGAATACGAATGGGATTGCGTAATTCCTGAGCCGGTGTCTTCCATAACGTCAGCAGAATCGCACTGAATTGAGGGACGTCGACGACCACTCCGACTAACATCGCGGCTAATCGCTGAAGGTCCAAGGGAGGAATGTCCTGAGGACGCCCTTTCCCCCATGGTAAATCAGGAACACTGACTGCCAGCAACACGGGTGCGCAGTACCGTTCTAATTGTCTGGCTTTTTCGGCCATGCGTGACAACAACCGTTTGACTAAGGCCTGTTCAAAGAATTCATCCGAGGATTCTAAAATCTGGTGAGGCTGTAGACGAACCGCAGGTGATTTGCGAGCAGCTCCTTGGGTTGATTGAATAACCGTGACTTCCACAAAAAATCGATGCGCGCCTTCATAACACTCCAAGTCCGCCGTTCGTCCACCAGAGGCCTCTAAAAATGCCACGGAAAAACCCGCTTGAGCGAGAAAATACGCGGTCTCGATCTCGGCATGCGCGGATGCCGCCTGCCTGACCGGGAACCGACTAATGTGATCCCACAACAACGCCAGTCGATTCTGACTTTCTCCGTCATCACAGGCTTTGGCAAGGGCCTGCCATTGGTGGAGAATCAAATCACAATTGGATTGTACTTTCACGTTTCTCCCTCATGAACACCGATGTCGAAACAAACCAATTCGCCCCTCTGAGAATCGACGCACAGACATACTCGCCGACACTCAGCCAGTATATCAATTTGAAGCGGTACAAGGCTTTCCCCTTAGGCAGGAAAACCGCGCACGATCTCATACCTCGCTGGCAATCACTGATATTAATTAAGGGGAAAAGGACGCGCGAGACGCAAGCCAGAGGCCTGACCCGCATTAGGAGCTGGAGGCTTCTGAAGGATGCTTCAACTCTTCGAGTGTAAAATGTTTCGGGAGCATGACCGGCAATACGAGACCAATGGGATCCCCACGCAAAATGGTCGTGGTCTTGTCCGGAGATGGATCCAATTGCAGGAGGAAATTCGTCACAAATGCATCGTGGTCAGGCAGAAAATCATAGGGATTCGGGGTCAGTTTATATTCTTGCGTTTTGATCCCTTCCCAGATGGAGAAGGTCCGGTTGGGGAAATGATAAAAATGATTGGGAAGATCCTTCATCATCATGCCGACTTGTTTGGGGTAATAAAAACGAATGCCACAATAGAGCTTGGGAAATCCACTATTCAGAATCGTATCGACATACATTCCCGAAAATGACTTATATCCCAAGAGCCGTTCTTCAGGAAGAATGGGCGGAGACTGCCATTCAAAACCACTACCTTTCCTACGAAACCGGCAATCCGCCGGTGAACGGATGAGCCAGCCATATTGGCCTACGGCTCGGACCGGCCCACAATCATCCGGAAGGACTTTGTATCCGGAGGCCGCTAACTCCCGTTGTTCAGGCAAAGGCATGTTGGTCATCAACGGACGGTGGGGATGAAAATCAAGCTTGAGTCGTTCCGGAGCAAAGGCGGTGGCATACTCCCGCTCCCAATATATAACCCATTTATCGTCTGTGCTTCCCGGCAACGAACTCATGGAAAGCCCTTCATGATTGCCCTGGAAGCGCCTGACCTCGCTTGATCATCCAGGCCACTTCAGCCACACGCTTCCCCAAGGCCCATGCATCGGCACGCTCCGCATCATTAATTCCAGGGCTGTCGCCTTCCGTCGTCGCTGAAGCGCCAAACGCTCCTCCGTCACTCACCACAATCATCTTGTTCCCAAGCATGGCTGCAAGGATGGTCAACATCGTCACCTCTTTCCCGCTGGATACCTGTCCACCCGTGGCAAACGCCGCTCCCACTTTATTGCGCATTTTCCATTCAGGAAACACGCCAAATTCAAACTGCCACCGGTCAAAAAAAGCTTTCACTTCACCTGACATATTCGACCAATAGACGGGCGAACCCACTATGACGGCATCGCTCCCAAACAACTCATCGGCTGTCACCTGCCCTACCGTTTTCAAGATTACCCTTGTGCGTGCAACCGATTCAGCACCCTTTTGAACGTTCTTAGCCATCTCGGCCGTATGACCGGAAAGGGAATGATAGGTAACTAAAACCTGAAGCTCCTGGCTGGCTTGGGGAGGAGAAGTTTGGGCGGAAACTTGCGCACATCCACAGAACCAAACAAGGGCAGCCAGAGCTACCCATTGGATATTTCCCCGAGCAATATTCATAGGAGAATCGAATTAAAAAAGGAGCCGACGATCCTGACCTGAAAGACCCATTCCAGAATGGAAACCAAGGTCCGCTAGCGACGCTCAACTTCCTCGTCTATCTGCTCCTCTACTGACACATGCGTCAAGGCCCCTCGATAATCGCACTTATGACACCGTACCCGGAATTCCTCCAACCACTTTTCTTGCACAAAATGTTGATGACATTTGGGGCAGGCGAATACCCCTTTCACATAATGTACCTGCTTTCTATACTTCATAACCAACCCCTCCAAATTTATAAAATAGAAGCTCGGTGCTAGCCTGCCATAGGCCTTTTTCCAATTGCAAATTGTGATAAGGCCAATACCTCAACATGGCACCCGGCCAAATAGCTGCTCAAGACCCCGTGTCGTGGGGGGTGCCAATGACTCTCGTACGTTGTTTACGGGGAAAGTATTGGTCGTGAACTTTTTTGAGGCGGGCTTGCTCGACATGGGTATAGATTTGTGTCGTGGCGATGCTGGCATGGCCGAGCATCATTTGGACCGAACGAAGATCGGCACCATGATCCAATAAATGCGTGGCAAAGGAATGGCGAAGCATGTGAGGTGAAATAGGCTTAGTGATACCTGCCCGAGCCGTGCGATCCTTGAGAATTTTCCAAAAACATTGCCGGCTCATGGCCCGACCCAGCCGGGTGAGAAATAACGCCGAAGACGTTCGCTTTTTGACAAAGGCCGGGCGGGAAGACTGCAGATACTCCGAGACCAATTGGCGTGCCTTATCTCCGATCGGAACGATTCGTTGTTTGTCCCGCTTGCCCGTCGCTTGCAAAAACCCCACATCCAGATTGAGATGCGCCATTTCCAAATTAATGAGTTCGGACACCCGAAGACCGGTGGCATAGAGCAGTTCCACCATGGCGGCATCACGTAGATCTTCCTTGGTATCCATCAGGGACAAGTTGAGCAATCTGGTCACTTCGGCTTCGGACAACAACTTTGGCAATTGACTCCATTGCTTCGGCGTCCCTTTCAACATACCCTCAAAAGTCGGGTCATCCTTTCCCCTCTCAAACGATTTATAGAAACCCCGGACAGAAGCCAGGCACCTGGCAATTGAGGAAGAGGCCAGGCCTTCGGCTTTCAAACTGCTTAAGAATTGAAACCACAGTGGCTTGGAAAGATGTGTGGGATCGGCAATGTCGTGTGTTCGAAAAAAGGTCTCGAGTTTCCTGAGGTCCCGGCGATAGCTCTCAATGGTATTCGCTGCATAGCCCTGCTCGACTTGCAACATGGTGAGATAGCGATCAACGAATTCCTGCATCAGCTCTTTACGCCACCCTCATCTTCATGATGGAAGAACCCCAATTTTTTTCATGACGCCACCGGCCGTAATCCGATTCGGAGATTTTCTTGCGTTCTTCTATTTTGGTAAGAGAACTTCCTGGTATACTAAACAAGAAAAGTATTGTCGTCACCGTATTCTGCTCTTGATTTATCCACCCACTCATTCATTCGGGTGTTGGGCTGTTTCCATACGGACAATCCCTTCCATATCCAAGGCATTTAGGTAAATTCCCTTTGACGACTGTCTTACTCAAATATCTGTTGCTGCGAACCCTATTGTGTCTCATACTGGGAAGCTTGGTGTCGCTGTTGGACCAGGGATGGTGGCCCTTCATTGGCGGAGGCCCCAACCGCGCATTTGCTCAACAAATTACAACCTCCCCTCTTCTGGATCAGGCAAGATTGGAGCTGGAAGCCGATAATCCTGCAGCCGCCATCACGACTCTCGAGAAGTTGATTGATTCATTCCCTCCTCCAGAGATCCTGGAAGAAGCCTATCTCCTGCAAGCAACCGCACTGAAAAATGATCACCAGCCGACCGATGCCCTTACGGTTTTAAAGCAACTCCTGGAAGAATTTCCCTTTTCACGTTCCACGAACCCCGCTCGGGTCTTAATGGCCGAACTCTATATCGAGTTACAGGACTATTTGCCTGCACTGGATCAATTGTATCAGGCATTGGATTATGCCACTGATCTGGACCTACGCCGGTCCATATTCCAATTGATTCGTCAAACCGAGTTAAACAATCACAACCCGCTGGGAGCGGTAAAGGCCCTGTTAAATGAAATGGGTCTGGCCGACCAGACGGAACGGCTCGAATTAGAAGGCCTCACTCAAACTCTGATTTTGCAACAGTTAGACGAATCCGCGCTCCAGGAACTGGTCGAAGGTTATGCCTCCCGGTATCCAGGTGACATCGCGACCATCCGGCTGATTGAACTGCATACTGCCCACGGGGATGAGGTCCTCGCCGAACGGGATATCCGGGGATTTCTCAAACGCTTTCCCACCCACCCCTATGCTCAAACGGCGATGGCCCTTCTGCAATCATTTATCAGCAAGATCAAATTTCATTCGCATATTTTGGCAGCCGCCCTGCCTTTTTCCGGTCCAATGAAACCCTATGGCACAGATTCGTTAAACGGCATTCGACTCGCTCTCGACATCGCCAAAGAACAATGGGGACTGACGTCGGTTGGGCTGGTCGTAAAAGACACCACAACCCTCACCTCCCCGTTACGCGTCGAGATACAACAAATGCTTGATGAATTTCGCCCCCTTGCGGTCGTAGGGCCCTTGTTGTCCCGTGAAATACAGGGACTCGGCCGACTCCCTGATGACTATGCCACACCGTTTGTCACCCCTTCATCCACACTCCTAAATGTGCGGCAGTTTGGATCATTTTGGTTTAGTACCGCCATGACCTCATCCGTCCAAGCCAAACGCCTGGTGGAATATGCCATTCTAAAACTGGGATACCACCGCTTTGGCATTATTTATCCCCAAACAGCGTATGGACGAGAAATGGCTGATATGTTCGCTAAGGAGGTGGTGCACTCCGGCGGGGAAATTATCGCCTCTGAAGGCTATGCTGACGACCAGACCGATATTGGTGAACAATTACGCCTCTTGAAGGAGAAAGACCTGGCCAAATACGGCACCACCCAAAATGAAAAAACCCGAACCGGGGAAGATCGCACCGTCTACACACCCGGGTTTGACGCCGTGTTTGTCCCAGGACAACCGGTACACCTGGCCCTCATTGCGGCACAACTGGCATTTTATGACATGAATGTGCCGATTTTAGGGGGCAATAGCTGGCATAATCCTGAGTTGTTTCGGTGGGCTAAACACGATCTGGACGGCCACATTTTTGTCGATGGGTTTTTCCCCAACAGCCCTGACCCCAATATTCAGATGTTTGTTCAGCGGTATCGCAGTCAGTTTCAAAAAGAACCATCCCTCTTTGCCTTCCAAGCCTATGATGCGGCAACCATGGTGATGGAAACCATCCGCCAGGGCGCTCAATCCGGACAAGGGGTCTGGGACCAACTTGTGCGACGCTCCGACTTGCCGGCCTTGAGTGGATTTGCCTCTTTTAGTTCCGCAGGCATTCTGAACCGAAGGCTCTACCTCCTTCAAGTCAAAAACAAGACCTTCACCCAACTCAACTAAGCCACATGGATTCCCTTTCCTCTTTTCTCTATAACCTCTCGTTCATGCTGGTTCCACTCATGGCCGCCGTGGTGTTACACGAATGCGCACATGGGTGGGTCGCAAATTTCTTTGGAGACCAGACGGCCAAAAACCTGGGACGACTCACCATCAATCCCCTCCCGCACATCGACCTGTATGGAAGCATTATTGTGCCACTGATGTTGTCTCTGATACCGGGAGGGTTTGTGTTCGGCTGGGCCAAACCCGTTCCAGTCAATCCTGCACAACTCCATAACCCCAGACGAGACATGGCGTTTGTGGCCGCAGCCGGACCACTCATGAATTTGTTTCTGGCCATTATCAGCAGCTTGTTGCTCGCCCTGTTTCTTTATCTCGACCCCACCCTCCAAGCCAACTGGCCTCCCCAGCCTGGTGTTGAACCACGCCGGGATCTTCTCGGCATGATCCTGGTTCCCCTCACGGCCATGGCCTTATCTTCCATGATCATTAATATCGTGTTATTTTCGTTCAATCTTCTGCCGGTCCCTCCTTTGGATGGGAGCCGGGTCCTCCGAAGCCTCCTCCCGGTCAGATCCGCGGAAGTCTTAAACCGGTTGGAACCCTATGGGATGTTTCTTATTTTGGGACTCCTGATGCTAAATTCGTATATCCCTATAATAAGCAGCTTTATCGGAATGGTGTTTCAGATATTTCAACGCCTCTTTTTACCTGCTTTCATTACTTAACTTGAACCGGAATATTGACTATGACCACACGAGTACTCAGCGGCATGCAGCCGAGCGGGCTCATGCATTTAGGCAATCTGCTTGGGGCGCTGGAAAATTGGAAATCCTTACAAGCCCAACACGAATGTTATTTTTTTGTGGCCGACTGGCATGCCATGTCGACAAATTATGCCGACACCAGCCGGATTAAAGAATTCACACAGGAATTGCTGATTGATTGGCTGGCAGCCGGCATTGATCCGGATCGGGCTACGGTGTTTGTCCAATCCAGCATTCCCGAACACGCCATTCTCCATTTGCTTTTCTCTATGATTGTGCCCATTCCCTGGTTGGAGCGAAATCCTACGTATAAGGAAAAACAGGAGGAGATCAAAGAAAAAGATCTTTCCACCTATGGGTTTTTGGGCTATCCGGTGCTACAGGCTGCAGACATTCTGTTATACAAACCCGATATCGTCCCGGTCGGCAAGGATCAGCTTCCCCATTTGGAACTCACGCGGGAAATAGGCCGCCGATTCAACAATCTCTATTCGCCGGTGTTTCCCGAACCCAAAGAACATCTCACACAGTTTCCCAAAGTCATGGGCACCGACGGACGCAAAATGAGCAAAAGTTACGGGAATACGATCAATCTTTCCGATACCGAGCCGGTCGTTCGACAAAAGCTCAAAACCATGGTGACGGATCCAGCACGCGTTCGCCGGACCGACAAGGGCAACCCTGATGTCTGCCCGGTATTCGACTTTCACAAAATTTATTCATCTGCCGACGTCGTCAAACAGGTTGACCAGGATTGCCGCACGGCTGCCATCGGATGCATCGATTGCAAGCGACAAGTTGCCGACGCCATGGTGGAACGCTACGGACCTATGTGGGACAAACGGGCCACAATACTTCAACATCCCGAACAGACCCAGGAAATGGTAGAAGAAGGACGAAAACGCGCCTCTCGCGTGGCGCACGAGACGATGCAGGAAGTGAAAACCGCGATGAAAATTCTCTAGCAACCTCAAATCGCATAATCCCCGAGCACCTTCTTGAAGAAAATTTCTTCTACATAATCAGAGCCGCCAATTAAGGAGCACAATTTCACGTTCCTCATTCCAAAGTGGGCACAAAGAAACCATGCCCACAGGAATAGCGTAACCTGACAAAGGCTAATTGCTCTCGCAACCCAGGCAAACGAGGAATTTTCTTGAGCCAGGCTCGCGATATTTTCTTGACTTCATGCTATTGTGAAATTACGATCATATCCCTATGAAAGATTTCCTTATTTTCATTTAGTTAGGTATATCAAACTATGAGTATCCGCGTTGCCATTAATGGGTTTGGTCGCATCGGAAGAAATTTTTTCCGGACCTGTTTCAATGATCCTGCCATCGAGATTGTGGCCATCAATGACCTGACTGACTCAAAAACCCTGGCCCACCTTTTGACCTACGACTCGATTCATGGAAAATTTCAAGCCGATATTCAATATGGGCCCGACTTTCTGACAGTCAATAGAAAACAGATTCAGATCCTGGCCATCAAAGACCCTCAGGCCTTGCCATGGAAAGAACACCAGATCGATTTCGTCATCGAATCCACTGGTCGATTTACCGACCGACAAGGAGCGGGACTACACATTTCTGCCGGAGCCAAACGGGTCATCATTTCAGCACCCGCCAAAGACCCGGATATCACGATCGTGTTAGGAGTGAATGACTCCGACTACAATCCTCAACAACACACCATCATCTCCAACGCCTCTTGTACGACGAATTGTCTCGCTCCTGTTGCTAAAATTCTTTTACAGGAATTCGGCATCCGGCATGGGTTTATGACCACCATCCATTCGTATACCAACGATCAAC
>JBGSSO010000110.1:0-5257 GCA_041737015.1 Nitrospirales bacterium
GGCTTTGTCAATGAAAGAATTGTGTATCGACAGGATGGGTAGAGTCTTTATAGGCCAAGATTAGTAGGTGCCCGATCAAATAGCTTGGAGACATTTGTGGGGATAGGTTTATCGAAATTGTTGTTGAGAGGGGATAGCTTATTATTGGGCGTCATTGAAATTTTGCTTGAATGTCATCCTTTCATACCGACATGGCTGGTAAATTCAGGAAGTTTTTTTAGGATAAGCCCAAGACGTCGGCCATGGAATAGAGGCCTGGTGGTTTTTGGGCTACCCAGGCAGCTGCCCGGAGCGCGCCCTGGGCAAAGGTATCGCGAGTGTGGGCCCGGTGGGTGATTTCAATGCGTTCTCCTGGTCCACCCAATAAAATGGTGTGATCGCCAACAATATCGCCTGCGCGGATGGTTTGCATTCCAATTTCACGAGTTTTTCGTTCCCCCGTGATGCCATGCCGGGCATAGACGCCCACCTCTTTCAAGTCCCATTCCATCCCCTCGGCTAAAGCCTCGGCCAGTTTCAGTGCGGTCCCACTAGGTGCGTCCTTTTTCTTATTGTGATGGGCTTCGATTACTTCGATGTTGTACTGCTCACCTAGAGATCGGGCGATTTTCCCGACGGTGCTAAGGAGCACATTGATTCCTACACTCATGTTTGGGGAAAACACACAGGGAATTTTGAGAGCGAATGTTTTGAGCTGGGCCAATTCGTGATCAGAAAATCCCGTGGTTCCAATGACCATGGCTTTTGCCCCGGTAACAATTTGCTGAAGGTTGGCCAGGCAGGATGAGGGAGCGGTGAAGTCGATCACCACATCACTCTGAGAGAGACATGTGCGGAGATCGTCGGTGATCGTGATGTTCACTCGCCCGATTTGGGCGACTTCACCTGCGTCTTTCCCAACAGCAGGGTGACCTTTTACTTCGACTGCACCGGAAAGTTGCAGCCCAGGGGTGTCTTGAGTCAACGCGACTAACCGCATGCCCATGCGGCCGGCCGCGCCGGTAATGATTGTTCGAACCATATGTTCTATTTCCTCAAATGACTCCGGCTTGTTGCAAAGCCTCTTGGAGTGCTGGTCGAAATTCCGCAGCAAGCGGGGTAAGTGGCAGTCGAACCTCTTCTGACATTGTTCCCATCATAGCCAGAGCCGCTTTCACGGGAATGGGATTCGTCTCCAAAAATAATGCTCCAAATAAGGGAGAGAGTTTGTAGTGAAGGAGCCGAGCTGTTTCGTAGTCGCCTTTTAGTGCGGCGTTGACCATGTTGGCCATATCGGTCGGGGCGACGTTCGCGGTGACGGTGATAACGCCTTTCCCGCCAAGGACTATCATGGGGAGTGTCAAGGGATCATCGCCTGAGAGCACCAGGAAGCCAGGACGGGATCGTTGTATGATTTCGGACACTTGTTGGAGAGATCCACTGCCTTCCTTGATGCCCACAATATTTGGGATCTCTGACAGACGGCCCACTGTGGCCGGCAACATGTTGATACTAGTTCTCCCAGGGATATTGTAGAGGATCTGTGGTAAGTCGACGGCTTTTGCGATTGCGGCAAAATGACGATAGAGCCCTTCTTGCGGGGGCTTATTATAATACGGCGTGATGAGCAATGCCGCATCGGCGCCAACAGCTTTGGCGTGTTTCGTAAAGGTAATTGCTTCATCGGTAGAGTTTGAGCCTGTTCCGGCAATCACAGGAACCCGGTTATTCACCACTTCGACGGTGACCGACACGACCCGTTCATGCTCTTCAGGAGTCAAAGTGGCTGATTCACCCGTTGTTCCACAAGGCACAATCCCATGGGTCCCAGAAGCAATTTGGGATTCGATGAGGTCGGCCATGGCCTTTTCATCAAATTTCCCCTTCGAAAATGGGGTGACAATGGCGACTAGTGAACCGTTGAACATAATTATGGCCTCAATCTCTTGGTGTAGGGAATTTTGCGTTATTTAACTTTAAAACGGAGAACGCCTTGGCGAATCAACGCAGGGTTTTAAATCGAAAAATTAATTCGAGAAGGCTTCTGAAATGGATTCTCCTCGAATAAGGTCCTCGTAGTTTTCTCGTTTTCGAATGACCGTGATGTCCTTCCCTTTCACGAGTACCTCGGGGACGCGTGGCCGGGAGTTATAATTTGAAGCCATTGTGAATCCATACGCTCCGGCACTCATGACGGCCAGGAGATCTCCAGGTTGAGATTGAGGCATTTTTCGATCTTTTGCCAAAAAATCTCCTGATTCGCAAATGGGTCCGACCACATCAACGGTGTTGACCACGGAGGACTCTTTCTTTATGACCGGCTGAATATCGTGGTGGGCCTCATATAAGCTTGGCCGCAACAGGTCATTCATCGCAGCATCGACAATGACGAAATGCTTGTCCGCGCTTTCTTTGTTATACAGCACCTTCGTTACCAATATGCCCGCGTTTCCTACAATGGACCGGCCCGGTTCCATAATAATTTGGCATGAGACGGTTTGAAGTAGCGGAGAAATGGCTTCAGCCAGCTGTTTGGGATGGGGAGGGGTTTCATCCGAGTAGGTAATGCCCAGCCCCCCGCCTATATTAAGATATTGAATATGGACGCCTTTAGCTTGGAGTGTCTGAATTAAGGCGATAGCCTTTTTCAAGGCATCAACAAATGGGGTGACCTGGGTTAATTGGGAACCAATGTGTGAGTGGACGCCCACCACTTCTATGTGAGGAAGGCTCCCTGCTGCGTCAAATTCTTCTAGAGCCCGATCCGCCCCAATCCCAAATTTACTTTTTTTCAATCCGGTAGAAATGTACGGATGGGTTTGGGGATCAATATCCGGATTGATGCGCAACGCCACTTTGGCGCGCAGTCCCATGGAGCCCGCGACTTCATTAATCTGCTGGAGTTCACCAGGAGATTCAACATTGAACATCAGAATATCCGATTCCAACGCATATCGAATTTCTTCTTTAGATTTGCCCACCCCGGCAAAGACGATTTTGTTGGGTGCTATTCCGGCTGTCAATGCGCGAAAGAGTTCTCCTCCCGACACGATGTCTGCGCCACTCCCTTCTTTAGCGAGAAGTCGCAGAACGGTCAGGTTCGAGTTCGATTTCATGGCAAAGGCCACGATATGCGGAATGGCCTTGAAGGCCTGATCAAAAGCCTGAAAATGTCGAATCAACGTCCGGTGACTATAAATGTAACATGGAGTGCCGACCTGTTCAGTAATTTGGCGAATAGGGGCCTCTTCACAGAATAACTCGTCACCGCGGTAGTGAAAATCATGCATGCTGGATATCCTCATCAAATAAGTCCAAATGATCGAGAGCGATTTCTGAAACAATTGTTTGAAAGGCTTCTGTTAAATTTCGATACCGTAATTTCGTGTGGGGGGTAATGGACTGGAGAATTTCCCCATCCAATAACGTATAAATCGCTTTTGGGGTCGCTTGTTTTAGATTCTCAAAGTTGACTACGATATCCATTTTGGCGTCCCGTCCAGCCTGTTGAATTCGTTCCAAGAGTTCCTTGGCATTCAGGTGGTCTAACGTTCCCTCCAGGTCAATGAACAAGGCGGCAAAGGCATCGTGGCGACGGGCTTTCATTTTCAGGCAAAGCTCCTGGGGCTTGGAGGCAGGAGATGGTTGGGGGTGGAGAGCGTTAGGAATGAATTGCTGCGTTTCAGAGGTGGGTAGTTTGACTTGCAGGTTTTTTAAGACTTTAGCCAGGGGAGAAAGAGCGCCTTTGGGTGTGGTGCGGCATATCAATTTTCGAAATTCCCAATTCATTTCAAGCCTGGGAATCAGCCGTTGGCTTGTATGCCCCATGCGATTCCAGATGCAGGGCCATGAGTAAAACTGGTGATTGGCCCAGAAAAACCCTTCTTGTAATTGTTCGGCTGTCATGCGTTTGGGCGTGTATACCACATGTTTCCCATCATATTTTGACCAGTCCTGATCAATGATCCGGTCCTCCTGTTTGAAGCGTTCGAACAGGGCAGTCCCCGGAAGAGGAGTCAACACATTAAAGTAGGCCAATTCGACTTTGTTTCGTGTCAAAAATTCCACCGCGGTCTCGAATACCGATTCGTCATCATTGTCAAATCCAAACACGAGACCCGGGTTCACCATGATGCCATGGTCATGAAACATTTTAATTTGGTTTTCAAATTTCCGGACCTGATTGAATCCTTTGTTGGTTTCATCGAGCGAATCATCCGACAACGATTCCATCCCGACAAAAACCGAGACGCAACCACTGTCGGCAGCCAATTTGACCATTTCAGGATCATCACCAAGAAAAAGTGTGGATTGGCAGCCCCATTTTATATTGAGAGATTTCAGGGCCTGCCATAACTCACGGCAATAGGCTCGATGACTGTTATGCAGGTCATCAACAAAAGCAACAATCGACCCTTCTTCCAACCCTACCCAAATTTTCAGGGAGGTCGTTAAGGCATGAAACAGTGAACCGCTAGTCATGCGTTCGATAATGTCCGAGCGCAGCCACTCTTTGGCTCGTTTGAGCTCTTCAATGACTTCGGGAACTGGGCGGCGTCGAGTGGTTTTGCCATTAAATGGTGAAACGCTGCAAAACTCACAATCAAAATGACATCCTCGCGTCGTGAAGGTACACAACCTGGTCATATAGGAATCAGGGCTAAGCAATTCAATGCGCGGGGGTTTGTAGTGACTCAAGGTTGGAAATTGGTCCATCCGATAGATTCGTTTCAAGGTCCCCGCCTCGATGTCGGTGATAACTTGAGGCCAAAGGTCTTCCGCTTCCCCGCCGACAATGGCATCGCAATGCCGAAGGGCTTCTTCTGGGCAATAGGTGGGGTGCACTCCTCCGAGAATGACCGGTTTCCCGCGTCGACGAAATTCATCGGCGATTTCATAGGCTCTCGGGGCATAACACGTCATAATAGATATTCCAACCACATCACAGGGAGTATCAGGATCAATATCCGTAACGGCTTCGTCCACGATTTCGACATCCCATGTTGTCGGAGTATAGGCGGCAATCGCTGGCAGGCTGAGTTTCGGAAACCAGATTGACCGGCGTTCGCTGGCGGTCATGCGATAAGGATTATTTCGTGGATAGGGATCAAGCAGCAGAAGTTTGGGACGAATTTCACCGTGAGGGAGAGAGATATCCATTCTTTTTATCCTCCACAAACAGTTGGGCAGAATGTGGGGGACCCCATTGTACCTCGGGAGGTTCTCCCTGGACAAATCCGTGCGTATTATCGGGTATCGATGGGATACACGGTGGGTA
>JBGSSO010000125.1:0-6868 GCA_041737015.1 Nitrospirales bacterium
TACCTTTTGGTCCATTTCGGCAATGAGCTTGTCCCACGTCATGCCGGGTCGCCAATCTTCTTGAGGCTTCAGGGTCACTATGGTCTCGCCCATATGTAAGGGGGCCGGATCGGTTGCTGTGCGCGCCCGCCCCATTTTGCCCATTACCTGATCCACTTCCGGGAATTCTTTTAACAATCGGTCCTGCGTTTGGAGGATGGTGGAGGCTTGTTTGATGGACATGCCCGGAATGCTGGTGGGCATATACAGAATCGTGCCTTCGTTCAGGGGGGGCATAAATTCAGAGCCTAACTGTTGGTAGACGGGAACGACGAGGATCATTCCGATTATGGCTAAGCCGACGACAAGCCAACGGACTTTCAGAACACCTTTCAGAAGAGGGGTATAGATCCAGATAAGAAACCGGTTCAACGGGTTTCGTCGTTCAGCCATTATCCGGCCGCGAATGAACCATTTCATCAACAGGGGGGCCAACCCGATGGACAACAACGCCGCAAAGAACATGGCGAATGTTTTGGTGTAGGCCAGCGGCTTGAACAGACGCCCTTCCTGCGCTTCTAAAGTAAATATGGGCAGAAATGAGACGGTGATGATGAGCAAAGAAAAGAAGAGGGGCCTGCCGACTTCCCGGGCGGCTTGAATAATGACGTCATCCCGTGAGCCTGATCGTCCTCGGGATTCCCACTCTTCCAAGCGACGGTGCGCGTTTTCCACCATGACAATGACCGCATCGACCATGGTTCCGATGGCGATGGCAATGCCGGAGAGTGACATGACGTTCGAGGAGACGCCCAGATAATACATCGCAATAAACGACAAGAGAATCGCCACCGGCAGTAAGAGGACGGGAACCAGCGCGGAGCGAAAGTGAAATAAAAAGAGGAGGCTAATCACGCTCACGACGATGGTGATTTCAATGACTTTTTCTTTGAGCGTGGCGATGGCCCGAAGAATTAATTCCGAGCGATCATACACCGGAACGATACGGATGCCTTCGGGAATGGAGGGCGTGATGGTGGCTATTTGTTCTTTGACCCGTTGAATGACGTCAAGCGCATTTTCGCCATAACGCATCACGACGATGCCACCGACGGTTTCGCCTTGTCCATTCAATTCAGCAATGCCACGTCTGAGATCCGGACCGAACGTCACGGTCGCGACATCGTGGACGGTGATGGGCGTCCCCTTTCCGTCCGTTCCGATGGGAATGGTTCGAAGATCATCAAGCGATTGGATATATCCGCGGCCCCGTACCATATATTCCCGTTCACTGGCCTCAATGACCCGTCCTCCTACTTCATTGTTACTGCGTCGGACAGCCTGAATGACCTGGGGAAGGCCGATCCCATATCCCTGTAATTTCACGGGATCGACTTGGACTTGATACTGTTTCACGAACCCGCCGATTGTCGCCACTTCCGCCACGCCGGGCACACTCTGTAACCAATAGCGCAAATACCAATCTTGAAACGACCGAAGATCGGCCAGGCTATGGGTACCGCTTTCGTCAACCAGGGCATATTGAAAGACCCACCCGACCCCTGTCGCATCCGGTCCTAAGGTCGGAGAGATCCCTTCCGGCAGTTTTCCCACCAGCCCCTGCATGTATTCCACCACCCGGCTTCGGGCCCAATACATGTCGGTTCCGTCCTGAAACACAATGTAGACAAAGGACAAACCCAGCATCGATTGTCCTCGAACATATTTGATGCGTGGAGCGCCTAACATCGAGGTGACAATAGGATAGGTGATTTGATCCTCAATCAAATCCGGGCTTCGGCCAGGCCACTCCGTAAAGACGATCACTTGGACATCGGAAAGATCGGGCAGGGCATCCAGGGGCGTGTGATAGACCGCCCAGATTCCCCACCCCATCAGGAAAAGGGTAAGGATTCCTACCAAAAAGCCGTTACGCGCACTCCAGCCAATGATTCGTTCAATCATGGTTCTGCTTGATTCCGTAGAAGTTCCGCCTGGTCCTGAGAGCACACTGGCAGATGAACATGTTGGATGATCCTCGTCGCTCGGTTCTGGTGAATCGTCTCTCGTTTTTTTCGTCATTCCCGACATCGGTAATCGGGAATCCATTCTTGCACCGTCGTCATGCCCGACATCGGGAATCGGGCATCCATTCTTGCACTGCCGTCATGCCCGACATCAGGAATCGGGCATCCATTCTTGCACTGCCGTCATGCCCGACATTGTTAATCGGGCATCCATCCTTGCACCACCGTCATGCCCGACATCAGGAATCGGGCATCCATTCTTGCACTGCCGTCATGCCCGACATCGGGAATCGAGCATCCATTCTTGCACCATCGTCATGCCCGACATCGGGAATCGAGCATCCATTCTTGCACCATCGTCATGCCCGACATTGGTAATCGGGCATCCATCTTTGCAGGTCTTCGGATAGATCCCCGCTTCCTCATGGCGCGGATGACGAAAACAGTCTGTCATGCCCGACATGTGTTATCGGGCATCCATCTTGCCCTTTTTCGGACGGATACTCGCTCACGACTTGCAGGTATGACGGGGGAGAGGCATCCGCCTTTCCCTTCACTCATGATTTTCCCTTCTCACTTTTCACTCCTTACTCCTCCACTATTCACACCTTCCCCCATTCACCTCACCCCTTACGCTTCACGGAATTATTTGCACCTTTTCTGTGTCACATGCCCGGCATCCCGGACATTCCTCCGCCTCCGGCAACCACCGAAAACGTTTCCTGAATATCGGGCTGCCCTGCACGTTGAATCTGGATCGTCAGATCCCATTGGCCTGCCATCCCAAGATTGACGTTGGCTTCATAGGTGCCTTCCGCTCTTGATGCCATCGGAACCGTAGCTGGGAGCATGCCCGGCATCGGCATGGTAAACGTGAGTTGAACCTGAGCAGGGGAGACCGGTTTGCCCTGTTGATTGGAGATGGTCACCTGAATACGGTTTTCCCCTATGCGGACGGGCGAAGGATTGGTTGAAAAGGCCAGCGCGAGGTCACCGGCGTTCTTCTTACTCATTCCTGCCGGTGCCTTGTTCGCCGGCGCCATTCCTGATCCTGGCATGGCCTTGTCCATACCCATATCCATGCCGTCCATGTCCATCTGACCCATTTGGGCCTGCTCCATTTTGATTCCTCCCATTCCCAGCGCGCCCATCATGTTCGAACTCGCCATGAGCTTACTTTCCGAATCGAGGAGAAACGTGCCGGACGTGGCGATCCGTTCGTCCAGAGCCAGACCCTCGATGATTTCATAGTAGCCGCCTACTTTCGGGCCAAGGGTCACTTGCCGTGGTTCAAACATGCTCGCTCCCCGGACCACATAGACGACCTGTCGGGTACCGGAATCGAGCACCGCTTCTTCAGGAACCACAAGCTTACTTCCGCGATTCACCTGAATCTGAACGGTCCCATACATGTCCGGTTTCAGCCGCAGCTTCGGGTTCTTGAACACCAGCCGAACGGTATTGGTTCGGGCCTCCTGGTTGAGGTAGGGATAGATAAAGGTAATCTCTCCTTGAAAGGTTTCTCCAGGATAGGCCGCCAGGGTCAGGATTCCCTGTTGTCCCATCTGGACGAAGGGCATTTCATACTCAAACACTTCCGCCTGCACCCATACGGTAGAAAGGTCAGCAATCGCATAGAGGGTCATCTCGGGTTTCACCAACGTGCCTTTAAACACCTTCTTGTCGATGACGTACCCGGCGACAGGGGAATAGATCGTGACATAGGTCTGCGGCTTTCCACGACGCGCTAACTCATCGATCTGCGCATCCGTCAACGTCCAATGTCGGAGACGGTCGCGCGCGGACTGGACCATTTGCGCCGTCTGATGTCGGGTTTCGAGAAGGGGGCTGTTCTGAATCTGCTGGTTGGCCTTCATCGCAAGCAGATATTCGTCCTGCGCCGACACGAGTTCCTGACTGTAGAGGGTGAACAAGGGCTGACCTTTTCGAACAAGCTGGCCCGTGGTATCCACAAAGAGATCTTCAACCCAACCTGAAATGCGAAGATTGATATGGGTGAGACGTTGTTCGTCATAGTCCACTTTCCCCACGGCACGGATCACCGTCTGGAGCGGGCGCATGCTTACCAGGGCTGTGGTGACGCCAATCAATTGTTGCCGTGCCGGAGTCACCATGGCATAGGCCTGGCTGGATTCCATCTCCATGGAGGAATGGCCGCTCATGGTTCCCATGTCCTGCATGGGTTGTTCGGTCTGCCTCGCCTCGTTCGTGGGCTCTCCCGTTGATTGGAAGAGGGGCCACCAGGATTCTTTGAAAAAGAACAGACTTGCCACCAGAATACAGAGCAATACTCCGAGGATGATCCAGCGTGGTCGTGAGGTGTGCGTGAGCATCGTGCGTCTCCTTCCTACAGGTCCGCGCCGAGCACGCGTTCAAGTTGGGCAACTTGCTGTTCCCGGTTCACGAGCGCCCGGATATATTCAAGCCGAAAGGTGATGAGCGCGCGTTCCGCATCGATCAGATCCAAAAAATCCGTGCGATCCGTCCGATAGCCCGCATGGGCGGCTTGGAGAACCTGCTGTGCCTGCGGAAGGACGGTGGTGCGATAGAGTTCCAGAACCTCTTGCGTGGCCTGAATTTGCACCACCAGATCCTTGACCTGAAAGCGCGTGAGTGTGACAAGGGTCTGTTGCTTGGCTTGTGCGGATCTGACCTGCGCCGCCGCTTCCCTGACACCTGCGTCATACTTCGGTTTGGTCCAGAACGCAAAGGGAATGTTCATCATCACATTCCCGCCGAATCCGTCATCGGCGTTGTTGTTTTGCCAGCGCTGGAGTTCCACCCGAAGGTGAGGGTAGTACTGCAATTTGGCCAGTTGCGTGGCCGACTGAAATCGCGTCACCGCCAGATCAGCTTCTTGCAGTTCCGGGCGGAGTCGAAGCGCGTGCGCCTGGAGTTCTTCAAGCGAGCGTGTCAGCGGTTGTGGATGGGGTGCTCGTGGGATTCCAAGCGGAGCATGGGGATCACGATTCAGAATGGTATTGAGATGAGCTTGAGCGGTTTCCCGTTGTTGATTGAGGACGGGTAATTGTTGGGAAATCTTGGAAAGCTCTACTTGAGCTCGCAGGACGTCTACCTGTGTTCGGGTTCCCACTCCGTATTTGGCATTGGCAATATCAAAGAACTGCCTGAGCAATTTTTGCTGTTCATGATGGACCTCAATGGCTTTGTGGGCGAACAACAGCTCAAAAAAGGCCGTCTTGACCGCAGCGGTAATCTCGCGGATTTTGGCGGCCACGCGTTGTTCCGCCTGGTCGGCTTCCCGTGTCGCCACCTCGGCTTTTTTCGAGAGTAACCCCGGGAAAGGAAATTGTTGCGCAACCCCGTAGATGACCGTTTGTGTTTTGGTGACGTTCAGCGAGTCAGGAGTATTCCACAACTGAACCTTTAATTCTGGATCGGCCAGAGCTCCCACCTGAGGGGGGCGCTCCTTCATGGCCAGGACCTGCTCTTGTGTCGCCGCGATCTCAGGATTCTGTTGAATCGCTTCCTGGATCAGGGGCACGAGCTCCAAGACCGCTTCAGTCGTGCCGGTTGGTTGAGCCGGGAGTGGACCTGCCGGACCAAGCCATACCATACCGAATGCCACTATCCCCACGTATCTTGAAATAATCTGGTGCATGGTTGACTCCGCTTGTTATGTAGCGACCATGGACCTGTCTCTGTTTCTGCCTCATACACAAAGAAGCAGGAAGGAGAATAGGTCCTGTCGTTCAGGCCTGAAGATGTCAGACCGGAATCAGTAAGGTCGTGAATTCAGGGATTTGGTGATGAACGGAGAAACGGGGAGGGGATCAAATACGAAAGACGGAGATGAGGAGGAGAAGGTCTTCTGGTAAGGCCACATGGCCGGTACCGGGCGGAAAGATGATCTTTTTGGTGGACGGGATAAGGTCAGGAAAAAACAGGGCCATTTCGCCAATGAAGTGGACATAAGCCTGGCTGTTTGAAGGAGTATCGAGACTCGATTGAACCGCGATGGTTTTAAATCCGTCACAAAATTGGGTGACAGGCTCTTCCCCTGGCATGGTGCAATCACTCATTTGAGTCTGAGTCACCGGCATGGTGGCATAGACCGGCACCACGCAGGCATAGGCATTAAAGCTGAACGCGAGGAACAGACCAATGAGGAAGAGGGTTAACAGTTTCGGGAAGGATCTCATGAGAATTATCCTACTCCTAAAATTCTTCTCAGTAAATAGCGTTTCTAACAAACAGCCGTTGGATAGGCTGACTGGCCTGCCATGGGATCCATGGGGACGAATGAGCGTAAACGCAATTTCTGATGCTCGCTTTCCAGAAGACGATGAATGAAATTTTCATCGAATAACCTTAACCCTTCCCCACCCACTTTTTTGTTTCGGATTGGTAGTTGGAAGAGATTAACTGAAATAGTCGCCATCCGATGATCTTAAAGGCAGTTTCAGATCGGGGCGCGCTTTGATGTCCCCTTTCGGCTGTGAGTTCAATTGATCAACGCAACACTTTATCTTACCTTCTAGAGATGGAGTGTGGCGATGAAACAACGAACCCGAATCTATTATAGTGCGGAACAACGGGCGGGCATTTGGAATCGATGGCAGTGTGGCGAATCCATGAGGTCGATTGGCCGCCTCTTTGAGCGGCAGTCCTCCTCAATTTATTCTCTTCTTGAGCCCAGCGGTGGGATTCGCCCTCCCAAGAGAACACGATCACGATTCGCCCTGAGCCTGTCGGAACGCGAAGAGATTTCCCGTGGGTTAGCCAGCCATCAGTCTATTCGCTCTATAGCTCTTCAATTGGAGCGCCCTCCCTCCACGATCAGTCGTGAAATTCATCGCAATGGGGGGGCTGATGGCTAT
>JBGSSO010000135.1:0-20926 GCA_041737015.1 Nitrospirales bacterium
TACAGGCACTTCCATTAACATCCGATTGCTTCGGAGCGAACAGCCCCATAATTTCAAACACATTACCCTAACTGAAAGGTTTAGATTTCATGATACTGCCGGATTTCGGCCTGGCAGCCGAGGTCCTTTTGTTCCGGCAAAAGGGCCCAAAACCAGTGACGCCCCGTCCGAACTCATTAATGTGGGACGAACGCATGGCTCAGGAGGGCGGCCTAACTCGCTCCGCTCAAACAAAGTCCGCCGTTTATGGGAGCGTCCGACCCAAGGACCGGACGACAGGCGTCGGTCAAAGGGGAGTGGGTACATAAAGACAAGGAAGAATTTGGAAATTAAATGGAATCACTGAAGATAACCGGGCTGCGATAAGCAGATTGCTCGATACACCTAAGACGAATAAAGGGATGAAGAGTGAAGGTTCGAGGTCTTTGCCGAGGATCAGGGCAAGGGTTTATCCCTCATTGGCGGGGGGTTCTTCGTGGTCAGGATGGTGTGAACGGCCTGGGAGGCCTCTTTGACCAGGATCCCCATTTTGGGGTGAGAGGGTTCGAGGTCGACGGGGAAGCCATAGTGGCGTAATCGATCGCTTGCCAGATGGCCGATAGAGGCGACCATCATGCGATGAAGCGCTTTTCTAAAAAGGTTGATCTTTTCGTCCTTTTCTAGCACCTTGACGAGATGTTCCACTTGAATGGCGTTGGTGATCAATAAAACCGGTATGACCCCATCCATGACTTCTTTAAGCAGATGTTTCAGGGGTGCCAGATCCTCAGGTAAGGTCCACCGATAGACCGGAACTGGTCGAACTTTTGCTCCCCGTTCCCTCAAGCCTTCTAAAAATTTCGGGTTACTGACCCCATATTCCTGCACCGCGATCTGTAAACCCTGGAGCCCGTCGGGGTACGATGCATCAAGAGCAATGAGAGTATCTTTCCAGGTATTGGGTTCGGGAACCAGAATATTCGGCTGAAGCCCAAGTTCTTTTAACACCAGAGTTGGTTTGGGGCCTCGCACGACGAGCACCGTGCTGCGCAAGGCGGTGGTGATCGCCTCAAGAGCATGCCGGGTTTGTACAACATCCAGCAGAGTTTTAAATCCTACACCGGTGAGCAGGATGAGTATGTCGACTTGACCTGCCAGCAAGGCATCGCCACATTCCAGCGCCTGAGGATTGTCCGTTAGTGGGAGTTCCCTCATTGACGGGGCGACAATGGGCACGCCTCCGTGCCGGGTAATCAACCGTTTCATTTCCGTGGCCATCCGACTTTCAAGAGCCCCAACCCGGAGTCCTTGAAAGCCGACATTGAGTTGTTCACCGCTCATGGTGGTACCTTCAGAGGGGTGATAAGTTTAGTGGGCCGATGGAGCAAGCACATTCTGGGCGCATCGGAACCCCGTGGAATTATTGCGGTCCGTTGGAAGACTTTTGATCCTCGTAAAGATTCGCACCTGGGGTGTTTCCCCCTGCCATCCTGAACTCCGCAATACTTTATATTGGCCGGTCTCGGGTCCTGGGGGATTCCGGGCAGGGCTTTTGGCGTAATAGTCTGCTTCGTACCAATCGGCCACCCATTCCCAGACATTGCCCGCCACATCATAGATGCCATAGGGGCTTTTGCCTTTTTCGTAAATACCCACCTGGGTCAACGTGGCCTCTCCCCGCCACGATTGATTGAAATTTAAATGTTCCAGCGTGGGTTCGACGTCACCCCAAGGAAATCGCCAGTCGTTGGGTCCTTTTGCTGCTTTTTCCCACTCGGCTTCGGTGGGAAGGCGTTTCCCGGCCCAATGGCAATAGGCTTCGGCATCCTTCCAGTCCACGTTGATGACCGGAAGGTCGGTGACCGACTCGGGCATCATATTTCCTTTCCATAGTCCTTTTTTTTGATTCGTGGGATGCTGGGGAGTGCGGTGCCCGGTTTCGGTCACGAATTGAAGATACCGGCCATTGGTGAGTTCATACTTATCCATATAAAAATTACCCACGAACACGTCATGATTCGGCCGTTCGTCAAGTCCCCCATCCCGGGCCGCTTTGGGCACACCCATGGGAAAGACTCCTTCAGGAATCAAGACCATTGGAGCGCCGTCTTTTCCGACAATTTCCTGAGGCGGCTCAGAAGCGCTTACGGTGCTGGACACTGCAGCGATAAGCAGTAGGCACGCCCATACCCCAATATACTCTACCCGTCGATTCCACATCCTTTCTACCATTTTTTCCTCCAATTTTTCCTGGCAATCCAACAATTATTTAATGATTCCACCACTAAAATACCATAATTCCGGTTGATCATGAATGATAGGTCAAAGGTTTCGGAGGGAAAGTTGAACAATGAGGCCACCATTGGACTCCACAGGGGTCTGCTTGGGCGTTGCCAGAAGAAGCCCTTGGGTTTGGCAGGTGGGATCCTAGAGGAGAACAGATTAAGGTGAGATTTTCAACAGACCTTAGGAATCTTTGACGTTCGTTCGGCAACTTGCTCCATCCCAGGGTCCTGGGTATGATGCCTTTCTCCGAAAATACTCGTGAGCGATGTGGTCTCACTCTTCATCTATTGACGGAATTGAGATGCAGGAAAAAAGAAAAACCCTTGGGCTTCGACATTTGGCCTTACGGGTGCGGGATGTTCAGGTTTCCCAGCGGTTTTATGAACGACTTTTTGATATGAAAGTTGTGTGGCAGCCTGATCCCGGGAATGTCTACCTCAGTACGGGCTATGATAATCTCGCGCTGCATCAGGTGACTTCTGAAGAGTTGAGTCAATTGAACCTTTCCCAGGTTCACCCGTTGGATCATTTGGGATTTTTAATGGATTCTCCGGCAAGTGTGGATGCGCTATTTTCGGAAGCCACCACACAGGGCCTCACGATTGTGAAACCTCTGAAACAACATCGCGACGGCAGTTATTCGTTTTATCTCTCGGATCCCGATCAGAATACCATTCAGGTGTTGTTTGAACCCTCAATCCAATTGCAATAGGGATGGGTCGAACCTTCGCGGTTCTTTCCTTTCGCCGAATACGATAACGTTCCCTCGCCCTCTCACCTTGCCATGAATCCTTGGACGACCATTGATCCCACGCAGCTGGTTGGACTGAACCCCTGGGTCTGGGTTCAGTTGGAGAGCGCCGAACCGCCAGGACCTTTCCCGTTTTTGGGCGGGGTGGACCCGGAGGTCGTCGGGAGTCTTCATCAGGTGCATGAGATCATGATGAGCGGTATCGAGACCGCCATCAGCGACATCATGGCCAAACGTGCTTCCGTGGATGACCCTCAATTATCCCGTCGTTTGGAGGATGCCTATGCAGAAGTGGTGCAATCCCGTCCTCCGTTACAACGACATATTCAGTGCGGACGGAAATCCGATGGGACCTTTCACTGGACCTATCCCAAGAATCCCACAGCCTCGGCCAAAATGACGTATGGAGGGTTGCGGATTTTTAACTCCGTATCGCGGCAAGCGATCCCCTTTGGTTTTGAGCGGCCCATCGGGGCGAATGTAGGGCATTTCCTCGGTTTTCTCACTGGCCGGCATACGATGGGGGAGATTCAAACGGTGGCCCAGGCCGGCGGGCGAGATCTTGAGCGGCAATTGGGACAATTCTTTACCCTGTTGAAAGATCATGATTGTCTGGCCATCGCTCCCAACACCTCCATTGAGGCACACTGGCGGAAAGTCACGCGGGATCAGGATGTGGTGCATCTGGGTCATGCGGCTTTGATGTATCGACACCAGAATGATTTTTTATGGTTTGATCCCTGGCTCATGCCCTGGTTCGCGGAGTCGCCTGTCCCATCTCTGTGGGCCAGCCTCCTTCCGCGCCCGGCTGGAATTTTTCTCACCCATGACCATGACGACCATGTCGATCCTCGTACTTTGTACCATTTGCCCAAAGATGTGCCGATCTTTGTGCCGAGTCGACGCAACCGGAAAGCGCTGCATTATGATTATTTGTCCCTTCTTAGAGAATTAGGTTTTTCGCAGGTCAGGGAGCTGGCCCATGGGGAAAGTTGGCGTATAGGAGACGCCCAGGTAGTGTCCGTGCCGTTTTTCGGTGAAGATCCATGTGATGTGGAACTTCCCCGCAATTGTTATTTGGTGGCGGACCGAGGGCGGAACACGCTGGTGCATGCCGATAGCGGGCCGACCAATGATGGCCGCTCGGCTTTGCAAGACAAGGTCATGGCCAACCTCGTGTCAAAGTACGGTCCGATTCCCCTGGTCTTTGCCTCGCAACAACAACTCAAAGAAGTCCGGAGTTATGCGGCATATGCCTGTCTCTCTCCGCCGGGAACCTGGTTGGAGGTGGGAGAAAACGGCTTTTTGACCAATGCCTATTTAGCTGAGTTGTGCCGAACGGCTCAAGCCAAGCTCTTTGTGTCCTATGCGACAGGGGGTGCGGATTGGTATCCCGATCATTTATCGTTTATGTTCAGTGGGCGTAATCCGGCCCGGACGGCCTTGCTCACCGCGAATTGGGATCCTCCTGAAAGTCTTAGGCAGGAACTGGAACCGTTTGGCTGTCGCTATCATTTCGGTCAGGCCTTTGATGTGTTTGGAGCCGGACCCGATGGGGAAACCCTGGTGTCTCATTTGGCGGATCAGCTGACACCGATCGGTTTATACCAGTTGGATCATGCCCCTCCTCCCTTTCTGCGAAAACATCGTTAGCCGGTGCGAGTCGTGGAACGGGTTATAGTGCCCTAGCTGAGCCTCCAGGATTCCTGCTTGGCCTCTTCCGGTAAGTCCGGTATGATTGAACCTCATTCCTAATGTATTCCTTGGGGACAAAGGGAGGCAACGATTCATGGTGCAGGAATCTGAAGACCAAATAGAATATACAGAAGAAGTTGCGGTGGTCGGCGTCAAAGTACGGGATATGGGAGAGGTAAAAAAAACCCGGACCGATGATCATTCGGTGAAGGTCGGTGATTGGGTCCTGTTGGATTTAGATAACGACCATACCTTTGGCAAAGTCTATCTCCCTCCTCAATTCCTCCCGTTTACCCCGCCGATGCGGGTGATGCGACAGATTATTCGAAAAGCCACTGAAGAGGATGAACGCCAGATTGTGCGCCAGGTGCGATTGGCCCAGGAAGGTGAGGAATTTTGTCAGGAACGGATTGCCGAATTAGGGCTCGGCATGACGTTGGTGGAAGTGTTTGGTTCATTTGCCCAGCGATCACTCACCTTTACCTATACGGCCGATGATCGGATTGATTTTCGCCAACTGGTCAAAGATCTGGCCAGGCGATTTGGATGTCGGATTGAGATGCGCCAGATTTCAAGCCGTGAGGAAGCCGCTCGACTGAGTGGCGTTGATACCTGCGGATTGGTGCTCTGTTGCTCCAGCTTTTTAACCGATTTTAAGCCGGTTTATCCTCGCGGCCGGGCTGACGCGCCCATGAATGGCATGGATAGCCATCGGATCGGGGTCTGTGGTCGGATGAAATGCTGTTTGTTATATGAGGAAGAGGGGTGGACCCTTACTCGACGCAAACCACAGCCCTTAATTCGTCCCACAAGACGGTAATAATATGGGAGTCAAAAAAGTGGGTCGTAAGTTAAGGTGTGCTGAGCCATATCTGCAAGCTGGGCTGGGTTCCGTAGTAATGAGTGGAGAAACGACGCGCCATGGGGGCTAAGCCACGATTCGTCATTTATGCACATAATGCGACCTACGATAAGCTCCACCAAGTGGCGACGCTGGGATTAACGGCTTCGGCGATGGGGAAAGACGTGATGGTGGTGCTGTTGTTCTGGACCATCAAAAAGTTGGCGGAAGGCCGGTTAAATGAATTGGATTTTCCTCCGGAATATGCCGCCCAAGCCCCCGAAGTGGCCCGATTAATCCGTGAACGCAAAGTTCCGCTCATTTCGGAGATGTTCGAGGAAGCCCGTCAGGTCGGCCAATTCAAATTAGTAGCCTGTAGCGCGGGACTTGAGTATATGGGAGTCGATGCCAAAGCGGTCACTCAAGGGGTCGATGAAGTGATGGGGTTGCCTGCAATTATCTCTGCCTGCTCCGGTGCGGAAACCACCCTGTTTATCTAGTTCCCTCTGCGGTTTTTTCCTGGTCGGTATGTTGCCAGGCTTTGATCGTTCACTACAGTTTTCTGAAGGGTGTAATTCTTGACAAAACTTAAGATCGGGTGCTAGGTCCTTGGGGTGGTTCCTGTCATGAATAAAATCGACATCCCTGGCAAAGCGGCATCCACATGGACAGGTCCGGCTCGGGAGCAGGCCGTCCAGCGAATGTTCACGGCCATTGCCAAATTTTATGACCTGAATAACTCTCTCCTGAGTTTTGGTCTGCACCATTCCTGGAAACGCAAGGCGATTTCCTACATTCCCGACATTCCTGGGACACGATCCTTGGATTTAGGTGCGGGAACCTGCGACCTTGCTATCTTAGTGGATCAACATCTCCGCTATACAAGCCAAATTATCGCAGCGGATTTGAATTTAGCCATGTTGCGTGTGGGGCAGGATAAAGTCCGGTCACAGAATTTGGCCAACCGTATTACCTGCTTGCAGATGAATGCCGAGCATCTCACCTTTCCGCCTGCCACATTTGATACGGTGACGGCCGGATTTTGTATTCGCAACGTCGGCAATCTTCCCCAAGCTCTCTCCGAAATTTGCCGGGTCTTGCAACCTGGAGGTCGCTTCGTGTGCTTGGAATTTTCCCGTCCTGTTTCAGCGGGCCTGCGCAAGCTTTACGACTGGTACTCCTTTCATTTGCTCCCTTGGATTGGCACCAAAGTGGCTCGCGATGGTACGGGGGTGTATGAATATTTACCGGCGTCAATCCGCAATTTCCCAGACCAAAACCGGCTAGCCCAATTACTCAAGGACGCCGGGTTTCAATCAGTGGACTATCATAATCTGACCGGTGGAATTGTCGCCATTCATGTGGCGGTGAAATAGCACGATGAACTCCGTCCTCTACGTTTTTCTCCCTTGTAAAAAGGTCTATCCCACCGGGATTACCTACCTGGCTGACTTCATCCACCGGCGCCGGCCGGATGTGCGTCAGCAGATTCTGGATCTCTCCTTATTTCCTCCAGATCAACGTCAGGCACAATTACGGGAAGTGACCAAGGCCTTTCAGCCGGAATTGGTGTGTTTTTCATGGCGGGATATCCAAATATTTTCTCCCCACGAAGGCGACGCCTCGCTGGAACATGCCTTTAACTTTTATTATGCCAGCAATCCGTTGAAACGAGTGGTGGCTTCCTTTCAAGGCTTACACAATCTTTACCGCTATTACACGGATATCCGGAAGAACCTTTCGTATCCCTGGCTGATTCAGAAAGAATTTCCCTCTATCGGGATGATGATTGGCGGCGGAGCGTTCACCGCCTTTGCTGATCAGCTTATTGAAAAACTGCCGGAAGGCATCATTGGTATTCTGGGAGAAGGGGAGGACGCTATTCTCAAAGTCCTGAACGGCGAGCCTCTCGGTGAGGAACGGTTCATCATCAAAGAGCAGGGAAGGGTCACCAAGGGCACCAAAAATACGCCGGCCCTCTTAGATGCGCTCTCCGTGGATATTCCGTACCTCACGTCAATTTTTCCACAATACCGTGAATATATCGGCGAATGTATCGGTGTGCAGAGCAAACGCGGCTGCCCGTATGATTGCGCTTTTTGTCTCTATCCGTATATTGAAGGCAAACGGGTGCGCTACCGTCCGGCGGAAAATGTGGTGAAGGACATTGCCCAGTATTACCACCAATGGGGAGCCAGACGGTTTTGGTTTACCGACGCGCAGTTCATCACCGGGAAGGATGCGTATCCCCAATGTACGGAAATCCTGGAACGTATCATCTCTCAGCAATTACACATTGAATGGTCGGGATACGTCCGGACCTCCCTGATTAATCCAACCTTGGCCAAGCTGATGGTGCAATCAGGAGTGGGAGATTTAGAGGTGGCGATCACAGCAGGCTCGCAAAAGGTTCTGAACAGCATGCATATGGGTTTCAAGCTTGAACATTTGTATGACGGATGCCGGTATCTGAAAGAGGCCGGGTTTAACGGGCGGGTCATTCTCAATTATTCTCTGAATTCCCCGGACGAAACAGAAGAGACTCTCCTCCAAAGTATCGAGTCGTACAAAATAGTGGCCTCGATATTAGGCGAGGACCGGGTGTTTCCCTTGATGTTTTTCTTAGGAATCCAGCCCAATACGGATTTGGAGCAACGATTATTGTCGGAAGGTTATTTATCAAAGGGCTACAATCCGCTCAGTTTGACGCCCTGGAACATCAAAAAGATGCTGTACAATCCGGCACCGCTTAACAAGATTATCGCTAAGGCTTGTCTGGCGGCCTGGGGTCGGAAGCATGGGTCGCAAGATCCCCGCGCCTGGTCAGGCAGCTTGAGCCAGAGCGCCACGCAGCAACAGGGTCACACGTATGCAGACACCAGTCTATCGAAAGGTTTTGAAACCAATTCCGGCCGTGATGCCCTTTTGACTTTGGAAGAAATCCTCCGTTCCCGCCGCCAATCCGATTCTCAGCGGCTCTCTCCTGCCCCAGAACCCAATCCTTCGCGTTGATCCTTCTGTAAATTTGTGGAGTGCGTAATCGACAGGCCTGCAGGAAGATTAGGGTAGGTCCCCGATCTTCATGGCCGATTACGTGTAGAAAAGAGTCTGTAACAAGGAGAGGGTGGAGGTATTCCCTATCAAATGGATACCTACGGAATAAGTAGAAATGTTTCGAGGGTCTAGGGGTTACCCTTTGATTGTAAATTCCATGGTGCCGATGACGTTGACGGCATGCAGCGCTTGGCCTGGTGAACCATAAAAAATCTTGACCTGGTACTTCCCCGGTTTCCATCCATCCGCCGGTTTTGAAATTTGAAAGTATCCGGATCGCTGATTCATTTCCAGTTCGATCACGTCTTTTCCGACAGGCGTATTCGACGTCACTTGTCCATCGTTCATTTGAAACCACGCAACCGCGAATTGGCCAGGGGCGTCTAAGGGTTGTGCCTCGAAAACGATGTAGAACATCTGCGTGTCTAAGGGGAATTCCGAAACGCCGGGGTTAACGGGTTCAACATACGCATCCCCCGTGGTCATCCATCCTGGCCGTCCAAGGGAATCCCAGGGTGTGTCGTATCCCGTGGCCATGGTAATCCAGGTAAAGACACCTTGTGGGCGCTTCCAGTTTACCTGATCAAACGCCATGTCTTTGAGCATATCGTTTTTGTTGGGTGCCAGGGTCGAGCTGCCAAACGGATCGTCTGCCCAACTACTGTTGCTGAACAGGCCAACAAGGACAAGGGCCAGAGCAGATGGAAAGTAGTAAGAACCCCCCAAGGGCTTGCGAAATAATTTCATAAAAAAACTTTGTACAGCATGCATGGTCCACCTCCTGGTGGAAAGGCTTTTTTTGTCTGATCCTTCTATCTCATTTTACAATACTTGACCCACAAGTCTTACGCAATCAGGCGAGAAAAATGACCAGGAAAAAAAGAATGGTGAGAAAGCGGAAAAAACGATTATGGGAGAGGAGCAGGCACCCGGGAACCTTCAATCCCTTGCCGGCGACTATCGACAATTCTATCGGCAATCTCGGCAATGTGCTTTTCCAGAATGAGACGGAGATGGCTGCCAGGCCGATAATCCGCGGGAGCCATGAAATGGACCCGGTCCGCATGGAAGGTAAGCTGATAACATTTTTCAAAGGACCGACGGGTCTGATCTTCAGGATTATAGACCGCTAAGGCGAATCCGCCATTTTTCTTCATGACGGTAAAGCAGGGGACGTCTGTCGGTCCATCGCCTACATAGATCATTTGTCGGAACGGCACCCGACGGCTTTCCTCGGGCATATGGTCGTTCACATCTTCTTTTAAATCCGTCAGTCCTTTGTTGACCCGAAATAGGAATTGGGTTTTCTGTGTGTGGCTGATGGTGCGTTTGGGGAAACTGATATGTCCATCTTCTTCGTCGAACTCACAACCAAATATGGCTCGGACTTGGCCAGCAATCACGCTTCCCTCCAAAATGGCCTTCAGTCCGGAACTGACCACATAATGTTCCAAGCGGATGGGCACCTCCTCATATTTTGCTTTCTTTAGCACCCCGTTGAGTTCTTCGAAAAATGAAGGGACACCTGGAAAAAAGGACAATTGGTTCCCCATATCCCGGAGGTCCTGATTCGAAAGCGTCCGAATGCCCGGTTCTTCCAGCATCCGTTTCATATAGGCCAGCTCCTGCTCGTAATCCCTGGCTTCGATCAGAGCCGTGCAGCTTTTCCAAAATGTGGACGGGTCGAGTTCGGCATGCCGGAGAATCGTGTGATCCTGCATGTAATGGGGGCTCAAGGTATGATCGAAGTCATATATGATGGCAATAATGTTCTGGGGTTGATTCATAAAATTTCCTTGAGAGATCCTGGGAAACGCAGTGTAAGATTGAGGAGTGAAAGGTGTCAACGAATAAGCCAACGGCACGAAAGGAAGCCCTGCGGGCGTTTTCAGATGTGAAATGCTGTTGAAGCGGAAAGGATGCTGTGTAAAAGGCAGATCAGAACGCGGACGAGTAATTATACGCCATAGCGCATACGCGTGCCCTGCTGGTTCGAAAGAAGAATTTCCTGGGCACTGAGTTCTTTGGGGAAAAGCGTGCCGGAGATCTTGGTGCCGTGAATGCTGGCCCCTTCCAAATTGCATTGAGAAAGATCTACTCCTCGAAGATCGGCCTGTCGGAAATAACTTCCCCGGAAATCCATCCCTGCCACTTCAATGCCGCGCAAATCCACACTCCGGAAATCGCAATTACGAAGATCAGGTTTCTCACCGGTCTTGAGCCGGGCATTGAATTCGGTAATTTTCCCGTCACGAAGCAAGGTATACATGGGGTGGTTGATAATTTTAGGCTTCATACCGTGATCTTTCTGATGGTCGATCGGTGCTCTTGAGGTCGCATGAGGACGATTTGTGTAGGTAGTACTTTTACCGTATCGGCTGACCGCAGCCTAGAATGAAGGGAGCCAAGGCCACATCCCTCCTACGCCCATGGAGGACCAGGGTGACCCAGTCGAATCCAGTCCGTTCAGAAAATAGAAGGGACAGGTATTCTCAAACCGACAAACAGCGGACCCCTGGGTATTCGCAAATTTAGTTGTGGATAGTTTGGAAGGTCGGACGAAGTTCCTGGATTCTTGTCAAAAAGAGATCCAATTGGGCGGTCCTATGCTATGGGAAGGGTCTTTAGACTTCCTGAGCTTGCGAAACGTGGTCTGTTATTATTTTTTGAGCGTTACGGCCTGTTCGTAGTTATGGTTAAAGCTTGTTGGTCAGATCGGTCTAAAAAATTGCCTTAATGAGTTCCTGAATGCTGCGTTGCATGTCGGTGTCGTCCGTAATCGGGCGGGTAATGGCGGCATCGCAGGCCAGGTCTGGGGCAACGCCTTGTTGCATCAAGGTCCCGGCGTAAATCAACAGTCGGGTACTGACACCCTCTTCCAGGCCGTGGTTACGAAGATTTCGTATCTTTTCTCCCAATTTGACTAACCGGATGGCAACGTCCCTGGAGACCTTTGCTTCATGCTCCACGATTCTGGTCTCGATATCTTTGGGAGGATAACCAAACTCGATGGCCATGAAACGCTGCTTGGTGCTTTGTTTTAATTCTTTTAAGACACTTTGATAGCCGGGGTTGTAGGAGATCACCAGCAAAAAATCATCCACGGCTTCAAGAATTTGCCCCTTTTTTTCAATGGGCAAAAACCGTCGGTCATCACTTAATGGATGGATCAGCACCGTCGTATCTTTTCTAGCTTCGACCACTTCATCCAGATAGACAAGGGCGCCATGCTTGACTCCCAGGGTGAGCGGGCCATCCACCCATACGGTTTCTTCCCCTTTCAACAGATAGCGTCCGATCAAATCGGAGGCGGTCAGATCTTCATGACACGCGACGGTAATCAGCGGCCGATTGAGTCGATGAGCCATATGCTGGACAAACCGGGTTTTCCCGCATCCAGTGGGTCCTTTCAGCATCACGGGTATTTTGTTTTTGGCACCGACGGTGAACAGATCAATTTCCCCGTTCACTTCTTGATAGAACGGCTCCTCGGTGACCCGGAATTGTTCAATACCGAATTCAAGACCCTTCATAAACATCAATCCAAATTAAGGAATGGAACAGCGAAACACATGGACGACTAAGGGAGCATTATACGGGTGTCATTTCAGGGAGAACAACCTGCAAGTGCTATCGATGTATTTCCATGGGAGACTGTTGAATAATTCAAAATTTTCACCAGTTTCCCTCCCGGACTATTTTATGATGGAGCAATGGGGAGAAAAGAAGGATGGTTCAAACAGTCCGTCCAGTTTCGCCGTGAGTCATGCCGAAGGGGCGACCTGCCTGCGCGCTTGCGCGTCGAAGCGCTTCAGCGCATAGACGTGAAGCCTTTCCGGCGAAGGCAGGGAACCCTGCTGGGGGACTTTTTCAACACTACCATGGGGAAGATCCTGATCACTCATGAGGGCTGGGCAATGTAGTTGGGCACTAATTGACAGGGATGATAGGCCAGTTTTGCCCTTGCTAAACTCGGTAGCCCTGAATCGTCCATTGTATTCACCAATGGATATGCCTGAAACTCGCGACAGAATTCACGGAAAAGATACTGGGCTAAACCGTAGACTGATCGATCTGCCACCTCCAGCAAGACGCAAAACACCTCAGGGGAGCGTGGGAACCCGAACGTGTAGGCTTTGACAGCTCCATCCACCCACACGATTCGCCCGGTGAGACCGAGTTCACGATACTCCTGGAGGGTCACCCGATGGGCATTGGCGGCATCTCGAAGCATCAGGCGAGCCACATCCTCGCTATGGCATAATCGGGAAATAGGGATTGCTTCCTTTTGATGTATCCAACGGTGAAAAAGGGCGAAACATGCATCACGATCGATGATCTGGTAGGGGGCAATCCGGATGCGGTGTGCGCGAATAAATCGATTGCACGCGGCGCGTTGGGATTTGTAGGGATTCCCTTTCAGTTGGATGAGATCGGCAGTGCGATAGAGGTAATCGGAGTCCTTAGGTATGAGGGTGTATCCCCATTGTTGAATCTCTTCTTTTAATTCAGCGGGGATGTTTTCAATTCGCGTAACGCTGGATCCACGATTCCGGATCTCCATATACGCGATCACCTGACTCAGCACGCTTTTGAGAGGGTTGCCGGAAGAGGAGCCGATTTCTGACCAAGGTCCGACAGGGGGCAGAGGCATAAATATTCCATCCGAATATTCCGCGAAGAGACACAGCCAGCCGTCAATGTCCGTCCAGGAAAAGGTGAGCAGGTCTTTCCAGATATAATGCGGTGGAAATGACCAGGTGCTCAAGGGGGTGTTCCCCCCTATACATGTGGAGGCAATGGCCTGGTTCAGACGAGGCTGATCGTTGATGGTCAAGGGACTGAGATGAATGGACATGAAAGATGTTTATACGGGATGGAGGGTCTGTGGGAAAAGAGCGAGTCCATGGCCGTCACCGCGTGTCAGGCGTATTGGAGGACCGAAGAGTCGCGGTCAGGCGGTCGAGGGTGTGCAGCACGACGACGTCCGGTTGAAACGGAGTCACTAATCGAGGATGAACGGCAAGGGCCTTCAGAACGTTATCAGATTCCAGATAGATCGCAACTCTTTGGGCCTGTTCCATGAACGCCTTTGGAAGGGTCAGTGCTGAAGATTGCAGGTCAGCTCTCCTGAGAGGGTTTTCTTCTCCGGCTTGCTCGAGAAGAAACGGGCACAGAGTATCCCACCCAAGCACGACCCTCTCGTCTTGGGCATTCCACATGAGCGCGAAGGGATACAATTGGCAATCCAGGGGACGAACCTCATAAATGCGACAGTGTTGTGTGATGGAATCAAATGCCGGACAGAGAAATCCTTCATCCTTGGGATGTCGGACGACTTCAATCTGACTACCCCGATGATCAGGAAAGGAAGAGGGCGGGATGCCGTGTGTGACTGCCTGTCGAATTTCATCTTCAGTAAAATACGGTCTGAGGATACTGTCTTGTTCGGGGAAACGACAGCACACGTCGCATCGAAAACAGACGGCAGAGGGAACGACCTGTGGACCGGGAATTACGGGGATTGCCTGGGGCATATGCTCATAACTTTTATGGCTACTTGGCCCGCCATTTCCTTCGGGTGCGTGCCTTGTCTGGTTTCAAGAGAGCGTGCTACGATCTCCCCTATTCTAGCAAAAGGCCCGTCACCAAGGTCCAAGCATTTCATGTTAAGCCCGAATTGAAGTATTTCGTGCAGGTCCAACCTCTTTTGATCGACGAGTGAAGGACGTCAGGGTGCCTGGTCCGTTACACACGTCTTCCACGATTAACCCAGGATCGGTTATTTCTTCCCACGCAGAACAATCCGGTTCCCGTCTGCCATGGAGTCCGTCGACATCTGACAGCCCCTACCCTCTCTTTCGGGATACGCTGATCAAGGACGGATTATTTGTGACCGGGCAAGACGATCATTGGCGAGTGGCATGCGGCCCCTTTGCCCTTTCCACCGAGGAAGCCAAGTTTTTTGACGCATTAGGGCAGCATCTATTGGTGTTCTACCAGGCGTTAAATCGTTTGTATCTTGAAAGCCTGAAGGGCATGCAACCTGCGTGGGTTCATGAATATTTGGATATCGGAAAGCCCGAGGATCTTCTGGCTCTTGCCAGGATGAATCGATTCAAAAATCAACTTCCCGGTGTTATTCGTCCCGATCTCATTCCTACCGAAGCCGGAATGGCCCTGACGGAACTTGATTCCGTCCCTGGAGGGATTGGCTTAACCGGCAGTCTGAGCCGAATGTATGCCCAGCAGGATTATCCTGTGTGGCCGCAGGCCGACGGGTTGATTCAAGGGTTTTCCCGTATGTTACGAGGGGCGTTGCACGGGCAGCCTCCTCGTGTTGCCATTGTGGTCTCGGATGAAGCTGAGGCCTATCGCGCCGAAATGCAATGGGTGGTGACACAACTCCGGCAGGAAGGTTGGGAGGCCTATTGCGGGCATCCCCGTGATATTCGGTTTACGGAAGAGGGTCTTCTGATTCACCATGAGGGGCAGGATCAGCCTCTTTCGGTGGTCTACCGGTTCTACGAATTGTTCGATTTGAAAAATATTCCGAAGGGGGAATTGATTGTCTACAGTGCCAAAAAAGGCCGTGTGGTGGTCACCCCGCCGTATAAGCCCTGGATGGAGGAAAAGCTGGCCTTAGCCTTGTTCCATCATCCAATGTTGGAAAAATTTTGGGAGCACGAATTGAAACCCGACACATTTGATTGTCTTCGTGCCATCATTCCCGGGACCTGGATTTTGGATCCCAGACCCCTTCCGCCTTCTGCGGTGATTCCCGGCTTACGCCATGGAAATCGTGCGGTGTCGGATTGGCAGTGGTTGGGAGAAGCCACCCAAAAAGAACGTCAGTATGTCATCAAAGTGTCAGGATTTTCCGACCAGGCTTGGGGTAGCCGGGGCGTCTCGATCGGGCATGATATGTCGCAAGTCCAATGGAAAGAGGTCGTGTCCCATGCTCTGGATCAATTTGAGACGAGCCCTTCGATTCTTCAAGCATTTCACAAAGGGCGACTGGTTGTGGTTGAATATTATGACAGCCATTCCGGTGACGTCGTCAGTATGGAAGGGCGGGCGCGCTTATCTCCGTATTATTTCGTGAATGAGGGGCAGGCCCATTTGGGCGGTGTCCTGGCGACGATCTGTCCCAAAGATAAAAAAATTATTCATGGAATGCGGGATGCCGTCATGGCTCCCTGTTCCGTCATGGACAGTCACCGAAGCTCATAAGGCCCAGGATGCCTGGTTCTTTCGGTCCGACTGTAATAATCCTCTCATGGGGAAGACCCCTAGTTGACATGTCTGATACTCTGAACAGCATGAAACTGTATCACACGGAATGGTGCCCGGAATGCCAAGTCGTCCGCGAGAAGTTGGACGAGTTGGGCCTGCCCTATGAACATGAAGTTGTGCCGGATGTTCGTCCGTTCCGGAAAAAATTGTATGAAGTCTCGGGACAAAATTATGTCCCGGTTTTGGTTCATGGAGAAACGGTGTTGACGGAGACATCCGATATCTTGGCATATCTGGACGACTACGAAGACCATGGGACTCCCTCCGGGGAAGCCACCAAGCCACCCTCCAGCAACCTTGATGAAAGGAATCATTAAGCTATGGATGATTGGAAAAAGGTCCTCGCCGCAAGTATCACCAAACCCAAGGATTTAGCCAAGTATCTTGGGGTCGATCCCAAGGAGGTGGAAGCCGTCGTCGGGCCCTATCCGATGCGAATTACCCCGACGGTGCTGGCCACGATAAAAAGCAAAGGGGATGCGATCTGGAAACAGGTAGTACCCGAGGCCATCGAATTGGATGATATTGATGCCCCGGACGATCCGTTGGAAGAAGATACGGACAGCCCGGTTCCTCACTTGGTCCACCGATACCCTGATCGCGTATTGTTGATGGTAACCAACCAATGTCCAATCTATTGTCGGTTTTGCACGAGAAAGCGGCTGGTCGGGAAACCGGGGTTTCTCAAGAAGGGTGAGTTGGATCGAGCGGTGGCGTACCTCAGGGAGCATACTGAAGTACGGGATGTCATCCTGTCTGGCGGTGACCCGTTGTTATTGCCTGATCGTCTCATTGAGAGAATTCTGAAAGGCCTTCGGTCTATCCCGCATTTAGAATTGATTCGGTTTGGGACCCGCGTGCCAGGGACCCTTCCTCAACGAATTACTCCAGAATTGTGTGATATCGTTAAGCGCTTCCATCCCATATATATGAATTTGCATTTCAACCATCCGGATGAGTTGACGCCGGAGGTCAAGGAGGCTTGTGGCCGATTGGCGGATGCCGGGGTGCCCTTGGGAGCCCAAACCGTTTTGCTGAAAGGGGTCAATGATGACCCTGAAATCATGAAACGCCTGATGCATCAACTGTTGTTGGCCAGAGTGAAACCCTATTACCTCTATCAAGCTGATCTCACCAAGGGGACGAATCATTTCCGGACCCCGGTAGAAACGGGGTTGAAAATTATTCAATCCCTTCAGGGGCATACGAGTGGCATGGCCGTTCCCCACTTTGTCATTGATGCGCCTGGCGGTGGCGGAAAGATTCCTCTGTTGCCCAACGATTATTTATTGAATTTAGATGAGAACGGGGCAGTCTTAAAAAATTACGAAAATAAAACCTACCATTATCCTCAGCCGACTTCGGGAAACGGGCGTGAACTGCCCATGGTAGGCGCCCCTGCATCCCAGGATATGTGCGGTGCCGGCGCCATGGATGATTATTGATGGTCGATTCCAAGAAAACGGGCATTCTGTCCTTTCAGCATCTTCGTGCGCTGGTTCGTCAGCAGGTGATCCGGGCCGATGTGGCCATCACCTCCAAGCAAATTCAACCGGCCAGTCTCGATTTACGGCTGGGAACGAAGGCCTACCGTCTCCTGAGCAGTTTTCTGCCAGAGCCATCGGATCAGCAATCCCAGTTTACAATTGAGGACCTCTACCGGTCCGATATGGTGATGTACGATATGGATCTGACCAATGGCGCGATTCTGGAAAAAGGCCATGTCTACCTCGTCCCCTTGATGGAGAGAGTAAAGCTCCCCAAAGATATCCGCGGTCGAACCAACCCAAAAAGTTCCACGGGAAGGTTGGATATTTTTACCCGCGTGGTGACGGATCTCCATGTGGGATTTGATGAAATACGCTCGGGGTATGAAGGCCCGTTATTTTTGGAAATCGTGCCGCGGTCGTTTACGATACGAGTGCAGGCGGGATTGGCTCTCAACCAATTGCGATTAATGTCCGGCAAACCCATGGTCTCGGATTCAGGTTTGCGGACCGTTCATCGCAAGACTCCCTTGCTGTTTCATAATGGAGATTCGGGGAAAACGGATCTGCCCTTATCCGCCAAGGAACTCCGGGTGAATAACGGGCTGTTTTTAAGTGTCGATTTGAAAGGATCCAGTGACCATTCCGAGGCGATTGTGGGATACCGGGCAAAAAAGAACAGCCATGTCATTGATCTCAGTCTGGTGGGCCACTATGCCGCCACTGATTTTTGGGAACCGCTCAAACGCAATGCCACGGCCACAATGCTCTTGGAGCCGGAAGAATTTTATATCCTGGCCTCGAAGGAACGTATCCAGGTTCCGCCTGGCTATTCTTCGGAAATGGTGGCGTATGAAGCCGCCTGCGGGGAATTACGAACGCATTATGCCGGGTTCTTCGATCCTGGGTTTGGCTATGCCAACCCAAGCCGGAAAGGCACCCAGGTGGTCTTGGAGGTTCGCCCACACGATGTGCCGTTCCGTATTCATGACGGGCAGACAATTTTTAAAGTCGTCTACGAAAAGATGCGCGATATTCCCACGCAGTTATATGGATCGGCTTTAGGGTCTTCCTATTACCAGCAGGGGCTCACACTCAGCAAACATTTTAAGTGGTAACTATGAGTACAGAAACCGATCCACCCCAGTCGACTGAACCTGTTGTTCCCAAGCCAGTGCCTCCCCGTCCGCCAGTCATAGAGGAGGATCAAGAGGATCAAGAAAATCTTCAGATGCAGGTGGCCATGCGAATGGTGGGATCCGCTATGGTCTTTATCGGGTTTTTGCAGGTTTTTCTGTCCGCCAGTACCGGTGCGGAAATTAGCATCTTCCCCATGATTATTTATTTTTCAGGGATGGCGATGTGGGCCTATTCCTCCGTTGACAATCTCACCGTCCGTTATACGGTGATGGCGTTGTCTCTGCTTTGTGCGATGGCATTTATGCATTTTGGGGAAGTCTTATTTTGGCATAAATATCTGATTTACTGGGGCACGATCGGGGTCGTCGTATTTTTTATGTTCAAAAATCCCAAGAAACCCGCCGACTCGTAGACGTACAATCTTGTTTTTTATCTTTCCTGTGTGTGCCGGCAATTAGGTTCTCCATGAACATCGCCCTGATCATTCCGGTCTTGAATGAACAGAAGGCTTTGGCTGTGCTGTTGCCTGAATTGCTGTCATCATTCGGATTTGAGGAGCTGATAATTGTGGATGGCGGCAGTTGGGATCAAACGACGGATGTGGCAAGGACGATCTGTCAATCAGCACCTGATGTCCACACTCGAATTATCAACGGGCCACGTGGACGGGCTTCCCAAATGAATGCCGGGGCAGCTCTGGCCAAATCTGACATTCTGATGTTTTTGCATGCGGACACCCAATTGCCGCACAATGCCAGACAACTGGTGGCACAGGCCATGGACGATCCCGGGTGTGTTGGTGGCCGGTTTGATGTACGTTTCCCACAGGACACCGGTTATGCATGGATGGTGAGCCGGCTCATGAATCTGCGCTCACGCTGGTCGGGGATTTCCACCGGCGATCAAACCATGTTTGTGCGACGTTCAGTGTTTGAAGAGTTGGGAGGCTTTGCGAATATTCCTCTGATGGAAGATATTGAATTCAGCCGCCGGTTGAAGCGAGTTGGCATGATCGCGTCTCTGCGAGCGAAGGTCGTCACCTCGTTTCGACGGTGGGAACAGCACGGCCCTCTCCGCACGATCGTGCGCATGTGGATACTCCGCGCGTGGTATTGGCTAGGATGGGATCCTCGTCGTCTTCAGCAGTATTATGACACCGTCCGGTAACGATCCAGCTCTACGTCGATCACGCTCATCACACCAGGGCCAGGGAAAAGGACGTCGAACTCTCCCGCCTGCGACGTCGGCGATTATTGTCTTTGCGAAGGCACCGGTTGCCGGACAAGTCAAAACACGCCTGTGCCCTCCTCTCACGCCTGATGAGGCAGCCAGTCTTCACGGAAGTCTCGTCTTAGATATCCTGGAGCGATGTCAATCTCTCAAAAAATACGATCGCATCCTGGCCGGAACGCCATCTCCCCATCATCCCTTCTTTCGGGCCATGGAGGCTCGATTCAAAATCCCTGTCTGGGATCAACAGGGGGAGGACCTGGGAGCCCGTATGGCCGGGGTATTTAAACAGGCGCTCGGAGCACCCTATCGTTCGGCTGTGGTTATTGGTACCGACATTCCCGGGATCCATGGACCACTGCTGGAATCAGCCGTGAAGGGCTTGGAGGATCATGATGTGGTCCTGGGCCCCACAGTGGATGGGGGATATTATTTAATCGGGCTGCGTTCAGCTGTTCCGGACCTGTTTGAGAATATACCGTGGTCCACTGATCAGGTGTATGCACATACCAAGCAGAAGGTTCAGGAGTTGGGTTTATCGCTGAAGGTCTTACCGACGCTACGAGATCTTGATACGGTTGAGGATCTTCAACTGTTTATCCGGGAGGCCAAGGACCGCCAGAATCAGACATTTTCTTCTCGTACGAAAAACGTGTTGCAAGAATTAGCAGCACGATTGACCAACCGTGATTAATTGGGGGAATGATTCTTGTGCGACAGGTGTGTGTTCATGAGAAGGACAGGGGCGGAATGCCATGAATGAGCGGGTGGCGTTGATTACTGGTGGAGCAAGAGGAATTGGGCGTGGTATCGCCCTGGACTTAGCCGCCAATGATTGGACGGTGGCGATTTGCTATCGCACCAGTCAGTTGGAGGCTCAGGAAGTCGTGCGGACCATTGAAAAGAAAGGCGGCAAGGCGTTGGCCATTCAGTGCGATGTGTCAGATTCCATTGCTGCCGTTCAGCTTGTTCAGCAAGTGGAGCAAACATGGGGACGGCTTGATGCCCTGATCAACGGGGCCGGACCCTACCATCGAGTCCCGCTCTTTGAAGAGACTTCCGATGGCTGGTCGGAGATGTTCAACAATAATCTTCACCCGATCTTCTATCTCGCGAAAGCTGTTGCCCCAGGGATGAAAGCCAGAAAATCTGGCCGCATTATTTCGT
>JBGSSO010000143.1:0-2551 GCA_041737015.1 Nitrospirales bacterium
TTCTGGGCAGTCTGGTGTGGACCCTGTCAAATGGTGGCCCCAATCGTCGATGAGCTTGCACAGGAATATCAAGGCAAACTCAAAGTCATGAAGCTCAACACCGATGATGCTCCAGAAGTCGCGGGGAAATATCAAATCATGAGTATCCCAAGTATTCTCTTCTTCAAGGGTGGCCAAGTTGTCGAAAAAATTGTTGGTGCGAGACCGAAGCAACAATTCAAACAAGTCATTGACTCGCTCCTGGCTCAATCCTCTTCCCCTGCCTGAGCAGCGGGACCGGTGACTCGGTGTTATGCTGACCGAGCTGCGTATTTCCAACTTTGCCCTCATCGACCAACTCCATCTGGAATTTCCCCCTGGGTTTCTTGTTTTGACGGGGGAGACCGGGGCTGGAAAATCTCTTCTCATTGATGCTCTGGTGTTAATCACCGGGGGCCGAGCCTCTGCCGAGCATATTCGGTTTGGCGCTGACGAAGCTCTGTTAGAAGCCTGTTTTGTCATCCCGCCGACTCATCCTCTTTCAATCAGGTTACAAGGGGAGGGATACCTCTTACCCGACCAACAGGACATTATCGTTCGTCGGATGTTATCGCGGTCCGGAAGGAACCGCAATTTCCTCAATGGGCAACTTGCCCCTCTTCAAACGATTCAAGACATCGGTCCACAGTTAGTAGATATCCATGGCCAACATGACCAGCAATCATTGCTCTCTCCTAAGACCCAACTCAAATTGCTGGATGCGTTTGGGAATCTTGAGGATGTCGTTGGATGCTATCAGGAGATGCACCGAGAATGGGTCGAGAAAAAAGCGGCTTTGGATGAATACGTGGTCAAGCTACGGGATCAAACCAATAGGCAGGATATCCTTCAATATCAATATGACGAGCTGGTCAAGATGCAGTTGCAGTCTGGAGAGGAGGAGTCTCTCAGCCAGGAATATCATCGGTTGAAACATAGCGGTCGATTAGGAGAATTATCGAATCAAGTTTTTACGGCGTTACATGAAGGAGAACGATCCGTTCTGGATCATCTGGGTGAAGTGACCGAGTGGGTACAAGAACTTGCAACAATAGATGCGCAAGGCGAATCATGGGTCCCGTTGTTGGAAGGAGCGACCGTGGCCTTGCGGGAAGTGACCGATAACCTTCGGGATTACCGGACTCGGATAGAGTATGACCCTGAAAGAATGGATCTGATTGATAGTCGGTTGGCCGGTCTTCAGCGGCTTAAAAAGAAATATGGAAAGCCGATCGAAGATTTAGTGGAGCTTACTAAAGAGTTGGAGCAAGACTTAGCGCTTCTCCAAAATGGGGAAGAGCAGGTGAGGTATCTCGGGGCAGAAGTGACCAGTCGATATGAATCGATGAAGGCCTTGGCGGAAGACTTGTCGGCCCGGCGGAAAACAGTTGCCAAGGATTTGGTTGAGGAGATCAAGCAGGAATTAGCAGCTCTTAAAATGTCGACAATGGAGGTGCAGGTTAATATTGAGATGGCCAACGGAGACAATCGATTTGGGTTGGCAGGAATGGATCGTGTTGAGATGCTACTGGCTCCCAATCCGGGAGAACCGCTGATGCCATTGGGCCGAATTGCATCGGGTGGAGAATTGTCCAGAATCATGTTGGCCTTAAAAACGGTATTTGCGGAAAATGATCAGACGCCCGTTGTCATTTTCGATGAAATTGACAGTGGGATAGGTGGAGAAGCGGGAATTGTCATGGGAAGTCGTTTGCGTCAGTTGGCTCAATTTCATCAAGTGTGTTGTATCACCCATCTCCCGCAGATTGCCTCTCAGGCTCATGCACAGTTTGTGGTTGAGAAAACAACGCTAGATGACCGAACGCTAACAAAAGTACACGAAGTCACTGGAGTTCATCGGGAAACCGAAATCGCTCGCATGTTGGGCGGAGGCACCCTGACTCCAACCATCAGAAAAACCGCAGGTGAAATGCTGGATCGAGGAAGCAATCCTCACGTAGGCGTCAGTCTCAATAAGCCAAAAAAGAAACCTGCCAAGACCTAATCTCAATTCGAATGAGCTTGGTACATTCAAAAAGCCATTCATGAACGAACGGATAACTCATTCTCTGCGTTCGAGAATTGTTAAGATCCGGCTTTCCAAAAAAACACTACAGCCATTCGTTTTGAAGCTAACGTATGGTCCCAGCCAAAATACCCGGTGGCAGAATGGATGAGATCAGATTTATAGGCGACCAGGCGGTTGAAGACATACGGGGCCTCTAGGATTTCTTTGAACATGGTAGGATCCATTTCCTGTGATACCCCAGGCACTTCGCTGAGACTTTCATAGTCTTTTGGACAATAGTTACCGTCTGGTGGTTTGCCGGGAAGATGCAAACGGTAAAACGATGTGCCGCAATGTGATGTGGGTGGGCTTGGATGAAGGTAGAGGACGGCGGCGTAATCGCAAATTCTGGCGGAGTCGACATGTGGACGGGCGACCCCCTCAGCTCCTCCGCAAATCTGAATATGATTGTGTCCGGAAAGTCCTGCCTCAGTATCCGATTGGGGAGTAAGGTTGGGAACACCT
>JBGSSO010000155.1:0-5688 GCA_041737015.1 Nitrospirales bacterium
TTGTTTCTGACGGTGCCTGGCAACCGCATGTGCTTCTTACTTTGAAATCAATATAAGTAGGAAAGTCCGAGCGTTGCACAAACTTATCGACCTGAAGACACTCTGCACCCAAGACGAACAACACTAGTTTTTCCAGCTCCTCGCAAGGTCCCGCCCAACTTCGACTCGGTCGGTATGTCGGTATCTTCTATGCTTCAGGTTTTACACAATTCGATTCACCGCGAAGCATGCACAACCGATAGCGAGAAGCGGCCGCCCAATAAATGTAAGCTTTCTCCACATCATTCCATTCGTTGGTCATTCCGCTGAGATCTTTGGTCCCTCCGCGCCGGTCGACGGCCATCGCCAGAATCTTTCCGGTTTGGGCGTCAGTAATCTTGACCTCCATGCCGGCCGTTCCCACAAAGCCGGGCTTGCCTCCCACGACAAGGCCTTTGACGCCGGTCAGGATTCTGGTTTGAGGAATAATCGACGTCACCACATCCGCCCCCGGATTTGAAGCCTCCGCTTCGGTAATGGCAAAGGTTGCACGCATGACCCCAGGTCCGGGTAGGCCCACAATGGCATAGTCTTTGGTCAATGCCTCATGGAGGTGGCTATAGGCAAAATCGGTCAGCATCTGAAGATCCTCGGGAGACACATCTTTCGTTTCTTTGTCTTTCCAGACCGTCACGGAACCAAGAATTATCCTGTCGTAGGAACGCCAGTCCGCATCTGGGTTGATGTAGCGAAGCAGGGCCTCGTGGTCACCCTTCCCTTCTGTGAGCATGGATTGTTCACTCGCACTCAGAAAACCGGTTTTGACCACGTCGCGTCGTTGTTGCGTGGCAGCGCATCCTTGTAAGAGGAAAAGAAAGATGACCAACATCAGGGTTGTGCGATGAACATTCATCTTCATGAATTTATTCCTCCTTTATGTGTAAGGAAACTTAGTACGTTGTACAGTTAAGAAGAATACTAGCTTAGCAATTTTAGGGAAACATCCCAAATAAGGAAATTCAGAGAACATATGGTTCATTTTGTTCAATGTACGTCGCTAACAACCCCCTAAATTACAAACGTTTTAATCTGGGAGTTACTGCCAAAAATGGCAGTGGTCGACGTAAAATTTTGGAAGTAAAAAAAGGAATCTTGAGGCTAAGGCATATGGCTACGGACTGAATACTTGAGCTATGCTGGCGCCATGTATCCATGGGTATATTGGGTTAGACCAGCAAGACAGTCTTATTTAGTCTGCCCGTGAAGCTCGTCCTCGCGTTTATGCGCCGAAGCGCTTCTTATGTGCCAGGCCAAGGCGGGGAGCAGGTACACAGAGGGTACCTATTTGCTCAGTGAGTTGTCAGGAAGGAGAAAACGCATGGCCAGAAGATTGGCTACACAATACCCCTATCCAGTGAGAGGCATTTGGGGATGGACATGGTGTGTGGGGACATGGTTCCTGACGATCGTGATGATGATCCCGGGGTTCTTGGGTCTGAGTGCAGCGGTCGCTGCAACAGCGGAAGGGAGCTTGGAGAAGCAGGACCCCACGGTGCTGCGTCTGAGTTTGGATGATGCCATTGCCATGTTTCTCCGTCAAAATCTGGATCTAATTAAAACCAAATATGGCATTGATGCCGCAAAAGCCCAAAAGATCACAGCCGGCCTGTTCCCAAATCCCGAACTCTCCATCAATACCCTCAGCGCCTACACCCAGGATTGTAACCTGAGTAAGTGCGGAGGCATTATGCCCGTGATTAGCCAACTTTTTCTGGTCGCCGGCAAACGCGGGTTCCGTGTTGAAAGTGCGGAGTTCGGGACGCAATCAGCCGAAGCCGGGTTTGAAGACACGCTTCGACAACTCAGTTTTGCCGTGAAAGATGCCTACTATCGGGTTCAAGTGGGGCGTCGCCTTCTGGCGGACGATGAACAGAGGTCTAACCGGATCATTGGTGCTATCGAGAAACTAGGTGGTGCATCGACAAAGTTACAAAATCCAGAGGATTTAATCCGACTTCAAATTCGAGCGGTTAAAACACAAGGCGATATCATCCAGGATTTTCAACAGATTGATTCGGACAGATCCGATCTCCTCCTGCTCTTAACCCTTCCCCCGGAAACTGAATTAGAACTGACGACGGACCTGACGTTCCAGCCGATCACCCCTGATATTGTGGCCATGAAGAAGCGCGTGGAAGATGCCAGACCCGATCTTCGCGGTAAGCGTCTGCTGTTGGCCAAGCGCCGCTCAGAATCGAAGCTCGCGATAGCCAATCAGTATCCGGACGTGACTGTGGACCTCGGGTACAATGTCCAGGGACCTCAAGGGCCTGACAACCAGCAACAATGGACCATCAATTTGGGCATGCCTATTCCCGTGTTCGACAGAAATCAGGGAGGCATCAAGGAAGCAGCCACCAAAGTACATATTGCAGAAGCCGACCTGCGCAAGACCCTCAATGAAGTTCATCACCAAATAAACACGGTCTATCGGCATTTAGGCCAAAGTCGTCGGCTAGTCGAGACGTACCGCACGGGTGCCTTCGAGGCCACCCAGGCTCTGTTCAATAGGGTGGAGGATGACTTCCATTCGGGAAAGACCACGATCCTGCACCTGCTTGATGCCTTTCGGACAAAAATAGAAATTGACAAGGCATACATCAACGCACTCTACGAATATCAACGCGATATTCTGCTTCTCGAGAGTGCCGCCGGTCAGCCAATGAGCTAAAGATCCCGGTTTATGATTTATTCCCAATATTCCGTTTGCCCTTTTTCACGCTTTCGCAATCACGCAAGGCCCATGCCGGTGTTTCGATTATTTGTGAAGGCATGCATCATCATGGGCTTTCTGAGCTTCCTAGTATTGGGAAGCGTCGGCAGCGCGAAGGCGGGAGAACAGGAAGACAGGCCTGCAAGAGAAAAGTCCGTGGTCCAGCGTCTGAGTCTGGATGATGCCATTGCCTTGTTTCTCCGTCAAAATCTGGATCTCCTTACAATCAAATATGGCATTGATACCGCAAAGGCTAAACGAATCACAGCCGGCCTCCTCCCGAACCCCGAACTCTCCATCAATACCCTGAGTTCCTACACACAAAATTGCCAACTCTCCGACTGTGGAGCGATTAGCTCCGTCCTGAGTCAACTCTTTGTCGTGGCCGGCAAGCGCGGGTTCCGTATTGAAAGTGCGGAGTTCGGCACACAATCAGCCGAAGCCGGGTTTGAAGACTCCCTTCGACAGCTCACTTTCGCCGTGAAGGATGCGTATTATCGCGTTCAGGTCGCGCGCCGCCATCTGGCTTTCGATAAAGAGACTCGCGATCACCTCTATAGTGTGGTGAAAAAAATGACGGATGAGTCACAAAGGATCGGCAACGACAAAGACCTTATCCGGCTCAAAATTCAAATGGTGGATGCACAATCTGGGTTGATCCGTGATATTCAGCAAATCGATTCCGACACAGCCGACCTCCTTTTGCTCTTATCCCTCCCTCCGGAAACCGAATTGGAACTCACGACGGACCTCACGTTCCAGCCGATCGCCCCTGATATCCATGCATTGAAAACACGGGTTGAAGAGACGCGACCGGACGTTCGGGCCAAGCGTCTTTTGTACGCGAAGCGTCGCTCCGAATTGAAACTCGCTGTCGCTATTCGGTACCCGGATGTGACGGTGGATCTCGGGTTCATGGTCCAGGGAGCCAAAGGGCCTGACAACCAACAGCAATGGACCTTCAACGTGGGCATGCCCCTTCCCGTATTCGACAGAAATCAGGGCGGCATACAGGAAGCCGCCACTGTCGTTCAAATAGCTGAGGCGGACTTACGCCAGTCTCTCAATGAGGCGCATGCTCAAGTCGATTTGGCGCATCGTCATCTGGTCCAAAGTCGTCGGTTAGTGGAAGCCTACCAAGCCAAGGCGTTGAGTGCCGCTCAGTCCCTGTTCGATACCGTGAAGAAATCTTACGAATCTGGGAACACGGCGATTCTGTCCTTCCTTGATGCCCACCAGACTAGAAACGATATTCAAGAGGCATACCTTGATGCTCTCTACCATTATCAACGTGATATCCTTCTCCTTGAAAGTGCGGTCGGACAAACCATTAGCTGAGTAAGATGGGGTGACGGACGTTCAATTCTCCTTGACTTTTTAGCGGGCTTTGCTGAAACTCTTCCATGTTTTTTTTCATTTCACTGGTCGTTTCTTGAGCCAATAACCAGGGGGATTCCCTTTCTCAAACCATGACTCGCATAATCGCTATTACGAACCAGAAAGGTGGGAGCGGTAAAACGACAACGGCCGTGAATCTTGCCGCAACACTGGGCGAACTCAAGCGTCGAGTGCTGTTGGTGGATCTCGATCCCCAGGCCTCAGCCTCCAACTGGTATGGGATTACCGAAGAGGGAAAGGGGCTCTTCGAGGCCTTTACGGAATCCAGAAATCTCAAGGATCTCATACATCAGACCTGTGTTCCCTTGGTTGAGATGATCCCTTCTTCCGCCTGGCTGGTGGGGGTGGATAAGGCGTTGGCCGGAGAAGTCGGGGCAGAGATGATCCTGAACCGTCATCTCGCTCTCCTGTCTGATCAATGGGATTATATTCTTCTTGATTGCTCGCCCACGCTTGGCATTGTGACCATCAATGCGTTGGTAGCAGCCAGAGAAATTTTAATTCCCGTCGAGGCCCATGTGATGGCCTTGCGCGGATTGGCTCATCTGCTTCAAACGGTGGAGACTATCCGTGTCAGATTGAACTCGGATTTAGCGATTTCCGGGATTCTGGCCTGTCGGGTCGATGCTCGCACGCGGCATGCCTTGGAAGTGGTTGCCCAACTCCGGGAGCGTTTTGGCAAGCAGGTTTTTCAGGTCGTGGTGAGGGAAAGTATTCGGTTGGCGGAATGTCCATCATTCGGGAAACCCGTAACACTGTATGATTCCCAGGGGAATGGTGCAAAAGACTATCGGGCTTTGGCAAAAGAAGTGAAAAGACAGGAAAACCGATGAGGAATATAGGGATAAGCATTTTCTCTGTTTTGCAAAGGAGACGTGGTTTATGACCAAACGAAGCACCATCGGGACAAATCCACTGGATGAGATCATTCCGAATCCATTGGGGTCTGCGTTATCTGATCAACATACAGGTCCAGAACAATCAGCGTTTCAAGAAGAGGGAACACAGGAAAACGGAATCACGCCTGCCGGTCAGCATTCTGTGCCAGGTCGTGTTCATCATGACAAAAAAGAGGCGACACGGCGTCATCCCGTTTCACGGGATGACGGGCCTCAACGGAAATCCAAGAACTCCCATGAGGGTCCTGCACCAGCAGCTCAATTACACATTGAGGTGCTTCCGGCGACCGGGCAATTATCGGAACGGCTTGTCGAACTCGAAGAGGAAAATCTTTGCCTGAAGTGGGCATTGGGATTGATTCTCGCGCCACTTGTCCTTTTAGCCTTTTTGGGGTAGATCCGATTCGGTCAGATTACACCTCCATGCCGGCTAAAAGGGGTCGGGAGTTTTTTATAGGCTCCCTCCAGGAAAATGACTGACCCAGCCGATTTTTTTTAAAATTCCACTGCCGCACGACTTCATGTCATAGGCAGTTTGGTCAAACAACGATTTCCTTCCCCTTTATTCCATCCTGCTCTGAACGGTATCCATTTCACCTTGATCTTGGGCTTCCAAGATTTTTGCTCAGTACAATCAGC
>JBGSSO010000205.1:0-19866 GCA_041737015.1 Nitrospirales bacterium
GAGGAGCCAATGAATAATATTACATGTCGGATGATTAATGGAAAGGTAAGCAATTGAAAGGCCAGAGTCAGAAGAAACCTTAATCCGTTGATTTTTCTAACTTTCCGTCGAAGCACTCAGAGACAAAAATGTGCGGAACCAAACAGGCTGAAGGCTTCGGCCTTCATGTATTGGAAAGACGAATTTCCAGGAGACTGTTGCTCTGACGTGATTAGGACATGACAGAGGTTTAAGCACAGGCCATACGAAGATGTGATGGAAACATCGTTGACATCCAACCTTCCAGATACATCGCTCAGTCCGTCATAACCGCAATACACCAAACAAGCCGCAATCTGCCCTGACAACCTCAGATGGCGGCTAACCGGACCCCTTTCTTCTTTCCTTTTTCACAATTGTGAACCGAACGGACTCGGGGAACCCTTGCATGCACCAACCTATGGCATGAAACCAGCATATTCTCCTCACTACCGTGCTTCTTCTTTCCAGGGGGCTAGAAATGTTCTTAAGGTATTTCTTAAGATCAATGTATCAATAGGCTTGAGGCCTTCACCCGTATGGACTAATTGACCAAAGGATCGTTCCATGAAATTCATCTCGTATTTCCTCACGTTAGGTCTCAACATCGTCCTCATTACTCCGGCGTTTAGTTATGAGGAAATCACGGTCTCCAATGGAGGCACCATTACCGGAAAGGTGACCTTGGCAGGGAAAGAACCCCCGGCATTGGCGTACAGTCTGGTTACCAATCCCGATACGGACTTTTGCGGGCGTATTTCGACAGGAACAGGATGGCGTCTCGTGGATGAATTTCAAGTGGCGCCGGACGGTGGTCTCCAGAATACGGTCGTCTTTTTGGAGGGAATTTCTCAAGGCAAACCCTTTCCCCAAACAGGGGCAGCCAAAGTCACGGTGGAGGACTGTCTCTTTACGCCCTGGGTCTCGGTTGTACAAAACGAACAACCGCTCCACATCGTCAACATGGATCCCATTATTCATGATGTGCAAATTTATGAAACGGCACCATTCGGCTCAAAAGTCATGCTTCATCGCCCACTCCGGCTCAATCCGTTCCATCCCAAGAACCGAATCAAGGACCATCAACACAACCCTGGAGAGGCGATGCTCGACACGGTTGAGTTCTCCCAGGGCCGCAGAATCTTATACTTGGAATGCGGATTTCACACCTACATGCAAAGCTGGGGAGTCGCGGTAGACAACCCGTATTACGCCATTACCGATGCGGAAGGAAATTTCACACTCCCTGATGTCCCCGAAGGAGTCTACTCGCTCTTGGCCTGGCACCCGGGCATGGGAGGATTTATCAAAATGGAAGTGGTGGTCTTAGCCAACGAAACATTGAAAACCAGGATGGAATTCCAGAATCCGATCGACCGGCGCATGGCCCATAATACGATGTTCTCGAATTATCGGTTTGGCACCGAGGTCCTGGAAAAAGAAGGAGCGGTCTATGATGTCCAAGCGACTCATGAAACCCAGGACATCCTCAGCGACCAGCATGGGGAGACAGCCAACAAGCATTCAGGCCATTGATGCTTCCTAAATCTAAAGACCTGGCCGGATTATGTCAGGGAAAGACTTTTGAGGAATGTTCTCTAGATTAGAAATAAATTGATCAATCGGCAATTATCTTGATAGCGTGTTCTCAACGCATCCACTTGGCTCAAACAATATTCCGAGTGGGGCCTGAGTGAATAAGTCAGGCCCCATTATTTTCAACTCGTCTCCTCAGAAAAAAGACTCGCCCCTTCCCCCTCTCCTTCATGCTCCTTGCCTGCCCTAGCATCGGGTGGGTCCGTTTAACAATTAAGCTAAGCAAGGCTAGCGCCAACCAGCACGTTGCGATAGGCTGCAGCTTTAAAAAAACATCGTCTGAAAGGCACAAGACATGAAAAAATCGATCAACATGGTAGCCGGGGAAAATATCCCCTATATCAATGAGGCGTTTGCCAGCTTGGGAAACCTGACGGTCCTGCCCGGGCGATCCATCACCTCCAGCGACTTGCAAGATACGAATGTTTTGCTTATTCGATCTATCACGAGGGTGGATGACGTATTACTGAAAGGGACTCCTATCGAATTTGTGGGATCGGCCTCGGCAGGAGTGGACCACATCGATGAAGCCTACCTCAAAGCCCGGAACATCGGCTTTACATCAGCGGCCGGATCGAATGCCAATTCGGTGGCGGAATATGTCCTGGCCTCCTTATTGTTCCTGGGAAAGCAACAGGGTTTTTCGCTCAAAGGGAAAACCATTGGCATTATCGGCGTCGGAAACATCGGCAAACTGGTCAAGCATAAAGTGGAGGCGCTTGGGATGCTCCCGGTCCTCCATGATCCTCCCCTGGCAGACTCCGGCCATGTCGAGCACCGTTCGTTAGCCGAAACTCTCAGTTGTGACGTGGTAACGCTCCATACGCCATTGACCACTCACGGCCCCTACCCGACCTATCACATGCTCAATGAGCAGACACTCAAATGGCTGAATCCATCAGCGATCTTCATCAACGCCGCCCGTGGGGAAGTCGTGGAGACACAGGCACTGCTGAACGCCATCACAGAAAATCGTGTCGGGCCCACCATCATCGATGTGTGGGAAAACGAACCCGGCATTAACTGGGACCTCTTTCAAGCGGTCACGATTGGCACACCCCATATTGCCGGCCACTCCCTCGATGGCAAAGCCAACGGCACCTTTATGATCTATGAAGCCTTGTGCAAACATCTGGGCATATCCCCCGCATGGAATCCCATCCAGGTGCTGCCCCCACCAACCGTCCCGTCTTTAACAATCGACTACCACGAGCAATCTGATGAAGAGTTGGTTCAGGAAATGGTCGCAAAGATCTATGATCTGGAAGCCGATTATCATCGCATGCAACAACTGCTTGCGATGCCTCAGAAAGAGCGGCCTCGTCGCTTTGACGAACTTCGCAAAAACTACCCCGTCCGCCGGGAATTCCACCGAACCAATGTCACCCTCCCTAAAGACCAGGAGAGGCTTCAACAGCTCCTCGAAGGTGTAGGCTTTATGGAATTCAGCGAAGAAGAGTAAATCTGACAAAGGCAATTCAACGGCCTTTCACCCATTCGTCCTGAGCGCCGCGTCCAACCAGGGAGTCAAAGCTCCCGCCCTGAGGAAAGCCCAAAGTGAATCAGCTATCGAGCTTCCGGCAGAAGGATCGAATTCTTGCGTACTCTTTAGGTATCGTTCGGTTGTTGGAAGGGAAAAAGAGAAAGGTAGACGGTATCCGCGCGTTTCTTAATCCACTGAAAACGGAATAACGTGCGGATCTGACTGGAGTACTGCCCGATATTCGCCTCTTGCCAGAGGCCTTCTGCAAAATAACGCCGATTCTCCCCCTCACTTAGGAATCCCGCGAACTTCTTATCGGTCACAAAGCTCACAGCCCAACTGTTCGTCCAACCTGGATGACAGCGGTGAACATAGTCATCCACCTCAAGAAGCAACGAGGTCATTCCCTCCAGATCCGTCATGAGCGATTCAGAGGCGAGGAGAAACAGCACATCATGCCCTTGAGGAATATCGATCAGGCCAATACGACTTTCCAGAGCCAGACAGGCTTGGTGGTCAATGGCATACACATCCGGTTGGCCGGGATCGCCCTTTGGAATGGTAAGGCTATTGGGTGAACCAGGTTTGCACACAAACTTCAAGTCAGACGGAGGACAGTCCCACTGCAATTGCACCCCGGCTTGCTCAATATCCTCTAACAAGGAAGGAATCCGGGGGTTTAAAGCCACCCTATTCTGAATCGATTCGCCCGGCACAAGCGGAACCATTTGTGATCCAAACCTCCCAATAGGAAGATTCTGCTTGATAGGACTCTTCTGCGCATTCAAACGGGTGACCGAGAGCCAGGTAGAACCATCCGTCGGATTCCAGGGCAAATCCCGAACATCGACGCTAACCGGTTCATCACTGATATTGGTTAAATGAACATGCAGTTCATACAGCTGTTTACCGGGCTTCTTTAAAAACACCTCCATCGCCAACGGCAACCGAGGGTCTTCCTCAGGATCTTCAGCCGCACTGAGTGTGGGAGGCACGAGAAGGCTCAGACCCCAAATGCCAAAAATTATGACAAGACCAAGAAATCGGTTCAAAAATAATCCTCGCCTAAGCCGTCGGCAAATCCCCATCTGATCTATAGAGCTCCCTTCAAATACACTCTGAGCAAGATAGAGCCTTTTCATAATAATGGTCAAATGATTAGAAACCGAGGTGAATTTGCAACGCACTAGCAAGCAACCCCGCTCCCTAAAAAGTTGGGCGTCACTTCGTTAGAGGAAAGAGTTGTGGTGGATGCCTTATAGCACGAACACAGACAATTTTGAAATTGTTCTGGGATTGCTATCGGCCCTAAGCCATTCGCCCATTTCTTGGCGCAAGCGCCAAACTCTTTCATTGGACGGCAATCGAAGCTGATCCATCGGAAAATGAATGGGGTCTTCTTTTAGATTTTCAAAATTGAGGGGGAGGCGAGAACTAGAAAAACCACTTATTGGTCTTTGGGAAAGAACGATCATGTTTAACTAAAACAATGACTTCAGGATATTCAATGAACACAAGCAAAATGCCACTCGGCAAGGCCGGTTTTCGAAATAATTGCCTTAGTTTCCAAGGCACCAGGCCCTGCCTGTCCCTCTAAAACCAAATGCCAGCGAACCGGGTTGGGGATTTCCGCAGGATTGATTGAGTCTTGAAAAAATTCGTTGTCGGTCGCGGGAATGGTATATCGGCCAAAAAGAATTCTTTTCTCATTTAAATCATCGTAATGAAAATAGACTGTCCCTCCAAAGTTCAATTCAACAGGAATTGCAACATTTACATCCAGGAGACCAAAATCATCCGCAGGGGTCTGATTACAAAATGGTCCACCCAGATTTTGTGCCCGGACTATGTATGTTTGCTCAACAACCATAAGTTCCCCACGGAAGAAATAATTGAGGACAGCGGCTGAATAGCCCACCGCGCGGGGGATAAGATTTTGCGCTTGGGCATCATAAACTGCGTCATCTAAGGCTAGTTGGCCTAACAAATCCAATTGGGCGTTAGTAATTAAAAATTTAGCCACGGCTTGATTACCGGTGAGCTTGGCCGCCCGAGAGCCGGGAAATGCAGCGCTTCCAAGTCGGGGGAGGGAAAGGTAAGGGGAAGGGTTAGGAGCCGGGACCAATTCGATGACTGTAGGGTATCTAATATCTGCATTGAAGATACTTCCCTGGCCGGGAATTGTGTCATCACTAAAAAAATTGGCGCTGGAATATTCGGTAACGCCTATATTAGCGCCTAGCGTGGCCTGGGGGTTGAACCCGGAATAGATATTGCGATCAAAGAGGTTCGATAACGGTTCAGGACGAGTGGCACCACCTTGTTCCAACATAGAAAGATCAGGACTGAAAATGCCGCTACCGATATAGGACCCAACACTTCTACTTTCCATATAGTCATGTAAGCCGTCATCGAAGGGATGCAGGTCGGCTCGCACATGCGAGGGATTTGCCGAATCCTGCAGTAAATGCATCACTTGACCCAAAGCGCGGAAGGTCTTCCCCCAATAGATATCTCTGTCAGCCTTCGTTTCAGACGTCAGGGCTTTGAAGTAATATTCTCGTGCATCATTCCAAGACCATTCTTGATCTCCCCCAGCACGAAGACTCCAGTTGATGGAAGAATCAAAAGTCCCATTTAGTAGTCCCCGATTTGTAATAGGCTCGTGAAAGTGTCTAAGGTACCTAGGGGCATTATCTTCCCTGTCACTCCCTTGGATCATCAAATCTCGTGGACTACCTCCCTCAACGGATGCATTCAAGCCACCTTCCAGGCCTAGGTTGTTTATGAGGTAGGCATTTAGCTCAGCTTCCTTTATGTTGATTGCCTGTTCTGTGAGTTCCCGATGGGTGTTGACTTCCCAGGCCCATACGTTGGTAAGGGGGAGAAGAACCCCTATCAGGATCAACAGGGAAAATGTAGTGGGATTAAATGATATTGACAGCCATGGATTTTTAGAAAAAATCGAGAGATAGGGAAAATGAAAACAAAAAGTACCAACTTTGCATTGCGAAGCTAGGCCTTTAAAGCTGGAACAAATATACATACTTCTTTCTCCTTCTTACTGCAAATACTTTCAATTCTAAACGGCAAGGAGGGAACTCTATTTCAGTAGCAGAGTTCATTAGCATGGAGAAAAACCCTCACTTTTCCTTAAACGTCACCTTAAAAAAGCATCTGTCAAATAGCCCATAACCCATCCCCCTAGGGCGTATAAAATTGTACCGCCCAAGGAGTAATACAATACATATCCTATTGTGGAAGTAACTACCAAATGCTCCAGGGTTTGAATGTTCACTTCTAATAAAGTTAAAGGAAAATCGAATAATAGAGTTAGCCAGCCAACTCCATTGACCCATTCTGCCCCAAATCCAAGAAAAATTAGAGGAAGTACGACGACAACGAGATGAAACACCAATCCAACCATGGCATAGACGGTGGATCGCTTATACTCTGGAAAAAGTCTTGGCATGAAGCTTTTCCTTTGTCTATAACCTACTCTTCTGACATCCATTAATAATTCCGGATCCGCCATTGGCCGTCGGTATCCAGAATGAACTCCACTTCAAGAGGAAATTGGACGGGGCCAAATGCTAAGGGTGCCGAAGCCTGGGCCACGACACGTGTTCCTTGTCCGTCCGTGAGATGCAGTGGCACTCCAAAAATAGCTGCCAGCTCATCCAAATGATCCTTGAGCACAGTCCAATCATGCCGCATAATTTCCCGTTTACTCAGCACGATAAACGACAATGCCTCCTCGATGTCACCTTGAGCCAGCATCCCCATCATGCCTGACCATTCGGCATTGAGCCGAGTTTCCAATACCGCAGTATCCTCCACTTGGACCACTCCCGTGGCTTCAAATATGTTACCGATAGTATCCATCACGATGACTTTTGGCAGATACAGTCCGGACTGGGTGAAGGTGACGGTTTGCTCCAAGAGATCCGGCCCCTGGGCGTCGATGGCGCCATCGCCTTGATAGTCCCATTGAATCTTGGAAACCGGTTGGTTGGTCTCAATGGAGACCCGAAGGGTAACTTGGCTAGGCGCCACATTCCGATCAGGCGACACTCCCAACTGCACATTGTTAGTCAACACCTCCGTGGTGTGGACTTGCGTGGTGGAAGAGGCCCGCTGGCCGCAAGCATTAGTGGCTACCACGACGACAGTGGTAGGTCCGAGAGTTCCAGTTCCCTCACGAACAGGCACTTGATCGACCGCGTAGGTCGAACCAAAGACTTTGGCCGCTTGTTCATTGACAACCACCCCTACCGGGCTTGAACCACTGGTCATGACGCTTCCTTTCACCAACATGGTTGATTGATTAATCGTAGCATTGGCCAGCGGAGCGTCAATGGTCACAGCCAAACAATTGGTAGTGCAAGCAATATAGGCTTGCACTTGTGCCCCGAGCGGACCCGACACTCGTACCTCAAGATTATTCCGTGCTTGCACCACGATGGGCTGGGTCATCTGACTGTGGGCTGTCGTGAAATTTTGAGCCCCGATCACTTCCGTCCCATTCAAAAGGACAGTCCCCTGGGTCACTCGATTTGCACCTCCCGAGGTACCACTGATCATGACTAATTGATAGTGGGCCGCCGGTTCGCAATTCGGAAATTCCGCACTGAAAGTTTCATCTGCCGTGGTGCGTTTAACCCATGCCACTGGCCCCCAGATGGGTGTGAGATTTGTCGGTGTAGCGGAAAGGGTGACACCAAGATTCACAATATTGGTATGCCCTGCTCCATCCACCCCCCTAACAATCAGAGTATTGGCGCCTTCCTGTAAGACAATGCCATCGGCGAGAAACACTCCACCCCTGACGGTCGCGGAAATTCCATTGACGGTGACGGAAGCATTGGGATCATTGACAAATCCAGTTACCGTTATAGGACTCACCCCCACCACACTTCCCTCTGAAGGGCTGGTAATCAGCAAGGCCGGTAATCCGAGAGGTGGGGGCGCATGGGCAACGATGACGACTGTAACGGGATCGCTCGAAGCCTTTCCATCCGAGACCACGACTGTTACGGCATAGATTCCAGGAATATCCGGAATGAAGGTGGGCTGCGCGAAGGTAGGATTTAAAAGAGTCGTGGTACTCCCTTGAGGCCGGCTCTCCAACAACCATTGGAAGCTTAAGGCATCGCCGTCTACATCATGGGAACCACTCCCATTGAGGGTGACTAATGAAAAGACTGACACGCTTTGATCTTGTCCGGCATCGGCCACGGGTGGAGTGTTGCCTGCAGTAATCGTCACCGTGACGGGTTCACTATTGTCCATCCCATCGTTGACGATCAACTGAGCCACATATAATCCGACCAGATCCACAGCAAATGTCGGTTGAACAGTAGTCGAGTTTGAAAGTTTTGCAGTGCTCCCTGTCGGAATGGCAGTGAGTGCCCATTGAAAGATCAACGAATTGCCATCCACATCATGTGAGCCACTTCCCGTTATGGTCACGGTACTTCCTACCGGAACCGTCTGATCCTGACCCGCATGAGCCACCGGCTTGGAATTTTGGGTATTGATCAGGACCATGTCTGGTGGGCTGTCTTCTTGCCCATCATTCACAATCAGTTGGACCTGATAGGTCCCTGCCAGATCAACAAGGAAATCAGGCGTAGAAGACGTTGGATTAGAGAGGGTAGCCCCACTTCCACCAGGAATGCTCACAAAGGACCAATTAAAACTCAGCGCGTCCCCGTCTGCATCATGGGAACCGTTTCCATTCAAGAGGACCGATTGAGTGACGAACACGGATTGATCCGGTCCTGCTCCGGCCACCGGAGGCGAATTGATCGTTGTTATCGTCACCGTATCGGGATCACTATCGACTGTTCCATCATTCACAATGAGTTGAAGTGTGTAGATTCCTGGAGTGTCTATCACCAGAGTAGGCATGATGCCCGTGATATCAGAAAGCGAAGCGATACTCCCGGCGGGTTGTGAGAGTATTGTCCAACTGTACGTCAGAAGATTCCCGTCCACATCGGTTGAATCAGCCCCATCAAGCTGCACAGTCATTCCAACCTGGACGGTCTGGTCAGGTCCTGCCTGAGCCACTGGTGGAGTATTTCCTCCCTGGCCCAACCCAAAACCTCCTTCTAGTGTGATTAAGGAGTGATTTCCCATGCGAACCCATTTCCCCAAAAATGCGCCGGTAGCCCTGCTTTCGGCTCTGACCCACAAAAGGCCATTGGGAGCATAGACCTTCGCCCGCACCTCACTGCCTTCCCCAAACTTCACCGCTGGCGGGGTGGCATCGATACTACCTGTTGTTCCATTAATGCCGGTGCCAATGATGAGGACATCGGCCGCAGTCAGGGTCCCTGCACCAGGGGCCGGCCCGACAACCGTATGCCTTCGAGTATCGATTTGGCCTTTCACGCGAATCTCGACGGCCTTAATCGCAAGAACTTGGGCCTCTTCACGAATATCCCATTCTTGAAAGTGGTAAAGACCACCTGAAAGGGTGACGATGGCACCAGGCCGTGCTTTGAGCCGACCATAGCGTCCAGCCTGGAGGGTAAGAACTCCTCCTGCTGGGATATCGAGGTCCTGCGATCCAGGATGAACCGGTGGGACAGGCGGCATCTCGGAAACGAGTGGGAGCCTGACGGGTGTCGTCATGGTCCCTAGAATCTGTCCAGGTCCTAAGAGCGTATTGACCATAATATTCTTTATCTGAGATCCACTTTTCAATCTGACGGTATCCCCTTTTATCTGGCTATGACTGTTTTGAACCACAACATCGTGACCGATAGTCATTTCCTGCTCACCGTTCAGATAGGGACCTATACTCGCTTTATTTGCCCCAACATCTCCGCTGAGAATTGTACTTCCCTGCCGTACCCAAACTCCCTCATTCCCTAGCACCACAAAATCCTGAGCCGCATTTCCGTTTCCAGGCACGCTTAGAAATAATAGGAACGCAATAACAATCCATGTGAAATTAGTATGTATCCGAAAAATTTTTGTCCAACTCCATGTCATCGAAGGTATTCCCTTCTTTGCTAAGGACCAATGTTTATTCAAAAGATAATTTTTTAAAAGTGAAAGCTCGGGCAGTATGATGAGGTAACGGGAAAAGGGCCTATACCCCGTTGTAGGGGAAGCAATTATTTAAAAAAGTCGAACCTAATAGGTCTTTGAAAGGAAAGCTTGAGCTTAGGAATAAGTCATTTTCTCGGACTGCCTGTGAGGTGAAGCCAAGACCGTTGAATTAACGGTTCTATCATGTCGACCCTAATCGGAATGACTGTTATCTTCCCGACAGAGACATGCGAGTGTTTTGGAATTTCTTGGAAAGATCAGAAGCAGATAGCTTGAATGCCTGTCCCTCAAGCATTCGCTTTGAATACCACAGCATAATGGGAATTATAAAGTGATTGGTTGGAAAACACCCTTACGACCAGAAAACACAGATTGGAACCCGGTACCAATAATGGACTTAGAAGCACAGCTGCATGATAAATGGCAAACGCTTTCAAACGGAAACCATCAATTATTGAAGTTTTGACTGGCGCTGGATAGCATTGGTTTTTTTAAATTTCAAAAATTTTTGATATACCATTGATGATCTGCTTCCCACACAAACTCCACCTCTAAGGGAAATTGGATTTGCCCCATAGGCAGTGGTTCGGCTGATTTGGCCACCACTCGAAATCCTTGCCCATCTGTCAGTTGAAGGGGAACGGAAAAAAGATTCGCGATCTCTCCTAAATGATTGGCAAGCACGGTCCAATCATGCCGCATGGCATCACGCTTTCTGGTAGCCACAAACGAGACAGCCCCTTCAATATCCCTCTTCGCTAAGGCGGCCAGCATGCCCCTTCACCTGGCATTGAGGGCAGCTTGGAGATCTTCCGGATTCTCTACCACCACGTCAGCCGACGCTTCAAAGGTTTGACCCTGTTTATTGGTGACAATTACCCGAGGGGAAAAGTGTCCGGCACTTGAGAAGGTAACGGTCTGAGAATGGAGGTTTGGCCCCTCTGCGTCAAACCTTCCATCTCCATCACAATCCCAGGCAATCATTTCCACTTCAGGGACCGAATCCGTGGACACCCTCAAGCTCACATCACTTGGTACGACATCCCGCTCCGGGGATGCCCGGATTTGCACAAGAGGCGTCCTGCTGTGATCCATGCCATAGGCAATGCCAATTCCACACATGAGGACGAAGATGGCGCCTGCGGATTTCCTCAGCCATAATACTGGCTTCATTTTTCCGTTCTCCCTTTAATTGTTCTGCTAGCCCTCGTGTTCACAAGGGACGACCGGGAAGCCTCACTGAGCGGCTTTACGCAATCCTATCCGCCTCTATTTCGGAACTATTTATTGATTTCATGAATTTATTGTTCCTGGAAGCCCTCAACCAAAAAGGGAGCAAGGAACACGGTTCTTCCAGGCGGGATTCTTTACCTTGCCGTGGAAATCAGGTATGAAGCAATACTATGGGTTTATGTATTGATCGCGACCAGTTTGACGAAGAGGATTTTACCCGGTTTGGGCAACGGCTGATTCAAAGCTTGAAAGCTCTTAAGCATGTGGTGGAGCAGCCGGGGTTTGGCGTCGGTCCTCTCTCCATCGGGGCGGAACTTGAACTCTCGATTATCAATAGCGAAGGCCGGGCCTATCCCATTAATCGAACCCTTCTGAATCACTCGCATGATGAACACCTCCAACTCGAGTTAGACCGGTTTAATTTGGAATATAATTTGTCTCCCGTTGCCTTGGCGGGCCATCCCTTTTCGCATGTCCGGGCGCAGTTAGCGAACGCCATTCAATCATTGGAATATTGTGCGCATAAATTGGGAGGACGCATTGCGCCTATTGGCATCCTACCGACCCTCTGTGCCGAAGAACTGGATTCGCCGGTGATGTCGGATCTCCCACGCTATCGTGCCCTTTCGGCAGGACTCCGACGGTTGCGCGAAGGCCCATTTGTGATACACATCAATGGACCGGAGCCCTTAACGGTGACATGCCCGGATGTCACGCTGGAAGGGGCCACGACCTCTTTTCAGATTCATCTTCGGGTGAACCCTCAGGATTTCGCGCACGTCTTTAATGCGGCGCAACTGGTCACGCCCGTGGCCTTGGCTCTCGGTGCCAATAGCCCCATTTTCTTGCAACATCGGCTGTGGGAAGAAACGCGCGTGGCCTTGTTTAAGCAGGCAATCGACAGTCGAAAAGCCCAAGAAGGTGATTGGCATCAACCGGCCAGAGTGTCGTTTGGCCATGGGTGGGTCCGTCGAGGAGCGTATGAGTTATTTGCCGAAGCCGTGGCGCTTCATTCCCCCTTGTTGCCGGTGATGAGTTCGGAAGACCCCATGGAATGCCTCAGTCGAGGGCAACTGCCGCAGCTCGAGGAATTGCGCCTGCACCAGGGCACCGTCTGGCGTTGGAACCGAGCGATCTATGATGCCGGTGCCAATGGACATTTCCGTATCGAATTTCGATCCCTGCCCTCAGGGCCTACGCCGATTGATATGGCGGCCAATGCGGCGTTTTTGATAGGGCTGACGCTAGGCATGCGACAGCAGATCGACCACCTCCTCCATCAGTTTCCGTTTGAATATGCGCACCGGAACTTCTATCGGTCGGCCGAATTTGGGATGGAGGCCATGTTAGTATGGCCGGGGAAACCTGGCCAGGGCTTGCGGGAAATATCGGTGTGTGACCTGGCCAGGGAATTGTTGCCGGTGGCCGAGAAGGGCCTGGAGGAGAGCGGGGTGGAGAAGGAAGAAATCCAAACCATGCTGAATGTGATCCGGGATCGCTTGGAGACCCGGATGAATGGCGCTCGTTGGCAGGTCCATCGCTTGGAACAGTATGAGAGACGAGGACATGACCGGTCCACGGCTCTGACTCACATGCTTGAAGATTATTTGCGTGCCTCACATACGGGCGCGCCCGTTTCACACTGGAGCCTGAATCCCGAATGACCCTCGTTCGTCCTATACCCAGGTGGGAGGCTCCCACACCCCAAGACGTGGGGCCGACGGTCGAGGATTTTCTGGTAAAGCTGGGTGAACCCACTTTTCTTTGGCTGCCGGGCTTGGATACCACGCGCACCCGCGCCGTGAGTACCTTATTACATGGCAATGAACCCTCAGGCGTACGCGCCCTTCACCGGTGGATCCGGGAAGGCCGACAACCGCAGGTGAATGTGCTCTGTTTTATCGGGTCTATCGGAGCAGCCTTGACTGAATCATTGTTTTCTCATCGATGCGCACCAGAAGGAAAAGATCTCAACCGGTGTTTTCGCCCCCCCTTTGAGGGTCAGGAAGGGGCCATTGCCCAAGCCATGCTTCAGGAACTGCATCACGCCCAACCCGAAGCCTTAATTGACTTCCATAACACCTCGGGTCGAAGTCCAGCATTTGGAGTGACCACACTGAACCGGGAAATCCAGGAAACGTTGACCGGCGTATTTTGTGAACATCTCATCGTGACCGACTTGCGGTTAGGCGCATTAATGGAAGCGACTGAATACGACTGGCCGACCGTCACCATTGAAGCAGGATGGGCAAAAGATCCCAAGGCCGATGAGCTGGCCTTTCGGGGATTCACACGATATGCCCTGGCAAAGGATTTTTCAGATATCTCGTCACCGGTCACCGTCCTCCATCATCCCATTCGTGTGGAATTGCAGAAAGGGGCCACCGTGGCCTATAGCGGGGCGCCGATTCCTGAAGCTGATCTGACTCTTCCTCAGGATGTGGATCGATTAAATTTTGGCCTGTGGTCTCCGCAGGAAACCCTGGGTTGGGTCGGGGCACGCGGCTTGGATGTCCTATGGGCCAAGAATGCGATGGGACAAAACGTCAGCTCAGCGATCTTCTCCGTGCATGACGGCGAACTGCGATTGGCTCATCCAAGCCGGCTCATGATGGTTACCACCAACCCCAAAATCGCCCAAAGCGATTGCCTCTTCTACATCCTCCCCGACTCGTAACCACAAAAATTCTCGGAATGGGCTAATGCGAAAGAATGGAAAAGTCGCTTCTTGTGAAAACTCCCCCTTTTCAAGGGATGCTTGGGAAGGAGGATTGGGCCCCATCCAAGAGCCAAAAGCATTTTTGTATATGAGATTTTGCTGGAGGGCATACCAGAAGTTTTTGAGTCGGATTTTATAGTTCAACCCTGCTTATTTCCCACAGGTTTTTCGGAACCTTGCGCAATCAAGAAAAATAGAAAGTCCCAGTTTTTCCCTCACGGTAGGGTCTAACAATGATTTTATGCTAAAAGGATTGGTGACATTCTTGAGGTTGATGATGCCGCGCATACTCTGTTGGCGAATAGTCTTGACCTTGTCTCTTATCTTCTGCGCAATTCCAAATGGGTCTTTCCCGCTAACAGCGGCAGAATATATGAAAGACCGCCCAGTGTTACCGGGTGAGAAATGTAAAACCACCCATGGAATAAATTGGACTGAGCAAGAGAGATGGGTCTGGACACAAGTCTGCGAGAACAGAGAAGCTGATCTGAATCAACGTGAAGGGGGTTCGCATGATCCAAAAAAGTTAGAAGTGTGGACAAAATCCCGTATATTGCGACCCAGCTTTCTTGAAACCATTCTGTTACATGAGCAGTATCAGCTGGCTGTCTCCCATCGGGGGATACGCATCACAGGTGCTTGGTTCATTGAGCCCCTCGACCTTTCAGACGCTACACTCACCAAACCACTTGGTCTACATGGTTGTCGATTTGACGAAGAAGTAATCCTGTCACATCTAAAAACCCATTCTTGGATTTCCCTTGGTGGCTCAATCTTCAATCGCACCCTTTCTATGCATCGACTCCAGACTGGCGGTAGTCTCCGTTTGAACAAGGGAGCTATGTTCCATGACGTACAACTCTCGGGCGCCATAATAGGGGATGTCCTGGACCTGAGAGGCTCTACGTTTGCCGACACCTTGGATATGAATAGCCTCCGCGTCGGCACTAATCTCGCAATGAATGACGGGGCCAGCTTCCACAAAGTACAACTCTCGGGCGCAGAAATTGAGGGGGAAGTTGCAATGGAAGGCTCCACTTTTCGCAGAACACTATTGATGACTGGCATGGAGGTCCGCGGTAGTCTTTTTATGGAGGAGGCATCATTCACCAAAGTGGATCTCCGAGGCGCCCGAATAGAGGGCCAAGTTATCATGGTTGGCTCCACCTTCTCCGACACCCTGGATATGGACGGCCTCCACGTCGGCGATACGCTGAACTTAAAACGAGCGCAGGTGACTAAAGACGAGGAAATCCATCTCCCTTTTGCCATGATAGCCTCCAATTTGAATATTTCTGAAAGTTCACTTTCTTCATTCAACCTGACAGGGACACAGGTCAAGGGGGAGTTTCACCTAGGCTCAAATCAGAATTCTTCTGTTAAATGGCGGGAGGGAGCAAAGTTGGTACTTCGTAATACAGAGGTGGGATCTCTACAAGATCGCCAGGATGCCTGGCCAAATCAGCTGGTGCTAGATGGCTTCACCTACATTCGATTAGGCGGATTGGAAGGCGATGGCGCAAGCGATTTGAACAGGCGAGATGTTGGCTGGTTTAAGGAATGGCTGGCAAAGCAACAGCCTTATTCACCCCAGCCCTACGAGCAACTTGCAGGTGTGTTGCGGCAAGCCGGTCAGACACAGAAGGCAAGAGATATTCTTTACGAAAGCAAAGAACGAGAACGTACGGAGGTTGCGAGCAGGCTGGATTGGTTTTGGTTAACTCTCCTGAAAATCTTCATCGGCTATGGATACCGCACGATTTCTTGCATTACTTTGTGGGTGCTCGTGTTTACCGGAATCGGTACCATAATGCTCAAGATTTCAAAAGACAACCCATTTAACCCAGCCTGGAGAAACACTTCGGCTATTATTCCACAAAGGCTTTACACCTATGTCCCGCGTCCTCTGGCTTCCTTTGTGGAAAATTACTTTCCCCTCATCTCTTACAGCTTTGACCGATTCCTTCCCATCATCAGGTTACGCGAGTCGCACTACACAAAGACTGAACTGCAGGGTTGGCTGGCCTACTACTTCTACTTTCACCAGCTAATGGGCTTTGTTTTGGCGTCCCTACTTTTTGCTAGCATCACAGGGCTCACGACAAAGTAAACCTTCTGCGCCTAGGCCAACCCATGCCATTGCAAGGGATGAGGGAGAGTACCAACGCCGAAACTGTAAAGAGTTCTTGAATAAGAGTTCTAGTGGACAGTAACAGCCAGGTTGGTCGCATGAAAGTGCACCACGAATCGGAGAGACGATACAATGTTAATAATCCAGGCTCAAGTCATCTCAGTATTGGGCACTACTAATTCGTCCGTTACAGTCCACTAGTACTATCTGATCTATCTTTTTTCGACTGACGACACGTGAACCAAGAAAGCGCACACAGTTAAAAGCAGGAGGACAGAAGTGAGCGACGCTATGGTCTAGACCTAGACGACAGTCAGCGCGTGGACGTGCTCGCTATGCCTATGGACCTGGGAAAGGAACAATCCGCTACAGTGTTCTCGCACTGTACAGTGTGCGCATACATCAAGATATTCGTTCTTGAAGTCGGAAATGCTTTTACGTGCAAAGCTCCAGAGCGATTGCGGTAGCAAGCAGAGTTGCAAGTTGTAGATGGAGACATTCATTCGACGGAGATAAAGATATTTCACAGCCGCACCAAGTGAGTCCATGTAATCCACTGGGTCAATCCACAAATCCTCCCAATTTTTCTTCACGTACCCCATATTCTCTAGCCCCATGAACGCGACGTGTACGGCAAAAGGGAGATTCCAATAAATGAACTCGGCAAGCTGATTGAGACGAGGAATGGATTGCTTGTGCAGAACAATTCTAATTTCGACTGCTAGTCCAGCCTCGGCAGCATTGTATAAGCCCTCCACAGTTTCATCGAACGCTCCATGTGCCTGGACGATGTAATCGTGGACTCCGGCCACGTCGGCATATAAGGGGATTGCTGAGATAAATGAAGGGTGGTCCACTTCTGCAATACGGCGAACGAAGCTAAGATTTTTATACAGACGCCCATTCGTCAACATGTGGAGATGGGTGTCAGGCAGTTTTTCCTTCGCCGCCTGTAGGAGTCGGATTAGATCGGGACCAAGCAGGGTGGGCTCACCACCGGTCATCCCCAAATATTCCGGAGACGCCCGGATTAGAGACAACATCTTGATGTTTTCCTCGACGAGATAGCTGTCATCAACCTCTTTCGGTGGTTGAGAGCACATGATGCAGTTACTGTTGCATCTGTCTGTGGTGAAAATGGTGTTGTGCGGCGACTCAGGCCGAAAGATGGTCCGGATGAAACCTGAACCGGGTTCTATGGTGACGATATACCCCTCTCTATATCCTTCTGTAGACTGCACGCGGGCTGCTGGAATGCCAGCTGTGACAAGCCTGTCGAACAGAACGGATGAATCTGTAATAACGACAGCAAAATTTTCGTACTGCGTCAGGTCATCACACTCTCGTGCTGGTGAGACAACGAGGGCCAGGTCGGTCTGATTCAAGGTCGCAGCAGAGCAGTCCCTAGTGAGCCGCACTGTGAAGCGATGATTCAGACCAGCCGTATTGCCGTATGTGGTTAATTTGATAGCCATGGGACTTTGGGCAATTTCATCTCTTCTCTGCTTGCCTGATTAATCCAGGACCAAAAGATCTCTTCAGTTTCGCCATTAGTCTGTCGAATCAACTCGAAAAGATGCCGAATGATCGCCATGTTTTTCTTGCAGAACCCACTCCATGCACGATTCCCAAACATATCTCCTTGGGTTGCATAGTGGTAAACAGGGTCGGCCCCGCAATAGGGTTGGAGGGCACAGTCCGCACAGCCAGCCAATGCTTCGTTGCAAGAGGCCGCAGCGATGGCTTGCATGCGCTCGCCGAAAAATATCTGCTCATAGGAATTGTCGAGCACGTTACCCAGTTGAAAGCTCGTATCATTCATCTCCGCTAACATGCGGGCCTCGTCGGAAGCGTAGACCTCCCCATCATAGTTGTAGGCCACAGCACTGAACCCAGCACCTGCCGGTGACTGTAAGTCCACATAGCTATTGGAAAAGGGCGTCAAGATTTTGCTCAGAATTAACGTGGCAAATCCCTCTGGAAACGAATGACCTCGTCTGTTCAGCTCAAGAATGTAATCCAATGACTTCTTGTAAAAATCGACGAACTCTTCGCTGGAATACCCAATTGTCTTCATTGTTTTCGTTGCAAAACCAAACGGACTGAGGGACCGCAAGAAAATGGACCCCAGATTCAGTCGAAGATATTCGTCGATGATCTCCCTCGGGTAGGCCAAACTCTCTTTCGTGGTTGTCATCAACATGGAGACATTCTCTCGCCCGAGTGCCTCTTGAGCCCGACGGAGGTTGTACTCCACAAGAGCGTGCGAACTTCCTCGACTGCAAGGTCGGTTTTGGTCGTGGAGAAAGGCGGGTCCGTCCAGCGAGGACGAGATTTTGATGTTGTGCTCCCTGAAGAACAGCAGATGGGCATCAGTGAGATTCGACAGATTCGTGCAAATGACGAAATCAATGAATTTTCCAATTGATCGATTTCTCTCCGTTGCGTACAACACAATGTCCCGGACCAACGGAAAATTCAGCAGGGCTTCTCCTCCTTGAAACTCACACGTAACCGCACAGGCAGGCACGCGCAACATGAGGTCTACGGCTCTATGAGCCATCTCAGGAGTCATGTCGTATCGTGTCTTGTCCTCGCTTTGCCGAGATACCTGACAATATGGGCAAGAGTGATCGCAGCGTAGCGTGACCACAAAGAGGTGGAGTTTGGTGAATCCATCCAAGAAGGACTTCTTGGTTTTATATTTGGACGCCATGACCCGGAGGTGATCGGAGGAACGAGTGTCCGAGATAAAATACTTGGCCCGTAAGTCGAAGTAGTCTGTACCGGTTGTATCAAGCTGCTTGTAAATGAATCGCTCAAAGGTATCAGGGGCAATGATTTTGAACTCTCCCCAATCATTAGTGAGCAGGACAGAGTCTCCGTCCAAGCGCATGAACCGGAAGGGTAAGAGATTATAGGTCACCACTGGGGAAACATACTCTTGAATTAAGTGGAACTCTTTGCGTGACATCAGCGCTTCCTTTACCCCAACTTCTCCTGACAACTTCGATCTAGAAAATAATTCCAAAACTCAAGCAGCATAGTCCTGCCTTCTTCGGATGACATCATCAGGGGCATGGTCGTAACCAGCAGACGATCGCTAGTGACTGGGGAGATAGAAACTCGACAGTGCTCCATAAAAGCAGTCTGGGTAGCCTCGAGTGCGGTTCGAGAATAGATCGAGAGACTAATGGAGCGTGAAATAGTAGGGGGATTGGAAGAGTCGAAGGTGGCCATCTAATGAAGTCCCCGGCCCTGATGTTACGAAGTGCCAGAGGATGATTGGTTGTCGTTTGCCTGTGGCTTCGGAATACCCTCCATGAACGCTTTGGTCACGAGAGCCTCTCTGACTGCATGCGTCTCATTAAGGACCATTGCGCGGACACGGAAATCCACCAGGCTGTTACAAAACTCAGCGCATGCGGCCTGAAGGTCGGTAGGCTGAGAAGAAACCTTGGGCCGTAACTCCACCGCGAGGCGATTATCGGGTGTGCTATCGAGAAAGATGTAAAAACGGTCGGTAAACCAATAGGCGGTCTTGAAGATCGCGGTGTCGCCGTATAGCTCGCGGTCAATCAGAATCTGTGCATACTCACCTAGGGTATCAGTTCCTAAGCC
>JBGSSO010000224.1:0-2670 GCA_041737015.1 Nitrospirales bacterium
GCATTGATATCAACCTTACGCAATAATTCCCGAATAGCCTCAGCGCCAATACCCACCTTAAAAGAATTAGCCCCATATTCCTCGACACACTCACGATATCTTTCCTCAGTCAAGAGCTCTCGTTCTTTTAAATTCGTATTACCAGGATCCAGGACCACGTATGCCTCAAAATACAGAATTTTTTCCAACTGCTTTAAACTCATATCCAAAAGAATCCCAATTCGGCTTGGCACACCCTTGAGAAACCAAATATGGGCAACAGGAGCAGCCAATTCGATATGGCCCATTCTTTCGCGTCGAACTTTTGACTGAATCACCTCTACTCCGCATTTATCACACACAATACCGCGGTGCTTCATTCGCTTGTATTTACCGCAATTACATTCCCAATCTTTCGTTGGACCGAAAATTTTTGCGCAAAATAACCCATCCCGCTCAGGCTTAAAAGACCGATAGTTGATCGTCTCAGGCTTTTTTACCTCGCCATAAGACCATGACCGAATCTTCTCGGGCGAGGCGATACGAATACGCATGGCATCAAACGAAACTGCGTCACGAGGTTTTTCAAAAAGCGAATAGATACTGTCCAAGTTCGTTCCTCCGATTATGTTGAATGATGGGATTGCAGAATCAGACTACCCGTCTAATCAGCAGATTTGATCAGCTCCACATCCAACCCCAAACTCTGCAATTCCTTTACTAACACATTAAAGGACTCCGGAAGACCAGGCTCAAGGAAGTTCTCTCCCTTCACGATCGCTTCATACATTCGTGACCGTCCAGGCACATCATCCGATTTTACCGTCAAAAACTCCTGCAAGGTGGAAGCCGCCCCATATGCCTGAAGTGCCCAGACCTCCATCTCTCCTAAGCGTTGACCACCGAATTGAGCCTTTCCTCCAAGCGGTTGCTGCGTAACCAGCGAATACGGCCCTATTGAGCGGGCATGAATCTTATCATCCACCAAATGGTGGAGTTTCAACATATACATGTAGCCCACGGTGACCGGACTCTTAAACGGTTCCCCTGTCCGGCCATCATACACAACCGATTGGCCTGACTCCGGAAGGTTTGCTTTTTTCAATAACTCTTTAATTTCCTTTTCTGATGCTCCATCGAATACAGGGGTTTCAACCTGAATTCCTAATGCTTTGGCCGCCCACCCCAAATGCGTCTCCAGAATTTGCCCTACATTCATTCGAGAGGGAACACCCAGCGGATTCAGGACAATTTGAACGGGAGTTCCATCAGGAAGGTATGGCATATCTTCTTCGGCCATAATGCGAGAAACGACACCCTTGTTTCCATGCCGACCGGCCATTTTATCGCCAACGGCAATTTTTCTCTTGATCGCTAAATACACCTTAACAAGCTTAATGACACCAGGAGGCAATTCATCGCCACGTCGAAGACGACCAACCTTTTCATCGTATTGTGTCTGCAAGATTTCGATTTGGTCTTTTGCTTCCCGCTCAATTTCATCGAGTTTTTTCTGTTCTTCAGCGTCAGCCAGAATCACCCGACGCGCATCATCATCAGACAATTTGCGAAGGACTTCAGCGGTAATACGCCCTTTTTTCTTCAGAATCACTTCTCCACTATCAGGATCCATTAAATCCCGCCCGACAAATTGCCCAAGCAGTAGCTTTCGAATCTTACGATTTCGCTCTTCTTCGATAATTCGCAATTCTTCCTGATAGTCCCGCTCGACTTTAACGCGATCATCCGTCTCGATTGTCCGAGACCGCTCATCCTTATCCACGCCTTTTCGGGAGAAAATCTTGACATCCACGACAATTCCTTCAATGCCAGGCGGAACCTGAAGCGAAGTATCCTTCACATCTCCAGCCTTTTCCCCAAAAATCGCACGCAACAATTTTTCCTCTGGCGTCAGCTGGGTCTCTCCCTTAGGCGTGACTTTTCCAACAAGAATATCGCCAGGCTTAACTTCGGCACCAATTCGTACAATGCCACTCTCATCCAAATTTCGAAGAGCCTCTTCCCCAAGATTAGGAATATCTCGAGTAATTTCTTCTTTTCCTAACTTCGTATCACGCGCCTCTACTTCGAACTCTTCGATATGGATAGAAGTAAACACATCCTCTTTAACCATTTTCTCACTTAAAAGAATGGCATCCTCATAGTTGTAGCCACCCCATGGCATAAAGGCGACAAGCACATTTTTTCCCAACGCCAATTCTCCGCGATCCATCGCTGGACCATCCGCTAGCACTTGGCCTTGCTTGACCGGCTGCCCAATTCGAACAATGGGGGTTTGGGTGATACAGGTATTTTGATTCGTCCGCTGAAATTTGATCAAGTCATAGGTGTCCAGGATCCTGGAACCTTTTTTCTTGTCATCCTTTTCCTTGAGTCCAGTTCTCACCACAATTCTTCTCGCATCTACCGACTCAACAATCCCATCTCGTTGAGCGATAGCCAAATATCCAGAATCTCTCGCGACGACAGCTTCCATTCCTGTTCCGACCAAAGGTGCCTCACTTTTTATTGTGGGCACTGCTTGGCGTTGCATATTCGAACCCATAAGCGCCCGGTTTGCGTCATCATGCTCAAGAAATGGAATCAATGATGCAGCTATTGATACAATCTGGTTTGGAGCGATGTCCATATACCTGATATCGTTAGGCTCAACCACAGGAAAGTCTCCTT
>JBGSSO010000287.1:0-4883 GCA_041737015.1 Nitrospirales bacterium
AGCATGCAGAATTTGTGGTGAAATATGTGCACCGTCCTGAATCTTCTCACACACCTCGCCTAGCTTCACTATTGGCCACCCCTTCTTCATCATCGAGACTTCCCTTCCGTTCGTGGTGAGCTTGTCGAACCATGAACGGAAATTCCCAACCCTTCGACGGGCTCAGGGTGTACGGAGGGAGGGGATACTACCCGAGTAGATTGTGCCAGGCGGGAGACCTCTGCCCAATCTCCTTTCATCATGGCTTCTTTCTTTTTTCGGCTCCAGCCTTTTATTTGTTGTTCGGAGGCTAGAGCTTCTTCACGGGTTGGGAAGTCTTGCGAAAAAGCCAATTGAAGGGGACGTCGGTTGAAGGTGTAGCAACCGGGGATTGCACCTGCATGGTGTTTCTGGATTCGTTTGTCGAGATTGTCTGTATGGCCGGTATAGTAGCTGCCGTCGGCGCAATGGAGGATGTATATCCAGAATGACATTAATCGCTCTCCTGGAAATCACCCTTCGACACGCTCAGGGCGAACGGGGTTGAGGAAATTTCACTCACAATAGGCCTCGAACGGGGTTGGGGCAATTGTACTCACAGTAGGCCTCTTATCGTTTGCAATACTTTGGCACTTTCGGCGTCCAGTGGGGCGATGTCGTCCATGATGTCCCTGCGGGCTGCGGTGCGTGGCTTCTTCGGCACCGTTCGGGTTCTTCACGGAGCGATCATACCCTTCGACACGCTCGGGGCGAACGGGGTTGGGGCAATTGCACTCACAGTAGGCCTCTGATTGTTTGCAATACTTTGGCGCTTTCGGCGTCCAGCGCGGCGATGTCGTCCATGATGTCCTGTGGGCTGCGGTGCGTGATTTCTTCGCCGCCGTTCGGATTCTTCACAGAGAGATCAAAAGTGGTCGGGTCTATGGTCTTGGCGTCCACGCTCCAACTTTTGGGCGAGTCGGCGAAGGTCTGTTGCAGCTTCACGAACTCGGCCAGGTCGGCATCGTTAAGGGGGTTGGTCTTGCCCATGCTGCGGCCGGGGTCGAGCTGGTAGTACCAGATTTTTCGGGCCGGCCCTGAGCCATGCCGAAGGGTGGGTGCGCCTTTCTCGAAGAAGAGCACGACAGTCTTGACGCCCGCGCCCAGGAAGGTACCGCCGGGCATATCGAGCACGGTGTGGAGGTTGCAGGATTCCAGCAGGAGCTTGCGCAGGCTGGTCGACGCATTATCGGTATTAGAAAGGAAGGTGTTCTTGATGACTACGCCGCCGCGTCCGCCGGCCTTGAGCATTTTGATGAAGTGCTGGAGGAAGAGGAACGCCGTCTCGCCGGTGCGGATGGGGAAGTTCTGCTGCACTTCCTTCCGCTCCTTTCCGCCGAAAGGCGGATTGGCCAGCACCACGTCGTAGCGGTCTTTCTCCTGAATGTCGGCCAGGTTTTCGGTGAGGGTGTTGGTGTGGATGATGTTGGGCGCTTCGATCCCATGCAGGATCATGTTCATGATGGCCATGACGTAGGCTAGGGACTTCTTCTCCTTCCCGTAGAAGGTTCGGGTCTGGAGCGTGGTGAGGTCCTTGGTGGTGAGGTTGCCCTGGGATTTCAGGTAATCAAACGACTCGCAGAGGAAGCCCGCCGAACCGCAGGCCCCGTCGTAAATCCTATCGCCCAGCTTCGGCTTGACCACTCGCACCATGGCGCGAATGAGCGGGCGCGGGGTGTAATATTCGCCGCCGTTGCGCCCGGCGTTGCCCATGTTTTTGATTTTGGCTTCGTAGAGGTGACTGAGTTCGTGCTTTTCCGTCTGTGAACGGAACCGGAGTTCGTCGATGTGGTCGATGATCTCGCGCAGGTTATAGCCGCTTTGAATCTTGTTTTTGATCTCCCCAAAGATTTCCCCGACCTTGTATTCGATGGTGTTCGGCCCGCTGGCCTTTTGCTTAAAACCGTGCAGGTAGGGAAAGAGCTTGGAGTTGACGAAGTCGCGGAGATCGTCGCCGGTCTGGGCTTGGTTGTGATCCGGTTTGCCGTCCTTGCCCTTGGGAGCGGCCCAACTATCCCAGCGGAATTCCTTGTCGAGGATGAAACTGTATTTCCTGCCCTCCAGCTTGGCCTCTGTGGCTTTGTCCTGCTCCAGGCCATCCAGGTATTTCAGGAAGAGCAGCCAGGAGGTTTGCTCGGTATAATCCAGCTCGGTGGTGCAACCGGCTTCTTTCCACAGCACGTCGTCGATATTTTTAAACGCTTGTTCAAACATGGGTGCCTATTTGTTCTGAATGGTTGTGGTCCTGGTTGTCTGCGCTATGGCTCCCGTACCCAGGGTGGGTGGGAAGGCTCTCGATGTTTTTATGGGCAGGGTGTTCGGGTAGGGCATAAACCTGTTGGGGGAGTTGTTCAGGTAATGGCCAAAGGGTTGGGCATGATGGACCAAGGTGACTTTCTGAAAATGTACCTCAAGGGTTGAATGATGTACAGAAGAAAATTTTGGGTTCAAAGGAAAAATGAGGCGTGAACGGCTGAGATGTTGCCCTTGAGATTTCGAGGGTGTGAGGGGCCGGGGTTTCGCCCCCGTACGACGAGCTACTTTTGTTTCGGCAAAAGTAGCCAAAACCATTGACGCCCCGTCTGGCTTTATTGAAGAGGAGGGACGCCAACCCAGAGAAGAGCGGACCAACTCGCAGGGCTCAAACACGGTCCGTTAGCTGAGAAGGGCGTCCCTCCTTTGGGCCAGCCGGCAGGCGTCGGGTCAAAATTAAAGCGTACCGAGGTAAACCCACGGAGGACGGACCAACTCGCGGAGTTTATCCTGAGCCAACGCCGAAGGGCTCAAACACTGCCCGCCTTTTCTCCGGTGCCGGTTGCACTGCTCGGCCATGCCACCAGGCCAGGGGAGCCTAGAGGGGTAGGGCGGACCAACTCGCCGGGCTCACACACGGTCCGCTTTACAAATAAAAACGTCAGTTCGGGTGGCCGACCTGAAGGTGGGGGGTGAGGATATCCGAAGAAAGAAACGGTTGCTTACCCTAAGGCAGCTTTTATTTTTTGAGGATTCTGGCGTAAGTCCAAGACCCTTTGCACAATCACTGTATTGGATTCTTGCATTGTGTAATAAATGGCATATGGAAATCTTTTGGCCAATAAGCGGTGATAGCCAAAAAATTTTTGATGGATGCCGGCATACAATGCTAAAGAGTCGATGTCAGCGAATAGAGCATCGAAGAAATACTCGCCCACCCCATCCACTTGATTGTCATAGAACTGCCGGCCTGCGTGCAGGTCTTCCAGGGCAGAAGCCAGAATCTTGATTTTCATTCAAATCGTTTCTGTAGTTCCTTCTTCGCTTCCTTCCAGTCAAGAGTCTGTTCCTGTCCTGATTGGACTCTCTGTTCTGTCTCTTTTAATGCAGATTCATGCCAAGCGGGAGATTGGAGGGATTGTTCTTCGCTGGATAAGTCTTCCCAAATAGCTTCCATGACACGAAGTTTTTCTTCGCGGGACAGCTGTTTTATTTCCATGATGTCTTTCATCGTTATCTCCCCCATGCTTTCTACCGTTATCGGTCTTTTCTAAGTAGATTTTACATATTGTACTTGAAGATGCCTTAAGTATCTATGAGAAGTCAGTGAGAAAGGTGGTGAGAACGTTCTTCTTTAGAGAGACAATGGGCCTTCTTTCGCTTCCTACTGTCGTGTGAAGGGGGAATGTTTTTCGGGTATGAGAAGGGAAGAGTTGGTGTAATCCTGTACTGTTTGGTTTGGCACAGATCCTTCGCTGGCGCTCAGGCTGAGATCGTGAGGAGAAGAATGATCGATCAACACTGTCGAGGGTAATCTGAATATTTGGTGGATGCCGGGGTTTCGCCCCCTGACGGCGAGCCACTTTTGTTTCGGCAAAAGTGGCCAAAACCATTGACGCCCCGTCTGGCCTCAAAGAATAGGGACGCCAATCCAGAGAAGAGCGGACCAACTCGCAGGGCTCAAACACGGTCCGCTAGCTGAGAAGAGCGTCCCTTCTAGGGGCCAGCCGGCAGGCGTCGACGCAACATGAACCTTGAAGGGACTCTCATGAAAGAGCAGAAGCGATATTTTCTCTAGGATTCCAGATACTGACCACGGGCAAGCCGGAGGGGAGAGAAGTCCGGATGGTGCGTCTGTGGCCGGGTTGAGGAGAGGCTTGTCGCTTTGCGAGATCCTTCGTTTCTCTCAGGATGACCACAGGGGGACAGGGATGGGCGAGGAGGGATGGCGAGGATGACGGAGAAATTAGGATGACAGGTCTGTGGCCGGAATGCGGATGTCATGGCTTGGCGAGAATCCTTCGTGTCTCTCAAGATGACCACAGGGGGAGAGGGATGGGCGATGACTCACGTCGTGCATGACGGGGAGGGCGGATTGAGGTTAGCGGAGGCCGTATTCTTTGAGTTTGCGCTGGAGGGTTTTCCTGTGGATGCCCAGGAGTTCCGAGGTGCGGTTTTCGTCGCCTTGCTGGGCATCTAAGACTTTGAGGATATGTTCCCGTTCGAGCTGTCCAAGTGTTTTCCAGTCTGGATGCGATGGCGATTGGTCGGGTAGGGCGGGAGTCGCGACCAGCGCTAACGGGAGATCGTGCGACATGATGAGGGAATGCGGGGTCATGACCACGGCTCGTTCGATGGTATGTTCGAGTTCACGCACATTTCCCGGCCATGAATAGTTGGTGAGCAGGGCTAACGCCTGCGGATGCACTCCTGTGATGGCCTTATTATTGAGCTGGGTATATTTGGTGAGAAAGTAATCGATGAGTGTGGGGATGTCTTCGACCCGTTCTCTCAGCGAGGGCAGATGTAGCGTGACGACGTTGAGTCGGTAATAGAGGTCTTCCCGAAACTTCCCGGATTCTACGAGTTTTTTGAGGTGTTTGTTGGTGGCG
>JBGSSO010000274.1:0-11035 GCA_041737015.1 Nitrospirales bacterium
ATTTCACCGCTAACTTTCCATCACCGTCAAACCCATACCGGCAGATTCCAGCCACGGTGGACATCGTGCCCGTTTTCCGATCTAGCTTTCGAATGCGGTTGGTTCCCTTATCCGTGAGATACAGATCGCCATGTTTATCTACATCGATATCGACCACGTCATACAACTTACACTCCAACGCCGGCTTGCCATCGTCAAGATATAAGGATAAATCTAGTCCATCTGAACACCGCGGACGCAGTAAACCTTCATCGTTACTAAAATCTATCCCAATCGCATCGCCAGAAAGGACAATGAGATTTTGTGCTGTCAGAGGACTCACGCGCTCATCATCTTCTGCTGTCCAACACCCAGCAATGGTCGTAATCATTCCTGTCTGAGGATTATAATGCCGAATGCGATGGGCTTGTGTATCTGCAATATAAAGATGATCCTGATCGTCAATGGCTATGGCTGCAGGATAGGTTAAATTGCATTCCAGGGCTGGCCCATCACCATTAAATCCCCACTGCCCCGTCCCGACGATAGTTGTAATGATTCCGGTATCCGCGTCAATTTTTCGAATTCGATTGCTACCTGAATCACAGACATAAATATGATTGTGTGAATCACACAAGATATCTAATGGAAGGTAAAGACCAGCTTCCCCACAAGGTCCGTAATCGCCGCTATAACAAGTCTCACCGGTCCCCGCGAAGTTATGCAACAGCCCTGTCTCCATGTCCACTCGCCTGATTCGGTCAGAACCGGATTCCGCAATGTAGAAAAACCGCCCATCCCGATCAACGGTGACATGGTTAGGCAACGGAATTCCAGATTTCACCGCTCGCTTGCCATCCCCGGTGCTACGTGATTTTCCGTTGCCGGCGAAGGTTTCAATCACCCCGATCTCCAACGCGGTCTCTATACTCATAGAAAATTTACCCTTTATGGTTATTCCGAAAACAATCTGGTCCGACTACCACCACGGAAAAGACTTTTGCCCCATCACCGCTTAAGCAAAACTAGGCCTTAGAAGACGCAGGAACCTGTTCCTGAGGAGCGGGCGCCTCCGTTTGCATTGGGGTAACCGTTTCTATTGGGGCAGTATGCATAGGCTGTGAAATTTGCGGTTGAGCATTACCCTGGTTGGCCGATGCCGTATTTTCCGCCTGTGCCTGGGGGTCCAGGTCATACGCTTCTGCCTCTTGAACAGATTTCTTGAACCCTTTAATCGCTTTTCCGACCCCTTCGCCCAATTGCGGCAATTTTCCAGCCCCAAAAATGATCAGCACAATCATGAGGATAAGAATTAATTCTGTAAAACCTAAGCTTCCAAACATGGTACCTCTCCTTGTTGGGGTATCACTTTTTTACCGTTTCGCGCGAACGCTTGCTAAACCGATCCTTGAGACGATTTCTGGCCTCTTCCGCTTGTTCAAACATCTTACACTTTTCATAGGTGTTAATCAGATTATAATAGGCCAATGGTTCATCCTGATTATTTTCCACGGCATCTTCCATAATCTTCACCGCCATATCAGGTTTCTTGAGATTTAAGGCGATTTCCATGAGCTTAAAACTCGACTCCAAATGACTTGGATCAAACTGCAGTACTTTCATATAAGCCTGCATAGCCATATCTAACGTATTAAAATCGGAGACATTGGGGTCATCCAATTTCTCATAGACTCCAGCCAGATTATACCAAGCAATCGGATCTTCAGGTGAAATTTCGATCAGACGTTCGAAATACTCTTTGGCCTCCAGAAATGCATTTTTGTCATTATAGAGTCGGCCGACATTAAAGAGTGCAAGAACATCATAGGGGTTTAATTCCAGCGCTCGTTTAAATTGAGCCGTGGCCTCATCCAACATCCCTTTCGTTCCATAGATCGTTCCAAGATTCGAGTAGTACATGGCCAGGGACCGATCCATTTCTACCCGAATGCCCTCTGCCATCTCAATCGATTTCTTTACTTCCGCCAGGGCTTCATCCATCCGTCCTTTATTGAAATAGAGTTCACCCAATCGACACCGTGCTTGAAAGTCATCCGGCTCCTCGCTCAGCAACTTTTCAATCTCAGCAATTTCCTCATCAACCGTTAAGGGGCGTTCTTCTGTGGTCGTCTCGCCCGACTGCGGGTCCATTGTTTGGCTTCCAGCACTTTGTTCTTCCATTGCGTGTGTCCTAACTACTGTGTTTGCCCGTAAACGGGGCGAATTGGTTGATAGACTACCCCCTCTTGGGTTTTCTTACGAAGTTTGCCTAAAGTTCCTCTTTTATCAATATTTAGCAACATTAACCCAAGCACTACCATCAAGGTCAAATGTGATAATTGAAGCGCATAGCCTGCCATAAACATGAGACCTAGCCCGTATCCTGCTAATCGACCGATCAACACCAACTTAATCACGGTATACGCCCAACAGGTAAAGCCCAACACATAAAATGCAAAAGGGAGATAAAAGGTATAGCCCATTCCCATTTGAAAAATCCAGCCTATCCCCTCGCCAGCCTTTCTGACTTCTTTCGCCACTTCAGGATTCCAAAGAGAAAGGAAAAAATCCATGAACAGTAGGGCTAGAAAAGCACTGCCCCCGCTTATAACCAAGGTTAACCCCCACCGGCGTTGTTGCTTGTTTTTGGTAATAATTGAAGTGGTCCCATAGGCCCAAAACACCAGGATGCTTGAAAGAACCATTAATGCCTCCCCGAGCCTATTACCTTCATGCACCAGCGGTGGGGCATCAAAAATATTGAGCCATCCATAAGTCGTTGACATCGTCTGATAATACAGCCACCCACTAATCCCCAGAAAAAAACTACCCACCATAAGCCGTTGGCTAAACACCCGGTGGGTAGCCCAGTATTCCAAAACAAGAAAAACGATCAACCCAAACGCCAAAATATTATAGACAATTGTTCCGAGCATGACCGGAGGAAAGAATAAATAGCCCACCGTACAAACTACCAATAAAGCCGCCAATGGTATAACAACCTTATCCCACGCTCCTACCCATAGCTTTGTCCGTAATTTTTGAACCAACAAAATACCCAAAATCAGAAAAACCAGAATGGCCGTCATATTCAGCAGGACAAACCCTAATGAAGAGAGTGTTCGAAATCCGATTCTGACCGCTTCATATTTTTCGGCTAACTTGCCAAGGTGCATACCCAACCGTGAAACCAGCCGATACAGCACCAATTCAAAAAAGGCTGCAAACAGCAAACTCTTGAGACCCCATTCAAAAAGAAGCCCTGGGCCGTCTATTCTTTCCTGATTCTTTTCAGTGGTAGAAATCATTTTTAGAACTTCAGATTTTTGAAGCGCATGCGTATTGAGATGACTAGATTGTCATCCAGGATATCTTCTTAACTAAACCCTAGAGGGTTCCACCTCAAGCTGTTTGTTATGACGAGTGATATATAACAACCCATCCGCCATGGAGTAATTAAATGGTAATTCACACACAACTTCGCTAATCTTTTCATACACATATTGGTATACTTTTTCAGCCTGCTCTGGAGTCATTCCCGATTTTACTTCATAAAAGAACCCTAAGCTCAAATCTTCCGAGGCTGGCCGCATAATTCGTTGAATCCCATATCCCCCTGGATCACTCATAATAGGGGCTTCCTTTTCTAAATCAAATAGACACGGTTGACAGGAAAACCCATAGGAGGAATTCAGCTTCGTATTATTGACAATAAAATTCAATGTTTCCAATGATTCCTCTTCTGTTTCGGTCGGAAACCCCACGATCACATAGCAATGCACCGCAATCCCAAGATCTACACAATCGGAACAGATCCGATCAACATTTTCTTGGGTAATCCCCTTCACCATAAAATCCATCAGCCGAGCATTATAGGTTTCCAATCCAAAGACAATTTTCTGACATCCTGCCTCCCGCATGGAGGTCAGTAACTCACGAGATAAATTCTTCTCAAATCGCAACTCGGCCGTCCACTGTAAATCCAACCCTCGATGAATGAGTTCCTTACACAATCGTTTGGTTGGTGAAAGGGCTAGGCATTCATCCGTAAAGAAAAAATAGGGTGTTTCATATTTATGGGACAGCACTTCCAATTCATCAACAACCTTCATCGGATCTTTTTGCCGAAAGTTCTGATGATCCAAAGTCAGGGCACAAAAAGCACAATCCTTGTAATAACACCCTCTAGAAAATTGCACTGGCAACACCGTATGGGGGGCTAAATATTCACCCAAGGGAAAACCGTCATAATTTGGGGCTGGGTGGTCCGCAAGGTTTTCAGAGTAAAATGGCTGATTCACAATAATTTTCCCATCTTGCCGCCAGATGAGATTCGGCACTTTACTAAAATCTTTTTTCCCATCTAGCTGATTTATCAGTTCCAGAAGGGCCGTCTCACCTTCAAACACAATGAAATCATCAGTCAATTGAAATAACCGATCGCACCGTCTGAGATTGTCTACCAGCCTTGTAAAAATACTTCCCCCGACGGTTACATGAACCTCAGGATGAATTTCCTTAATTAATTTACACAGAGTTAAACCAGGGATAATCTGTGATGTTGCGGTAATGGAGACTCCGACAAAGTCTGGAATATCTTGCCCAAAGGCGGGAAGGAAGAATTTACGATAAAGCTCAAGATACGGATTTTGGTTTTCATCGTGTATAGCTTGAAGAATTTCGCGTGAAGAATAGATGGAATACGCAAACTGGTTGTCTACCACCGTCATCCTGGTTGGGAAATATAAAGAAGATACAACCTCCAACCACCGATCAATCAAAAAGAGGCATTCTCGGTACCGCTCAAGGTCGTAAAACTCTTCACCACGCAAGGAGGCTTTAACGGGTTCGATTTCATCTATTAGATAAGGAAATCGGTCAAGTGATTCAACCACACGAGCGTAGTGTTCTTTACTCCCATGGCCGGTTTCTCCAGAAGCCGACCCTTCCAGTTTTTTCACCAAATCAACTAACCGTGGATGAATATCTAACCCAAAGCCTTTAGTTAAGACCCTATCAAGTAACTCAATATTTAAATCACGTTGCTGATGAACTGGAACACCGGATTTTTCAAGAAAGGCTGAAAGGCAGGGCACACTCAAATAGGGTTGAGAGGGATGCCAACTCGGAGGGAATAAAAGTGAAATTTTCACAACGCGGCTCCCAGGTAAGGGGGATAATAAGAAACGCAAAAATTGCCTATTCTAAATTTATACACGTCGCATTCTCTTCAATGCAACAAGTAGCCATTTCTTGTCGCATAAACCTTTCCACCCTTTGATCAGGAATAGGTGTTTATTAAAAAAAAACCTCCGGCAACTTCCCCCATTACTGGAGTCCATTACCGGAGGTTTTCAAGCTCAGCTAACGTCCTATATGAAAAAGGACCTGATCCAGAAAAGGCAGGAACTTAGTTTGGCATTTGAGCCGTAAACCAAGTCGAAATCCCTTTCATCCCATTGCGTTCTACGTTAGAACCGTCCCAGACCGCAAAAGCTACCGGGAAGCTGGCCCCTGCCGCGAACTGAACATCATTGGGATCTTGGGTCTTGAGACTCCGCTTCATTACCACTCGCCAGGTTGGACCGCTGCAGCAGCCACCCTTCAGTGATCCATACGGCTCCCATAATCCATTCCCCACCACGTCTTGTGACGCTTGAGTAGTCAACGTACTAAATCCATTGGCATTCAAATCTTCGACTGATCCCAACCGCAGGTTAGGATCTGACATGATGTTACCGGACCAAATACCAGGGTTAAATGGCCCTAAGCTCCGACCAATTCTGTCCGGATAGGTCACACCACCTGCTGGCTCTTCATAGTAGTAATCCCAGGCTATTGAGGGATATTGATTGTCCACATCCCACATCCCGGCTACGCCAGCTCCAAGATCTTTTTGCCATTCCGCATTCCAACGCCATATGTTGACCGTCCCACCAGACTGTCCCATACATTGGAATGGAGGAGCGCCTGCAGATTGCACAGGGAATTGCACCGCCACTTGATCCCTGAAATCCTGAGGACCAATGGTGGTGTTATTTAATGTTTGATCACCCCAGTTAGCCCAAACGCCGATTTCCTCGCCATTTGTTGCCATTTTAATCATCACAGTTTTCACTGAAATGTTCGGGTGCATTGGGGTCGTTATCGTCTGCCCACTTAATGGGGCAACGATACCGGGCACGGATTCCCATACAGGATTCGCCGCATCCATAGGGATTGGGCCAGTAATTTTGCCAACCGGAATCGTTACCGGTTGCGAGACGGCCAGCGGAATCTGTCCCATGGTCAACCCTACACACACCACCAGGACAGACAGAAGAACGCCAAACACCAGTTGTTTGTTACGCGTCTGCACCAATCTCATAATGACGCATCCTCCTTTGATAAAAGATTAAAACCGAAAAGACTGCTAACTAACTGTCTCCTCAAACCTGTCGACACTAAAAACTCATTTTCAAAAATGACTTAACCCAAACCTTCACTATGCATTTCCTGATTGGCCTGATGTTCCACTTTCCTTATCCAAAAACGCATCAGCCCCAACTTCACTCATCAGAAGGCTCAGTTCATTTCCTTGATCCTGAGCACCACATTCAAAACTTTGGCCTTCAGGGTTGTTGTATGTCGCAGGGCGATAATCAGTTTCTGAATAAGGTTGAGGCGTCACCCCTAAAAATGCAATATCGAAAGCAATCCAATGTGAGGTAAAATCAGCCAAAATTTTATAAAAACCGTAATCGGCCTTTCTATTTAACATTCCTGAAAACAAAGGAACCCATCGACCAATATGCTCTTTAACGAATTTTTTCTCCGCTTCAATGACGGTTTTAAGCTTTTCTGCTCCATCATGAAGAATGGCGTATGATTCTTTGTACGCCAAATAATGCATAAATTCTAACTCTACACTCAAATGATCCAGGCGCTCATGAATATCAGGAGAAAGCTGAAGGCCAAAGGCACTATAAAAACCGGCAATGTCTCCCATCACGTATGACTGGCCGAAAACATGATCATTTCCAAACAATGTTTCGTATGGCGGACAATCCAATGCGATAACGTTGCTAAATACTCGACGATGCTCATCACGTAAATCTTGGAGACTCCAGTTTTCTCCTTCTGATGAAATCCAAGCTTCAATCGCATCAAAATTACTTACCAATGCATCAAGACGCTCTTGCGCTTCTTCGCCCCCTATGTTTTGTAGTTCTTTTTTTAACCCTTCTAGAGCCAATTTTCCATCTTCAACAAATTCCCCACTCTGAAGGTAATCCAAAAATTCCTCGTCCTCTGGATATAGATACCCCCATGACACCAGCAAATAAAGCTTGCTCCGACAAAGTGCCCGATCAACAGCTGGCGCATCTTTTGGATAAATCTTGACGGCCTTTTCATTTCCGGAAACTGGCATTCCGTTTTTTCCTATTTTTTTCCCCTCTTTAACGCCTGATGTCATATTTTCACCTAACTTTTAAAAATTTTTCATTTCACAAGCATTTGCTTCAATTAGGATCATTGTCAGGGCCATTAAGGATTCATGAAAAAGGGATCAGATAATAGGACATGAGCCCTATGAAGTCAAGACTTCAATATCCCTGATAGCCCCACGGTTTCCAGAATTTTCGAGCAACTTGAATCCTCTAAACTTACCTTAGAAAATCCTTACAGAAAAATCCCCTTTTATGCCTCCATCCATTTTCCATGCCTCCCGGCTAAAAGGTCCATTTTCACACTTTTCCTTTCCAGGTCATTCCAGCCATCAACACCACTAAGCGTCAAATACCACACGCCCCTTATCTAGAAACAATCCGAATTGCGGTACGGTCATTGACCGTTCCACAGATATATTGGCATATGCCACAACCCACGCATACCGAATCATCTACACGAATGTGATATGAGGCAAAATCCATCGAGAGAGCCTCCGTAGGACATTTAGAAACACACGCATTGCAGCCAGTTCCTGCCGTACACATTTTTGCCAAAACTTTTGCCACTCCCATATTCACCTGAAAACGATCCGCAACGGGCAACAGGGCCTCCGTAGTACACACACCAATACAAGGAAGATCTTCACATAATTTGCAGGGGGTTTCTCCTGGATAGATAACAGGAGTGTCATTACTCAATAACACTTGAATCGCATCGTGAGGACAGACCTCGACGCAATCAGCACATCCAGTACAACGCTCCAAAAACAACTCCTCCTCAACGGCCCCTGGGGGACGGAGCCACCCAGTTTTCTCAGGAACAGGCGGCTCCTTTTTTATCGGGGAAGGAGCATCACGATGTTTCACAAATTCATGAACTGTCGCGCCTATGGAAATTGCCGACTGTCGAAGGAACATTCTTCGACCTAATGTCGGATTAGATGAAGGCTGGTTGGGCAGATGGGAGTCCGACATTACGACACTTTCAACAGTCTATAAACCAATACAACAAAATTGGACACGAGGATAAGGTGTTTTTCGAATTTATACCACTCCGGAGGCCCGCAGCTTATACACCTCCACGCATCTGTCACAGGCCCCATACTCCACATCCCATCCCGGGTGATTTTCGCGAATAAAATCTAAGACAAAGCCTTCGAGCGTCTCATCCATGTTTTCTACCCAGGTATAGGTTGGGAATCGACAAAGAGGGCACGGAAACCCTGGGAGAAGCATGGGCTTCGTAGGCACATCCGGAACCTCACTGTCCTCAACCTCAATGGCTCTCTCAATAACTCGTATCGTATCGGAAGCCATTTCTACTAATTCGGAATGAGTAAGATAATCCGTCTGCCAGATCCCTTCAAACACGGATTCAACCTGACCTGGAGGAATTTTTCGATACCAAGAACGGAACTCCCGAAACCGATATTCTTTGGAAAACATCGGTTCTTTGCCTGTTCGGGCAATCCGGCTATCGACATGAAGGTTCCACAACACACGGTAACGATTCAAAATCAAATGTTCTTCCCCAGGGTTCAACCCCACTTTTGTGTCAGGATCGTACCCAAAAGCCTCATCTAACATGTCAGAAATATGCGTTAACTCATGTCGTAGGTAACGGGTAATGGCTGGATCATAAAATCGCCGAGGGATCAATTTAATCCCCACCCCTTTTTTCCCGGCCTCTTCAAATTGGCGCGCGAGTTTTTCCTCAACCACTCCCCACTTCCGAAGAACATCAACCCCTTCCTGATCTTCTTTTAAAACGCCTCGCACCAACACAATCCCAGTTTTATCTCGCAAAACCGGGAAATCATCAAAAGCATCACGAAGAATTTCGGCAAATCCCCATTTAGCAAATAAATGTTGATAGAGGCGTTTGAACTCCGGATCCCGGTCATCAAGGGAAAATTTCTCGTAAATGGGATCGGCAAACTCATGAAATTCATTAAAATAAGTCGGGTCGCCTTCACGCTCAGTTTTTTCAGCAAACGAATCAATCACCTCCTGAAGGAGGGCGGGTTGAAAACGAATTTCCATGAGCAAACCTCCGTTTACCGCAAGATCACCACAAGACGAGTTTCGTTTCTCGGAAGATGATCACCGTAATAAAATAAATTCACAATAATTTGGGAGGTAGCTATCTTGACTCCCTCGAAAAGCGACGTTTAGTATCGTAACTAGTTGAATTATAGGAATGGGTTTTCCCTTTTGGCAAGAGAATCCCATTCATCCATTCCTGAATCCGTTTAACCGGTCCATTTGATGTCAATCTGTTTCCGAAGCGAGGAATTTCATGACCCAGCCAACAAGCCCTGACACACTGAGTTCCAATCCCGGGTTCATCCATAATCCTGATTCGCAACCTCCGCCACTCATCGATTCACTGGCCTATTGGAAAGGCGGTGCCAGGGAACTGAAGTCATTCCGTGGTCACACACAAGAAATATGGGCTGTCACCTTTTCCCCGGATGGCCTGACACTAGCAAGCGGAGGGAATGATCGTTTTATCCGGATTTGGGATATTGAGACCGGCCGCCTTCTTCGCTCTCTACGAGGCCACACTCATGTCGTTCGAGAAGTCAAGTATAGCCCTGATGGCCAAATGATCGCTTCCGCAAGTGAAGACCGGACCATTCGGCTTTGGAATCCTCAAACCGGGGAATCCCTTCGATTACTCTTTACTCGTTACGACCATGCCGTATGCAGTATTTCCTTCTCCCCAGATGGGCTCATGCTCGCCAGGGCGGGGCAGAATAAAGACATTAAAATTTGGGAAGTGACCACAGGCACCGAACTCATGACGCTCCTTGGTAAAGATCAATACGACCATAATTGGAGTGTCTGCACAGCATTTTCTCCTGACGGCATTCACCTAGTAGCTGGCACCGATATCGGGAAAATCAAGCTCTATGAGGTTCTGCCAAGCGGGGAAGAAAAAATTGTGCACAACGGCCATTGGAGAGATGAGGCCGATGACGAAGAGACTGAAAATCGTGGTTTTTACGTAGATGATCAGGGCGGATTTCAAAAACCCATGCAATATTGGATTGGGGCACTAACCTTCACTCCTGACGGAAGCACCATGATTTCCGGAAGTCGCGACTGTACGATTAAATTCTGGGACATGCCGACACTGGAAGAACGCCGCACGTTGAAAGGTCACTCAGAATGGGTCAGAAATCTTCTTGTGACCCAGGATGGACAGGTGCTAATCAGCGCCAGCGATGATGGGACCGTCAAAATGTGGGACATCCAAACCGGCCGTCAATTCCGAACGCTTCGGTCACACAAAGGACCGGTCAGGGGAATCGCTCTTTCTTCTGATGGGAAATACCTCGCCACAGCTGGAAATGACCGGATCATCACCCTCTGGGATGGTGGAGAATAATCTATTATCTGTCCAAGAAACCCTACGCGATGAGCACTCATGACAGCTCTCTTCCTCAAGAGGGCTGCCCCTTTCAAGCGTCATCCTGATCCCCCTTCTCAGAATCCGTGTCATCGCATGCCCGAACAATTCCATACCGTTTACATTTTTCCCAAAGTCCTTTTCTTGATAATCCCAAAACCTTCGAGGCCGTCATCCGACTCCACCCTGTTCGATTGAGTATTTCAAGAAT
>JBGSSO010000352.1:0-5643 GCA_041737015.1 Nitrospirales bacterium
GGAAAGAGTTTTACGAACCATTTTCCGACGAAAAACTCAAAACGCAGGGGGCACGCTGTATGGATTGCGGAGTGCCATTTTGTCAAAGCCCCACTGGCTGTCCTGTGGTTAATTTAATACCAGAATGGAACGATCTGGTACACAGGGGTCGATGGAAAGATGCCCTCAAAGCGCTTCATGCGACCAATAACTTTCCTGAGTTCACCGGACGCCTATGTCCGGCTCCATGCGAATCAGCCTGTGTGTTAGGCATTAATAGCGATCCGGTCTCTATCCGGGTCATTGAATGGAATATTATTGATAAAGGATTTGAAGAAGGTTGGGTCGAACCGGTGGCACCGGTTGGCTCTTCCGGGAAGCGCGTTGCGATTATCGGGTCGGGTCCAGCAGGGTTGGCGGCGGCACAACAATTAGCCCGGACGGGTCATGAAGTGACAGTGTTGGAGAAGGCTGATCGGATTGGAGGCTTGCTTCGCTATGGTATTCCAGATTTCAAAATGGAGAAATGGGTATTAGACCGTCGATTGGAGCAAATGCGAAAAGAGGGGGTGACGTTTCAGACTGGCGTGTGTGTGGGTGTGGACGCCACCGTCCAGGACCTCCGTCATGACTATGATGCGGTGTTGCTCTCCATGGGAGCTGAACAACCGAGAGAATTGCCGGTTCCAGGGAGAGACCTTAAAGGCGTTCATCTCGCCATGGACTATCTGACCCAGCAGAATAAGCGAGTGGCCGGGGATACCGTTCCCGGAGAGCACATATCGGCTCAAGGCAAACGGGTGGTGATTATTGGTGGTGGTGATACCGGTTCAGATTGTCTGGGCACGGCTCATCGTCAAGGGTGCCTGGAAGCCCATCAATTCGAGTTGTTGCCCGAACCGCCACTGACTCGGGCTGTGTCGACACCATGGCCCTTATGGCCGATGCAATTACGGACGTCTCATGCCCACGAAGAAGGGTGTGATCGCGAATGGAGTATTGCCACCACAAAATTTTCAGGGGAAAACGGACACCTCACCAGATTGCATGCGACCCGTGTGAATTTTGAGGATGGAAAGGTGGTTCCTGTGCCGGGGGTCGAGATCAAGATGGATGTTGACCTGGTGTTATTAGCGATGGGGTTTGTCGGGCCGGTGAAGAACGGCCTACTGGATTCTCTTGGGCTTCAATATGATCCCCGGGGGAATGTAGCCGTTGATGAACACTTCATGACGAGTGTGGATGGGGTGTTTGCCACCGGAGACACGAAGCGCGGTGCGTCACTGATTGTGTGGGCTATTGCAGAAGGAAGAAAGTCTGCGGCCGGCATTCACCGGTATCTCCAATCGGGACAATCCTTTCGAGCGTCCTAATTTCATTCCCTTCCTGGATGTTTTCCGCCTTCGTCGGTTTTTAAAACGCTCTTGTGAAATGTAAACGATGGGTGTGGGTGTTCTTTCACCGACCATTAAGCAAAAGTATTGAACTATGGCAATCCCAGTGGGTTTGCCACGCGGCTGTGATCACGCCTCCTTCCTGTACCTGTTCGTTCTGGTAATTTTGAGCTTGCTGGAGGGGCATTTTTTGAGTGACCCCCCTCAGGATTTATTCTTCCCTAGCCTCTTAAGTCCCTGAAATGGTGAAACGTTTGAGCTCTTCAACAGATCCATCACGTCGGGAGGCTATCCATGAAGAGTTTCTTCGGCGCGCAGGCAGGATTCCATTTCTGGGCGTTGGCTTATCGGTGGATGTGTATTCTCCTGATGTCTTTGACTTATATGAGGAACTTCGAAGTGAGCAAATCTCGATGGGTTATCTAGAAATCTTTCATGCGGCTTCGGAAGCGTTGGAGATGGTTCGAGCCCGGCTTCCTGACATTCCTCTGGCCTATCATGCCGAGGGAGTATGGGTCACGCAACCTGATTGGGACACCGCGTACCATTCTCAAGAGCGATTACAGGCTATCGCCTGTAATCTTCGAATGCTACAGGCCCATTGGGTCAATCAAGAATGTGCGGCCAAAGAAATAGCGGGTTTTTCGTTTGGGACCTATTTACCTCCTGTATTTACCAGAGCCTCTGCTGACATTACCGCTTACCAGGCGTGGAACGCTCAGCTGCAGCTTGATGAATGTGCTTGGGGGCCAGAGGGTAACTCCCCATTGTTACTTTTGGAGGGTCCACCATTAACCTATTTTTCGATGGGTGAAATGCCTTATGCAGAATTTTTCTCGAACATTACAGCCATGGCGCCCTGTGGGTTGGTCTTGGATCTAGGCCATGTTTGGACGGTCTATCGATATTCGGGTGCTTGGCGGAACCAGTGCCTGGAATCATTTTTCGAAGCTTTTCTTGAGCAATTTCCCCTGGAGAGAGTGATCCAAATTCATATCGCAGGCCTGGATTGCCATCCGCATATACTCACACAGGTGGCGTCAGGACCACATGAGAATCCTCCAAATTGGATTGACGCCCATGAAGCTCCCATTCCGGATGAATTGCTTATGCTTCTGGCTCGGGTTATAGGGGAGCCTCGTCTACTCAATCTCAAGGGAATCGCCTTAGAAGTAGATAATAAGCAAATACCCCTCATATGCCGGGAAATGAAAACGGCATTGAAGATGATGGAGTCTCTTGAGCCTTTGCCTGCCCGGGTGCCTTTGCCCACCACAAATTTTCGGAAAGCCCCAACCTTTCCGGTAGAAAACGTCGAGCCTTCTGGGAAAACTCGCGATGTATTAACCCGCCAATACAGAGAATACGTGGCACTGGTCAGAGAAGTTCTGAGTAGTCGGCTGGATGTACCTAGCCAATGGGATGCCGAAATGAATAAGGGGCTTCATGTGTATGCGACTCAGTATTTACCATATGAAATTCTCTCATGGGGTGGGGATGTGAGGGTGATGTTTCCTCATGCGTGTGAAATTTTGGATCAAAACGGGATTTCCTTGAAACAATTCGTGAAATTTTGGTTTGCTCATCCTCGAACACCTGAATCCGAGTATGATTTCTTCCTGCTCAAAATTGATGTATTTGTGGAATTTATTGGGCAGGTGTTTCCTGGGGCGAGTTCTCTTGTCAAACAGGAAGCTGAACTTCTTGCTCAAGGCTATCTCCTCGCATCTCAGGGGGTATCGACGTAACCACGACTGTGCCACGGAAAATTGGTTCTGCCTGTCAGTGGCCTGATCAGTAGAAGGAGTTTGGATAAATCGGTTGAATGCTGGGTTGAGAACTTCTGATTGAGAGAAAATTAGAAGTTCCTGGCATGGGCTGCCGCTCCGGTAGAAAGGGCCTGATGAATTTCCTGAATGAGGCGCAATTCGATATCGGTGATTTCAGATTGCTGGGCTGAGAACATCTGCCCGTTTTTGGAAAGTTTTTCAAATTCAGCACGGACCCAGATGATGGTATGATCGGAAGGTCCTTTTTCAATCGAGAGGAGGTATTGGTTGCGAAACCCTGATAGTTCCAGCGAGGGAGGAAGAGACGTTTTGCGATCAGTAATATAGACGGCCTTTTGATCTGTTTGCATGCTGGAAAGTATTGAATAGCCATTTTTGGTGAGTGCGCCTTCAATGATTTCTGAAGCCGAGGAAAAGGGAAACGGCAACTCCTGACTTTGACCACCAATTTGATGAAGGGTAAGGGTCTTCCTCATCTGGTCCCTTTGGCTCCTGAGCCATTTGTTTTCTCCTTCCAACTTTCGATGTTCTTGTTCCAATATTTTAATTCTGGCTCCATCTTTTTTTGGGCTATTCACCAGTTCGGCCATTTGAGCCTGTGCGTCTCGAAGTTGTTCCTGGTGTGTGACTTCTGCATCTCGTAGCTGCGATTCATAGGATTCTGCGGTTTTTCTAGATTCTTGATTCAGCAGGTCGATTTGTTGCTGCATGACTTTGTTTCCCTCTTGGAGGGAATGAATGACTGACTCCAATTTGATGGCCTGCTTTTTGAGCTGAATATTTTCTTCTTCAAGTCCAGAGTTATTTTGGGGACAACCAGTCAGAATAAAGATGAGCATCCCTGCGCCAATGGCTAGAGTTTTGCTTCTGGAGCAGGGGAGAATATCTGGCCTCTGCCGGGATGTTGGGCGGCGCTGGAAGGCTTGAGTGTTCACCGGCTCAGCGCATCCGTGTATGGAAGATAGGGGTGTGGTTGGATCAAATGGGTACCTTTTATTAGGTATTTTAGGCTTAAACTGTTCTTATTTCAAACTTCCATTTTGATGCGTGTATAAAGAAGGGGAATTATCTGTAATTCCTATGAGAAATTGTGTAAATCTCCACTAGAGTATGTGTTCATTCAAGTGGCATCCACTTGCCTTAACAAATTTTGAGGAGTGCTCCCCGGTTTAGGGGTAGAAGGTTGTCCCTGTTTAATCATTTAAGGAGTTTGCAATGAATCAGTTCACTCGAATAACTTTTCCCGTCCCTCCACTTTCATGTAATTGTTCGATTATTGGGGACAAAGAAACTAAGCAGGCCATTGTGGTGGACCCAGGAGGAAATCCTGAGCGCATACTCGGAGAAATTGATGCCCTGGGATTCACCGTCACGGCCATTTTGCATACGCATGCTCATTTTGACCATTTCTTAGCCTCCGGTCATATTAAGCAAGCGACCGGGGCTCCTCTGTGTTTGCATTCCCAGGATCAAGACCTTTGGGACATGCTGGAAGTTCAATGCCGAATGTTCAGCATTCCTTATGTACCTGCCCCTCCGCCGGACCGCTGGATTAAAGACGAATCAGAGGTGCGGGTGGGTTCCTATACAGGAACCGTGATCCATACTCCTGGCCACACTCCTGGCTCGGTATGTTTTTTATTTGAAAGCCAAAATCTGGTGTTTTCCGGGGACACCTTGTTTCGGGGAGGAATTGGCCGAACTGACTTGTGGGGTGGAGATGGCCAGGGTATTGAGCGATCTATTCGCGAACGATTGTACTCCCTCAAAGACAGCACCCTCGTGGTACCCGGACATGGGCCTGAATCGTCTATTGGATGGGAACGGGAACATAATATGTTTGTGCATGGATAATAATTACTGATTTTTGTAGGGAAGGCATGGGACGTTGGGTAAGAACAAAAATATATTGAGATATAAGAGGAAAATGGTCTGAAAAAAATCTCCCGTCTCAAAACTCTTTCACTACGAAGGAAAGTCCTTATAATCACTAGGAAATTACTGAAAAATGGTGGAGTATTTATTAATTCTCATCTCGGATTATAGGAAACACGTTCTTGTTTTTATCCGCCAGGAATCGCAATGATAAAAACCTTCTTGCGTCGAAGAATGTCATATGCTATAACCAACCCTCTTGTTGAAACTTAAACTATATCAATCAGAAAATTGGCTTGCGTTCTTAGGTAAAACTTTCATTATCAACAGCTTCTCATGAGGAGGTAGGCGATGCACAGAGTGCTTCTATCCGTCCTTTTAAGTGTGGTGTTCGTTGCGGTCGGTAGTTCGGGGGCATTTGCGTTACAGTCCGGTGGTGTGGAAATTGGTGACCTTGAAACGGGCTCGGTCGTGGGCCAGCCATTTACAAAACTGGATGTTGATCTTGAGTTTAATGCCATCGAAATTGGAGGAAAAAAAGTCTGGTATCCTCCGACATCCATTTTGAATCTTGTTTCTGGTGCGACAGGTGGGAGAGCAGGGAG
>JBGSSO010000359.1:0-3484 GCA_041737015.1 Nitrospirales bacterium
ATTGCCAACCTTGGAGTGAGCTTCTACACTCCCTGTTATGTCCAACCCCACTGATCAGCTCTCTTCACCAGATCCGGCGGCGCCGGTTTTTCGGACAGGAGAGTTCAAAGGCCGTGAGGGATTGGTCCGCAATATGTTGCGGCGGTTGGAACGAGGGGAATCTTTTAGCCTTGTTGGGGGGCCAAAGTTAGGAAAAACTTCTTTGCTGCTTCATCTTGCCTGGCAATTGAATCATGCGAGGCCATCTTCCAAGTCCATCGGACCTTCAGCGGTGTATGTGGATGTTGCCGACGAGGCTGATTGGAAACGATTCCATTCCCGCCCGCCAAATCCTGAAACCATTCTTCTCCTTGATAATTGTGACCAACTGGTTGAAGGGAAGACTCGTTCGCTTTCAGACATTGATCTTTTACCGGGAGGGTCCACGGTCTTTGCCGGAGCACGATCATGGCGGGAGGTAGTGCGAGGAGGCGATTTGCCCCACACACTGAAGACTATCCCCTTGTCGGTATTTTTGGAAAAGGAGGCACAGCAGCTCTTTAGTCCAGACCTTTCCACAGAACATCAGACCATTGTCCTCACCTATGCAGGGACTCATCCCTATATCTTTAAGCTGTTCCAGGCTGCATTCCTGCGTGAAGGACTTCATGTTCCGACGGAACAGATTGTCAGCGAGGTAAAAAAAACCCTCTCTTCTTTTTTTCATGATTGTGTGAATCAACTGCGGGAACCCCTCGAACATCAGGTGCTGGCCTATGTGATCAACGCGAGCAAACCGGTGAATCCAAAGGAGGTGGCACGGGCCGTTGGGCTGCCGACGATCAAACCCGTTGCCGATACGCTTTGTGCGTTGGGGCTAATTGGACGTTGGATTCGGGATGAAGAAGCCACCCTTTCAGCAGGCAGCCGGTTGTTTAACGAGTGGTATAGGGAAACGGTGGCTTCCTAAGATATGATGGCCAGGTGTCGCCATGATGAGCCATGCAGAATGGGCGTCACCTTCTCTGTTCGTCTGTAAATGAAAAAGAGGAACTATTCGTGGGAGCGTTTAAAATTTTTTCTGCTGAATTCAAGGCGAGTTGCGGGACGGTTGAGCAATTTCTGAAACCGACGCTTCCTGAAGTGGCCATCGTCGGTCGGTCCAATGTCGGGAAATCGTCGGCCATTAATTGTTTGGTGAATCACAAAGGGTTGGCCAAGGTGGGTAAGACTCCGGGGAAAACACAAACCATTAATTTTTTTGAGATTGCCACGAATGGTCCCCGTTTTATGCTGGTCGATCTTCCCGGATATGGATTTGCCAAAGTGCCTGAACGGATTCGAGGGCTCTGGGGTCCCCTGATTGAAGAATTTTTGCGGACACGTCAGAACCTACAGGGTGTGGTGGTGCTGGTGGATTCCCGCCGGGTGCAGGAATCAGATCGGGCGATGGTCGAGTGGCTCATGCGGTTGAAGATCCCCGTGATGGTGGTGGCCACCAAGGCCGATAAGGTCACGAGGGGAAACCGCCAGGCTGCGCTTAAGGAATTGCGGGAGGGTTTGGGCATGGAAGAGGATCCGCTTTTCCTGTCAGCGTACACAGGGGAAGGCAAACAGATGCTGCTTGACCAATTGCGGGAGCTGCTCACTCTGGACGCTCCCCTTCCCTAAAAGGGAGTGTTGAAAAAGTCCGCCAGCGGCGTTCTCACTGCTTGGTCGTGCTCACGTCCTCCTCCATACGCTCCGCTCGCCTAATCGCCTGCTGTCTTGCTGAACGCCATTTTTGAACACTCACACATTTTCCTCTGCTGGGTCTCTGTCAGAAATTTGCCGATGAAAAAGCCAAATATTTGAAATATTCAATAGCCCCTACATGGCTGGTTTCATGTCGAAGTTGAAGAACTTCCATGAGATCTCCTATTCTGACGGGTCCCTCAATTTTTCACATGTTGCCCATTTATGCACGGCCGGCGAATGGAATAGCCGTCTCTCCTTGTGTATTTATTCATTTCTCAATATGAAGGTAAGCCATGCCATTGTTTGGTGATACGAATACACCCATGACCTTCAACCCTCCCACCAGGCTTGATCGGATCGGACCATCGCAGATTCGCGAAAATATGCGAATTGCCATGGAGCATGATGCGATTAACCTGGCTCAAGGCCGTCCGGACTTCCCCACCGCGCCTGTGGTCAAACAAGCCGCGATTGAGGCCATTGCCAATGATCATAATCAATATTCGGTGACCTGGGGATTGGCAGAGTTACGGGAAGCCATTGCCAAGCATGTGCACGAACGTCACGGTCTTACCTATGATCCTGAGACAGAGATCACCATCACCTGTGGTGTGACGGAAGCGATCGTGGCAGTCATGCTCGGATTAGTCGAGGTTGGCGATGAGGTCATCGTCATTGAGCCAGCGCATGAAAACTATGTTCCCGCTGTGTATTTTGCGAGCGGAACGCCACGGTTTGTGACACTCCGTCCACCTGATTACGCGTTACCGCTTGATGAACTGCGATCTGCGATCAGTCCTCGCACCAGGGCCATAATCCTGAATACTCCTCATAATCCCTCCGGCCATGTGTTCACGCGGGAAGAGCTGATCGCCATTCTGGCTCTGGCAGATAAGCATGGAATCTATGTGGTAACGGATGAAATCTACGATCATCTGTACTACGAACCCTATCGGCATATTGCCCCGGCGACCCTGGCGCCCGACTGGAAAGGCCTGGTCATTACCGGAGGCCTGTCAAAAATCTACGCGGCAACGGGGTGGCGTCTGGGGTATGTCCTGGCTTCCAAGGATGTGACGACGGCGATTCGAACGGTACATGATTACCTCACGATCTGTGCGCCCACGCCTTTTCAATATGCGGCGGTCACGGCTTTGGCCTTACCCGAGACTTACTACACCGACCTGCGAGCCAGATTCCTTCGGCGTCGGGATCTCACTATGCAGATGCTGACGGACAGTGGATTTGAGCCATATGTTCCTCAAGGGGCCTATTACCTTTTAGCCGGCTATGGGCCCTGGGAACATCAGGGTGATTCCCAATCTTTTGCCACCCGGTTGATCACCGAAGCGAAGGTGGCAGTGGTTCCAGGCAGCGCGTTTTATTACCAGGCGACAGATCTGGGACAACACCTCGTCCGTTTTGCCTTTGCTAAAACGAGCCAGGTGCTCAAGCAAGCCGGCGAGAACCTTGCCCAGGCGTTTCACAAGCGTTGAGGGAGAAGCTACCGGAACGGATTCACGACCCTCTCATGAAAACCCTCGCAACTCCAAACCATCCGACTAGTTTAGAGAAGGGAATAGTATATGACCTCAGCAGCATGGGATGAGCTGTCTCAGCAGATTGCCGAACTGGATACTCTGGCCGGCATTGGAGGATTACTGGGTTGGGATCAGCAAGTGATCATGCCTTCAGGGTCGGCTGGGGGCCGTGCTCAACAGAGTGAGTTGATCGGACGGTTGTATCACGAACAAGCCACGTCAGCTCG
>JBGSSO010000388.1:0-3332 GCA_041737015.1 Nitrospirales bacterium
ACCAACTCCTGCTCACTGGCTTTGGCGAGTTCGGATTTGCTGGTATTGGGGTGTTGCCGGAGGAATGCAACCGTCCACAATTCAAGTGGATGGATGCGGGCCACATAGCCTCGATCAGCAAGGCTGAGTGCGCGGGGATCAGTCTGAGTGAAAACCCGGTTGGCTTGCTCGGAGGAGAGCTTGATGGTTGGAAATGCCTGTCGCAGAGATGTGGTGAAGGCCTGGACATCCTTCTCAGGTTCAATCGAGCGCAGGAGGACAGCCAGTCGGAGAGGTGTGAGCCGTGTCTGGGAAAGAACCAGTTGCCAGGCTTCTTCCGGCGTCAGTCCTTTGTATTTGTCGTAAAAACGATAAAGAAAGATTCGACCTTCCTGTTGGGCGAATTTTTGTAAATATTGCCGGCGTATGGGGTTGAGGGGGTCTTTGAGGACGATCGCGGTCGATCCGGGAATGGCGAACGTGTGGTACTGGACGAGGTCCCGCATTAAGCGGATGAAGACCAAATTCACGGAGTGATGAAAAGCTTCGCGGACGGTAAACTGTTTTCCGTTGTCGGCTCTGTTGAAATTGGCAAAGGTGTGTAGCCCGCCTCCCGTCCAAAATCGTTCGGTCGGACTCGCTGAATACCGGCGATCGAGGGCGGCTTGCAATATCCCAGAGAGGGATTGGTCAGAAGAAGTTTGCAGATAGGTTAATGCCCATCGGCTAAGGGGGTCCATGGATTGCTGGTTAAGCGCCAAGAGCTTTTGAGGGGATTGCCCTGCGTATGCGTGATGGAGTTGTTCAATGGCTTCTAGATAGGTGACCAGGGTACGAAGTTTGGCAGTCGAGCCCAAATCCATCTTTGATCCCTGATTCATATCCAATGGTTGATTGAGAGTGTCGGTCTGGACTCGAAGGAGATTGCCGTGAGGGGTTCGCTCGTACAGGGTGAGGCTATAAATGATGTCCTCGGGATTTCCTTGAGCAAGCAGATGAGGGTGAGTCAGGTTTGAGTCTGTCACGAAGGCGGGATCTGCCAGGTGTTGCAGGAGGGTGGTTGCTCGGAATTGGAGATCGCGGTCCAGGGTGGTGTCCACGGTGACGTCCAGATGGTCCAAGGAATACAGGCTTGGAAGCCCTAATAAATTTTGCAAATGGGCGCGGATGAAATTTGGTGCTTTTTGATCCTGAAAGGAGGTGTTGCTTGAATTTATTAATGTCGGCGGCGAAAAGACCAATGGATAAATAAGTGCGAGGTCTCGTAAGGCTGGGGAAATTATACCGGCGTTTGTCAGGAGTTGGAGGTAGGTATTGGTTTTCTCGTTCAGGGCATCAATGTGTGTCAGGTAATAGGAGGGTCGCCTAAGAGCCAGGAGGAGACTGACTCCCTTTTTGTATGTGGCAGCGGCCAGGGCCATTTTTTCTAAAGACGTTGGGTCAGGATCAGCCAGAATCTGGTCAAACCTGTTGAGGTCCATGTGAAACCAGGCCGATAATCCATCACCGAATCCATGGATTTCTCCGGCACCACGATACGCGCCGAGCGGGAATGAATTCATATAATCCACAACCAAATGTTTTTGAGCTTCTTGCGTGCGTACGTCGTCGTGATAAATCCGGAGACTGGCGGCCGTTACCTGTTTGGCTTTTTCAAGAAGGGAAAAGGTTTGGCCCCCAGGAGAATGCCGGAATTTTTCCAATTGGGTGGCCAAAGTGCTTCCCCCGGGAACGTTCTGGTCGTTTTTTACCAACCGAATGCCTTGTGTGAGGAATGCTTGCCCTAACCGGTCCCATTCCACGGCCGGATTGGCGTAGGGACAGCAGGGATCAAGTAATTCTCGATTTTCAATGAACAGGAGGGTTTGAACTAACAGAGGGGGAATTGCTTCAAAATTGGGAAATACTTGCTTGGGGTCAGCATGGTGATACAGGACCTGACCATGACTATCCACAATATGTAACCCGCCCTGAGTCTTTTCTCGGTAGATGGGGGAGATCCCCAAACTGGAGATGGTCGTGAGTTCAGTCGATGGATGGGCTTGCGCCTGAATGACGAATCCTTTCTTTTGAAGGCTTGGTAGGATAACGGGGAGCCGGGTGTACCCGCGGCGTTCATCCAAGGGTCCTGTTGATGGAAATACCGTGAGTGGGGAGGGCCCGGGTTGTACCTGGTACGTTAGTTGAGCGGAGATTGCATGCAATAGATGGGATTGGAGCCAGGAGGTGTTCAGTTCAAACATCCCCCAGCCCAAAAAGGTCAATGTCGCCAGGAAGATAATATGCGTGGTTTGGTAGGGAGGACGTAGACTTTGAACGAAGCGACCCAGTGTTCGCCATTTCTCGATTTGTTGCGAATTGCCAGGGATGCTTTCCGCGCCCACCCAAGGGTGGGCAGTTGGGAAGGTCAGGGCCTTCCTTGATAGGAAAAAAGATGCCAGAAAATTTGCTGGTTTACGGAAAGGCCCGGTCTGCATGTGAAAGAGAATGGACATGTGATAACGGAACGCAACCCATCCTAGCCAAGTGTTTCGAAATATAATTGTGCAAAAAATGTACGAACGCTTCATGGATTTCATATGCTGCCAGTAAGGCTAAGTGCGATAACAGAGCAGGTTTCCATAATTGAAAAAAGTGAATTGGCGAGCCAAGTTATTAAATTTTCGTCTGGGTGAACTTGAAAAATATGATCCAGGATGCTTCCAGTTGTTGTGGATGTGTTTGTCCAATCCGGACAAGTTGTCCAGGTCACAAACTGAGTTGTGGAAAGAAACCGATAGGTTGTGAAACGTGAAGACGGTGTTTTGGAAAAGACGATGCAGTCGGTAGTTTGTGGAATCCAATGCGATTGGTGAATACCCAGTCTACCTTCACGCAATGGGTGTGCTCCCGATTGAGAGGGAGTCTTCTGGGTCTCACGCTTAGGGGGAAATATGCGCATAGGGGTTTCGAGCGACCCTATCATGTAGTCCGGCGGGAGAAAGGGGGCAATAACCTGTTTAGGGGGACTGCGTGAGGAGTGCGGCTGGAGCTTTTGCCTAGGATTCTTTGGGAAAATCTGAGGAAGAAAAAGGATGACCCACGGAGATTCCGTGGGTCAAGGGATTAACCAGGAACGGGGAAAACCTATCCGACGAGTTCGGCTACTGGTTTCTGAAAAGACCGGTGGTTGTGTCTTCGGGGTTTTGTCCATTTGCCGGTAGTAGAAGGAGCTGGCTCCAAGGTCGGCTGCGTAGCGTATGCGGGCTGGCTTTTACCAGTAAGAGTATCTTCCACCAGTTGGAGTTCCTTGAGATGGGCCTGGTGTTGTTCCAATTCCCAAGCCACCGCTTTTGAGAGTTGCGCCACCTGTC
>JBGSSO010000405.1:0-6965 GCA_041737015.1 Nitrospirales bacterium
CAAAAGATGAATTCGGTCTATTGAACAAGGTTCCCGAATTTCCAGCCAACCACCGGCAACGTTAGTCCGAACACCACAAGAACACACCCAAGCCCCATCACACCCGATCCCACAAGCCCGGCCCGGTCCCCTAACATGACCGGCGTCTTGGCCCGAAATCCCATTCCCCCCGGAGGCCACTGCTGCGTCACACGAATTCTTGATCCGATATACATGACATACGCACCCATTCCCACGGCCGGCATGCCCGCCAGCATCGTCACAACCAGAAGCCACATCCCGATTTGGTGACTCATCTCATCGATGGATGAGAATTCCGGCTTGGCCACCTGCGACAAATACTCCATCGTGAAATAGACTAAGCCCCCACCAAAAATGATCAGCGTGACAAGCATCGCCAGCAGGACAGGGCTCTTGAAAGACTTCATCATGACTGTAAGTTCTGCGAAGGATCCGTTAACTTCCACAACGTTTGCTTGCGACTTTCCGGTAAGCCCTCGGAAGTAATCGTTTCATAAAACAGGCGACAACGACTCACATATCCATCCAAATGGACCTTGCAAAACGAATCCATCTGCCACAGTTCTGAAGAAAGCAAATGTTGCTGTGCAATGGGTAAGACATAGGCATGGGTGGTCATTTTAAGGCCATCTGACCGGTAGACCTCAATCAATTCCCTCCGATAAATCGGGTCTTCAAATCGGTCCAAGAGCTCCCAAATTTGGTGACTCAATGCGGTATACACACGACCCGGGGTCAGTGCCCCTTCCCGGACAACCATTCCCGGATAAATGCGGTCCGTGAAACAAAACTGGGCAAACCCCGGAGCTTCCGCCTTCACCCATGGCAACGCCAGACCGGTCACCGCTTTCATCACTTCGGGAAATTGCAACGTCCCATAGGTAAACAAGGCATCACTCATCTCATGGCTCCAATCGATTTATCTCTAATGATCGTTCTTAAGAAGGGCTTTCCCACGCAGGGGACACATCAAACGCCATGACGATCTTTACTCGACAACAACCTTCATCATCGTCGGATTGCTTCGTGTTGTCGTCCAAGCCAAATACCGATGGCAAGCCAGAGGCCTGCGATGGGCAGGGCTGCAAATGCCATGTGTGATAAACTCATCCCCCAGGCATGGAAAACTGAGACAATCCCTGTCCCGGTCATATCGGCCCCGCGATGGACGACCGTATCAATCACATTTTTCGCCTGGTATTTTTCCTCACGGGAGACGACGGTAAAGAGGGTTTCTCGCGTCGGCTTCGTGATCGAAAATTCCCCTGCACGCCGCAGGACACCAAACGCAATCAAGACCGGCAAGACGGTCTCCAAACCAAACACCCCAAAACCAATTAATGATACCATGGGCATCACGGCCAACATGATCCCGACACCAAATCGTGTCAACAACCATCCTGTTGCGAAAAACTGGAGAGTGAACGCTAAGACATTGATCCCAAGATCCACAGATGCGAACAATTGCATCCGTTCTTCGGAACTTGGCATCACTTGGGGGATTAAAATGGTTTGCTGCGAATACAAAAAAGTAGACAGAATTGAATAACACATGAGATAGAGGGCAATGCCTTTCAAATAGGGCGAACGAACAATGCGCCGAACCCCTATCCACAAACTGGGAGGAATGGCCTCAGGGTTCCTGATCGAAGAAAGATGTCGGCCTCCCGGATCAACACCATGATGAGAGTAATACCATTTCAGCAATGCCAACACGCATCCCACCGCAATTAATAAGAAAATCGCCGACACCAAGAGTAATCCAGAAACCCCCACGCCTTTGACCGCCAATGCGGTGATAAACGGACCTGTCATGGCGCCAAGACTGCCTCCTGCGGAAATACAACCAAAGAGTCGACGGGCCGCATCAGTGGGAAATACATCGGCCATAAAACTCCAAAATACCGACACGACGAATAAATTAAAAACACTCAACCACACAAAAAAGATCGGCCCAAAGGCTTGCAACCCTACTCCACGTTGCAAAGCCACAAAAAATACCAAAAGATTAAGGATAAAAAACACATAGACGGTTGGCAATAATCGACGAATCGGAAAATGCCCCGCGACCCAGCCAAAGATCGGGATCACGGCTAGCATCGTGACGAACACAACTGAGAACAGCCACGGGAGATTATGGGCCCCGGAGAGAACTCCCATTTCATCGCGAACCGGCCGCAGGATGTAGTAGGCCGCCAGCACACAAAAAAAATAGACCAACGACCAGATCAGCGCAGGAAGTTCATCCCGTTCAACCGGCACCACCCGGCTGATCAACTGATGAAGAAACTGTTGAGAAGATTCCGCCATTGTATAGAGATTCGTCTGGGTCACTATAACTGAGGCGCATTGATTCGTACATTAAGACGAATACCGTCCTTAGAGCCTCTTCAGACATCGCACCTCATGTCGCCCAATCATGGGCTTCCAATACCCATAAATGGATTTCTAGCCAAAAGAAAATGGGAATTTAAATGGAGAGGAAACGCAGTGATCGCAACTAATAGGAAAAGCTCAGGACCGATCATTCCTAATCCCCATCAGGATTCTCCGAAACCACCACATATGACTGGGAGATGAAGCCCCTAGAGTTCGAAAAAACCAAAGATTACAGTTGCTGGGAAGGGGAGAAGGACAGGAAGTGAGTTATTTTAGGATGATCAAGGATGGCTTGCACATGAGCCAGAAGCGCCTCCTGGTCTTCGGATCGATCAACTTGCTGATGAATGACGCATGCCACCGTATTCAACGCGGCGTGCAGTGTGTCAGATGATGCGGGAGACGGAGAAGAGCCGAGGTGGCCCAACGAGCCGAAGGAAGGCTCAGGATTGGTACCCGAATTGTCCGGCAATTCCTTCTGTGATGCTAGAAGGTAATGACGAGGCTTTTTTTGTAACTCCTCCAGCATGCGCTCAAGATCAGAAAGAATAAGGTCAAGATGCTCTGTCTGACATTCATTAGACAACGCATCAACATAGATATCCTCTCGACCCCTGGAATCTAAATGAATGCGGTAGCGACCCCTGCTAAAAGCTCCTACAGATTCATCTATGAAAGTAAACTGCTGACAAAGGGTATCCCGTAAGGCATTTGACTGTGATGAGTCCATCCCAACTGAGCCGTTGTGGGACAGGCCCTGATCCGGCTCGGACATTTCCCTATACTTCAGAACTCCCTGTCGAAATTCTTCGAGACGATCAATGAACACACCTACCGTCATTGACTCTCACTCCTTACCTATTGTGAAATTTGAGCTCACATGTCGACGTTCTGGGGGCAAGACCCCACTTGAATTCACACATTGGGACCATCCGCCAACCTAAGGGGAAGCACTACTCAATCAAGAGAAAACATTCCGACAGGAACAACTAGAGCAGATCACTGAGGACGCACCATTTTCCTGCGATAATCAAGTCTTTAACATAGAAACTGCCAAGGGCACAAGTCAACCAAGATGCATACCAAAATCTTCAAAAATTAAAGCTGATCCTTCAAGACCAACCGTAAAAATGAGACAATCGACTCCAGCGCTATAGAGACTGGGAAAGGACGACTCGCGAAAATTCCTACTCGTCACCCCTTCTATCTCAGTACATCTGAGGATTAGCCTACGCATCTTTCTCTCTATTCGAAGAGGAAATCGACAACGATCCACTTGCGTCTCCTGCCCGATTCCTGAATCTTATAAACAATAATTTTTTCGCAACCTCGTCACTATTGAGTTCTCTCACCTTTCTTAAGATAATGGGCTTTCCCGTCACTTGTACCTACACCTCAAGGGGGAGAGACCCACATGAATACCTCGGTCAATACCTCGCAAGGAAGGCTTGCATGAGCAAACGGACCATCACCCTCATTCTTGTTGTGTACTTGACCATCATTTGGGCGGCAGTCATATTTCGAATTGATTATTTTCCATTAACCTGGGTGCCCATGTATAGCGTGTACGAACCCAGCGACACAATTTCGACAAGTATCAAGGACAAAGCCGCCATGAAGAAAGGGTTTCGTGTCACCCACCACGATGGATCAATCAGTTATGTATCCTACAAGGACCTGAATATTCCCAAGCCTAACTTTGGGCGATTATACAGTGCCATCATATTTGGACACGATCCACCAAAACATAAACAAGGGAATACCTCCCTAGGGTCCGTCAACCGGTGGATTCGGGGACTGGATGACAATGAGCGCAACTTCTCTGTTGACTGGGAGTGGCGAATGTTTTGGACCATCAACAAAACACTTCGGCTTGAACCGGGCGACCAAAAATTCATCACCCGCATTGAGTCCTCCCATCAAAAACGAGTGTACAAAAAAGCGGATTTATTAAAGGGCGATACCCGTAAGGTCGAGATTCAAACAAACAAGGTCGTGATCGACTGGCAAGATCAATGGGTCGAGAGGTGGAACCATGGCCTTCTGTAAATCGATAAGTCGAATCTGGAATCAATTTTTCTTTACCGGATTTTCAGGAGAAAGTCTTGGCCTGCTACGCATGTACATTGGGATTGGCCTCCTCTTCTTCCACACGTATCAATTTGCCACAGTCCTGACTCTTAACCCGATAGGGACCATGTATTATTTTGTTGAGCCCATTTGGTACTTCAAGTTGTTAGGGATTCAATATCATATACCGGCCCTTTCATTTGCGATGTATATCATTCTAATGGGTGCAACCGTATCGATGATTGCTGGGAAAAACACCCGGACATCGATTCTCGTGATCATTCTCTGTATTTTTTACCTGAAAGGCGTGCGAGATAGCTTTTCGGGAGACGTGCACCATCGGTATATCATTCCCATGCAGATTCTTTTTCTCTTTTTACTTTCCAAGTGCGGAGAAGTCCATTCGCGTGATGCCAGACAACGTCATATTCACGAAGGAATTCAGGAATGGGAAGCCAGCTGGCCCATCAAAACCATGCAACTGTATGTGGCGCTATTTTATTTCTGGAGTGTGATTGCTAAAGTACGAGTCTCAGGGTGGGTCTGGTTTGCTGGCGAAGGCAGAATCCAGGAAGTCCTCATCCAACGATCAGTTCGGTGGGGTGTGACCGACCAAGGAGAAGTCGTCAAAAATGGGCTCAGTTTTGAGCTAGCCCAGCACCCGGAGCTCATTCAATTCTTCGGTATTCTCGTCCTGGCTTTCGAGCTCGGCTTTCCCCTGCTTCTCTTAATCAAATCCGCCAAATTGCGGCTTGCGTTTATTATGGGAGTGACCGCATTTCATATTTCCACCTTTGTCTTGATGGACGTCAACTTTTTATTAATTCCATTTGTCTATCTTATTTTCTTTGACCTTGTTCCCATTCATCAATGGCTCAAATCCCGCGCATGGCCATTATTCAGACGTGGTCCCTCTTTAACCGGTTAGGCCCGACAGCCTCACCCATGCGAACATAACTACCTCTGAGGTACTATAATAATGTGCGCCATTCCAGATATATCGGCACACATCAAGGAAAGATCTGACAATGGAGAGGGGCATTTGAAACAGGGATCTTTAGTACAATCTCATGAATGGAGCCAGCACGAGAAGGTGATTGTCTTTGACGGGGTGTGTAATTTTTGTAACGGGTTTGTCAATTTTGTCCTCAAGCGGGATTCCAGAGGATTATTTAAATTCGGAACGCTTCAATCCCAACCTGCTCAAGCCATTCTTACTCAGCTACACCTTTCGACCCAGGATTATGAAACCTTTTTACTGCTGGAACACGGGAACGTCTTCACAAAATCCACTGCTGCCCTCAAAATTCTTCGCTGCCTCCCTGGGGCTTGGCCCTGGCTGTATGCCTTCATCATCATTCCCCGGCCTCTTCGAGATATGGTGTATAGTTTCGTCGCCCGGCATCGCTATCAGTGGATGGGGAAATCGGACACGTGCCGTGTGCCCACTCCGAAAGAACGGGCCAGATTTATTTAGAGGTACCCCGTTGCTTTCCGGACGCATCAGTTTCTACCGACAGCGCCCCCTTCACCCTCTCTGTCTTCTACCACCCTTGTTGAGCAAACAGTTCCTCAAGGTCGAAGCTCTTTTGAATACACGGATCGCCATATTCGGCAGAACCCGTGAAAACCCGTAGATTTGCTCGCAATTGAACGATCCCTGCATGATGAGTGTGACCGCACAACACGATTATGTGTCCATCTGGTCGTTCTCGTGACACATTCAGCAACACCTCGCCAACTGCCTGGCAAGCAAAATACGGAAGCCAATCATCGTTCCCCATTTTCCCCTGATACCAGCAAGCTTCCTTAAACGGCGGGACATGCGTCAGGCAAATGACGCGCTGATATGATGCCAAGGCCTCATCCAAACAATCCCGCAAATAGCAAGCCGCCTCATCTCCCAACGCACGGAGTTTGCTTAACACCGCCTCCCGATCTAAATCCTGAAAATCCGCGATCAACTCCTGATCACTAAGCCTGACCGGCGACAGATGATAGTTCCCATAGCGCCCGTCTCCCCACCCATCATGCCCGATCAATGCCGTCGTCGGAGTCAATTCAACCAATTTTTTCGTTGAAAGATAGATAAGATTTGGCTGAATCTGACACCAGTGCTTCAAATCATTTCGAACTTGGAAAATCGAACCATAGTAAAAATCATGATTCCCCAGGACGAAATACAGCGGCACTTGAATGGCTTGACGCATTTCATGGAGCAGATGGGTCAGCGATGGAGCCTCAGCAATATCTCCGGTCACAAAGACAGCGTCCGGTTGGTGGGCACGAATGGACGAAAAAAATTCGTCCCGTCCCTCGACATCCAGAAAATTCAAGTGGATGTCCGTCACCCACACTACCCGCATATGACTTGCTCCTCTCATCACAACTTACCCGTCTGAAAGAAAATCATCCAAGCCTATAAAGAGGCCGAACAAAAAGTAAAGCGAAGAATTTTAGGAAAAAAAGTCACTCTCGCTATACACCAGTGCAAC
>JBGSSO010000004.1:0-2910 GCA_041737015.1 Nitrospirales bacterium
AAAGCGGGAATCTATCTTGTGTAACACGGAGCCGTTACCCTTCCCACCAGATTGTCATCCTAAGCCAGGGGCGAAGGATCTATGCCCAGCCAGAAAACCAACGAATCCACCTTCCGGTCAGCCCTCCGGGCTGGCGCTAAAAAACAACAGCCTGAACATTTCCGAGTGCTACGAATAGATTCACTCTTCCCCATATATTCCGACGCCTGCCGGCTGGCCCTGGGGAGGGACGCTCTTAGAATCTAGCGGACCTTGTTTGAGCCTTGCGAGTTGGGCCGCCCTTTTCAGAGTTGGCGTCCCTCCTCTGCAATGAGGCCAGACGGGGCGTCAATGGTTTTGGGTCCTTTTGCCGAAACAAAAGGACCTCGCCGCACGGGGGCGAAACCCCGAATTCCTTGACCTCGCCTGCCGGGGCCCACCCCCGGCATGACCAAATTCTGTACTTTATGCATAGGGTTGGGTACATTCCTAATACAATCGCATCCCCGCCTGGCCATCAATCACATGAATAACCAATCTGAACAATGACAATTTGATCGCCAATGCCCTGGTATGCCACTTCTGGTATACTTTACCCAAATCAACTGAGAGACCAATGGGGAGGTCAGCATGGAATATCCAATCGTCATCGAACAGGACCCCGAAGCCGGAGGGTATGTTGTCTATTGTCCCACGTTAAAAGGGTGCGTCTCACAAGGAGAAACTGAAGAAGAAGCTCTGGACAATATTAAAGATGCCATTAAGACCTACCTCATGAGTGTTGAAGATTTAAAACGCCTAAAGAAACTGCGGACCGTCGAAGTCACGGTATGACCAAACTCCCGCAGGTCTCTCATGAACGTGTCGTGAGAGCTCTTAAGCGTGCAGGATTTTACCTCCTTCGAGAAGGCAAGCACATTTCTATGACCGACGATAAACATATCGTCATCATTCCACGCCACCACGTCATCAAACCCGGCACATTGAAACAGATCCTGGACGCAGCGGAAATATCTTCCGAACGGTTCCGGGAACTTATTTAGTCTGGCGCCTCATCGCAATTTCCACCAGCAACTGTTCCCCATCCCTCATCAGGCACCCTTCTGCACATCCTTCCCCCCACCTTCAGGTCAGCCAACCAGGCTGACGCTTAAATCACCAGGCGGCCCTTATCTGAGCCCTGCGAATTGATTTGCCTTCCCCTATGGGCTCCCCCGGCCTGGTGGCATGGCCGAGCAGTGCAACCAATCCTAACATTCCCTCCACCGTTATTACTCCGGTCCCCGCTCTCTCATATGAAGTCCCTGAAGTTTTCTTATATTGCTTCCGACGCCTGCCGGCTGGCCCCAGGGAGGGACGCTCTTAGCAGCTAGCGGACCGTGTTTGAGCGGAGCGAGTTGGTCCGCTCTTCAAAATGTTGGCGTCCCTCCCCTCCAATGAGGCCAGACGGGGCGTCAATGGTTTTGGGGTCCTTTTGCCGAAACAAAAGGACCTCGGCTGCCGGGCCGAGACCCGGCAATCCCCTCTCCCCCACGAAATTTCGCGGCAGAAGTTCAAAAACTTCACGCCCACATTTTTTTAAATCCCATCCGCGAATCTCCAAAGAATTTTGTGAGAAATAATTTCCTCTAATATTTGATCCAAAAAAGATCTACCCCATTTTTGTCAAACAAACCTAAAGCCTCCAATCCAAAAAATTTTCTGTACTTAAATTGATGTCTGAGGTACATTTCCGGATATCAATTTGGTCCAGCATGCCAAACCCTTTGGATATTACCTGAACTACCCCCAAGCAGGTTTATGCCAACGCCTGAAGACCATCCCTGCAATCGAATAGGGCGTCTCCCCGCCAATGAGGGGTTCTTTCTCTCTGAGATTGTAGATCCATTTTTTTCAAATTACCTTCCGAAAAATTTCAGGTAGCAACTCACAAAACTGACACCATTTCATGAACAAGATTTCTGTACATTATTCAACGGGTTGGGTAGCATGGCCAAGGACTCAATTACAAACACCAAATTAGTACTGTTTCGCGCGGAGGAGCCCTTTACAGTCCTGTGTAATTGCCTAATGATTGGTTTAATGAAAACGTTTCCGCGAAAAAACAGGTTGTCTGCATATAAGGCCCCCAACACGGTCAAGGCAAAGCCTGGCAAAGGCAGCTCATATCGTGAAGCGTTGCGGGTTCTTCTCAGCTCCATGGCCGGCTTAGTCCCCGCCAATTGCAGGATGTCCTCCAACCAGTCCAGCGAAGGCGACTACCGCTGTGCTGCCTTTCCAAACCCTTGGCACAATTAACCTATGGCACGACTAACCAAAAGCCGGAGTCTTGAACCCGTCATCAATGCAGCCCAGGAGTGGATTCGAAACTGCCTGATTGCCGACAATTCCGTCTTCACAACTGATGCGCTCTGGACCCCGGAGAATGTGGCGGAAGTCCGCATTGCGTTTGTCGACCATCCGGACGAAGGAAAGGGCGATTTTTCGACCAAGTTAAAGGGGCAGATGGAATCCGCCTCGCTTTCAGCGAAACGCCTAATGGCAGAGATGGTCTGGGTACTTTTGCTTTTTCCTTCGAATATCAAAGTCTCAACAAAGCGACAGCAAGTTGAAGACATTTGGGCAATGTCGGGTGAAGGGCTAAGTGACGGCATTCCGCTTCTCAGCGAAGAAGTTTTGTTGGGAATCGGCTCTGGCGGCCCTGGTTTTAACAACCATCGCTCGCGCGAAATGGTTTTCCTGATCTCCCTAGTTAGCGACTTGAAACAACGAGCTTCGGAAGAGCGACAGAAACTCCTCTCCGACTATGCTGCTTTCATGGAGTGGATCGCTCAGGTTCCGCAAGAGGGCCACCGCCAGCTTCGCCACATGTTGAGATTCTTCTGCTTTCCGGATCGCGTTGAACGGATGTCATCAAACCGGGAGCGATGG
>JBGSSO010000051.1:0-8388 GCA_041737015.1 Nitrospirales bacterium
CGGCTCGGTTCGGGTGGTATCATCTTTGCCCACTCCGTAAAACTCCTTGATCGTGGTGCGATTGTGCCCCCCATTGACCCAGTTATTGGTGGCCCGGAACTGAAATTTGGCCAGACCGGGTTCGCCTTGAATGGCATGGATATTGGCCCCTAATTGTTCGACGTTGACCCCATTGATGGTTGATGTTGTGGCGACTGATGACATGGCACATCCTCCTGGTTGAGTGTGAAACAGCATGTGAAAAAAAAGTTGATCCGCCTGACGGCACATATCCTGAAGGTTCCGCTTTTCGGTTGGTGCTTGAGACTTTGAATCTCGCTCATCCTGACTGTTCATGTTGGTCCTACCTGCTCCTTGAGAACCTGTTTGATATGTGATGTCTTCCATGCCAAAGATATTTTGCAGGGGATGTGCCAAGCTGAATTTCTTAATAAAAATAAATAAAAACAATTACTTGAGATATCAGGAGGCGTGAAATTTGCTCATGAAATTTGCCGAATTGCGAAATTTCATAAGACGAATTTGCGAAAGTTCGCAAACACTATAGAATCCTGGAAATGTAGAAATTCTGAAAGGGAATCGGGAAGAATTGAAAAAATACGGGTGGAAATCGAGCAGGAATTATTTCGCGCGGGTAATACCGAGGGTTTTCATACGGGAGGCGAGGGTGGAAGAGTTCATGCCCAGCAGTTTGGCCGCTCCTTGTTCACCGGATACTTTCCAACTACTTTGTTCCAGGGCTGGCAGAATGTTTTGACGCTCCAGATCCTGAAGTTCCTGAAGGGTGCGGCTAGGGGGGGGCTCCTTTTTAAGGGGTTTGTGAGGAGAAGAAAGTCTCTCTTCAACATCAGGGAGGGCACGGTCAAGATTCAATTGACCGTTTTTGGCAGTAATGACAGCCCGTTCGATCACGTTTTGCAATTCCCGGACATTTCCCGGCCAATGGTACGCGGTCAGGCGTCTGAGCGCGTCGGGGGAAAGTGGCGCCACTGTCCGACCAATCCGTTGAACAAAATGCTGAACAAAGGTGTTGGCTAGGAGGACCACATCCTCTCCGTGTTCCCGCAAAGGCGGAAGATGGATGGGAAAGACATTCAATCGATAATACAGATCTTCACGAAATTTTCCGTCTTGGACCTCCTTCTGTAAATCCCGATTTGTGGCTGCCAGGACACGGACATTCACCTTTTTGGTGTGGGAACTGCCGACCGGTTCAAATTCTCCTTCCTGAAGAACACGCAACAGTTTCCCTTGAAGATCCAGCGGCAGTTCCCCGATTTCATCCAGAAAACTGGACCCTCCGTCGGCCAATGAAAACCGTCCTTCCCGCTTTTTCGTGGCGCCGGTAAAGGCCCCTTGTTCATGTCCGAAAAATTCGCTTTCGATCAAGGTGGCAGGAATGGCCGCGCAATTCACTTTGATGAATGGATGATCGCGGCGCCGGCTGTTGGCATGAATGGCGCGGGCCATCACCTCCTTGCCGGTTCCGGTTTCACCCGTAAGGAGCACGGTGGCCTCGGTATCGGCGACTTGTTGGATGTCCCGGATGACGCGGATCAACGCGGGGCTATTCCCGAGAATTTCCCCAAAATGTTGGAGTTCATGTAATTCTTCTTTGAGGAATTCCGTTTCGATGGTCAGAGATCGAATTTTTTGTTCCGCTTCCAGACGTTCATTCACATTACGAAGAATCAGGGTGTAAAAGATCCTTCCCTCCATATGAAATTGGGAAAGCGTGGCTTCTGCGGGGAATTCCGAGCCGTCCGTGCGGAGGGCCTTGAAGCCACCTGAAATCCAGAGAGATCGCTGGCCTGCAGGTTTCGTGTTGAGATCCTGGATAAAAAGTCGTAATTTCTCAGGGTCATTTTTGGCAAGGGAGTGGGAAAAATTCTTACCAAACAAATGGGTGGCTTTACATTGAAACACCTTCTCGGCAGCCGGATTGATTCGGGTGACTCGAAGATCTTCATCTAATTCAATTATAGCATCCATGGCACTGTCGACAAATCTCCGCAACTTTTGTTCACGTTCACGTGTCGCGGATTCTGCTTGGAGGCGCTGGAGTTCGGCGCTCGCTCTTGATGCAAAAATTCGAAAAATCGTCTGCACCCGGGGTTCCGCCGGGATGGGTCTGGTATCCATGACCGCCAGGTGCCCAAGAATATTTCCGACCGAATCGGTAAGTGGGAGACCCATATAGCTGGCTGCCTTCATGCCGGTGATATCCGGATCAATAGGAAAGAAATTTAATAAGTTGTCTGGAAAATGAATGAGTCGGGCTTGCTCGATAACGTGCTCGCACGGGGTGCCGGCAATATCCATTTCCCAATTTTTGAGGAACGTGCCTTCTAAATAAAACGCGAGGGCTTTCAATCGTCGGGAATCGGGAAAATATTCTGTGACCCAGGCGGCATGGGTGTGCAGGGCTTTGGCCAGGTTTTCCACAAGGGCTTCAAAGAATCGTTCCCCCGTGACAGTGGCCGTCCCCTCCAGGATAGTTCGGAGTGCAGTCTCTTCGTTGAAGTTTGTTAACGGATCGTGATGGGATTCTGGCATAGCGTTTCCCAAATAAGAACCCTATTATGATCCATTAGTTTTTAACGTGTAAAGATTGGGCTATGATAGGCCCAGAGATGCTGGATGTTCACAGGATACAATTGCAGAATGTTTGATGAGATTCGTGAGGTAACTGCCAGCTGTTGGTTTAAGCGAAGGTGAACCTGCTTGAGATTTGGAAGAAACGTTGAGGGGAAATTGATAAGTTACATACACTCATTGTGGTAAGGTATTTTGATTTTTTAGAAGCTTAGGCTATTGAATTGTTGGGTATTTCTGGGCAGGTTACCGAGGGAGTCAGGTGGTAGGCATGATGGGGAAATCCCTTATCTATGTGGTCGACCCCATGTGTTCGTGGTGCTGGGGATTTTCACCTGTCATGGAGGAGATCGTTCGGCGATATCGAGATCAGGTCACGATCGAAGTATTGCTGGGTGGTTTGCGCCCCGGTAATACTGAACGGTTTGATGAGGGGAGGCGTGCCTATATTCTCAGCCATTGGCATGCGGTCCATGAACGAACCGGCCAGTCCTTTAACTTTGATTTTCATCCGGAGCCTTCGTTTATCTATGACACCGAACCCCCATCACGAGCGATGATGGTGATTCGGAAATTGGCTCCGGATAAGGAGTTTGTGTTTTTGAATGCTGTGCAGGAAGCATTCTACGTGAAAAACAAGAATGTTACGCACACAGAGATTTTGACAGATCTCGCCAGTACTCAAGGTATTGACCGAGACAGCTTTCTGGTAGGGTTTAATGATTCTGAGGTTAAACAATCGGTCTGGCAGGAGTTTGATCGGGCTCGTCAATTGGGAGTAAGTGGTTTTCCAGCGTTGCTTGGTCAAAATGGTAATGAACACATCAAATTGACACAGGGGTACCAACCCACAGCGGTGTTGGTTCCAATCATTGACGAATGGCTGAATGGACCATCTTCTGGCTCAGGCAGTTCGTCGATCGTATAGATCATTGTCCGAGAATAGGATGATAGATGATCCTTAGATCATGTGCTTTTGTTTATTCATGAACGAAGATCATACAACGAGTATGTCTTCAATTTTCACAGGAGGTTACGTGATGCCGAAGGTTTCGAAAGTGTTGTTTGGGATTGGAACAGTTCTGATTGTTGGTTTTGGGTTTGCTACTGCTTCGATTGCGGAAATGGCCAAATGGAAACTGGATCATGATCATTCCAGGGTTGGATTTCAAGTTGCCCATATGGTGGTGTCGAAAACCAATGGCAAGTTTACGGAGTATTCAGGAATCGTGGAGATGGACGCAGACGAGAAGGAATTTAAAACCATTGAAGCGGTCATCCAAACCGCCTCGGTTACGACCGACCATCAGAAACGGGATGAGCATTTACGAAGCCCGGACTTTTTTGATGTCGAGAAGTTTCCGACCATGACCTATACCATGAAAAGTTATAAAAAAACCGGAGAGGACTACACCGCCGTCGGAGAGTTGACTCTATTGGGAGTCACCAAAGAGATTACGTTAGTCGGAACCTTTAATGGGGTCGCTCAAGATCCTTGGGGCAATACACGAGCTGGCTTCACTGCTGCCGGCACGGTGAACCGAAAGGATTTCGGCATGAAATTCAGCAAATTATTAGATAGTGGCGGAATGCTCGTGGGTGATGAGGTCAAAATCATTCTGGAAATTGAAGTGATAAAGGAAAAGACCGTCGAAAAAGTGAAACAAGAAGCGAAGTAGAAAGCCAGTTGGAGATGAGTTGCAAAAATTTTGGTCCGCATCGGTCAGAGAATGTGCGAGAAATTCTGAGTAAGTAACGTTCTCTTTCGTTATTTCCCCAGAAAGTCTAGCGGGGATCCGAGGCATCATTTTTCGGTCATCTCCTCTTGATGGGTAGAAGGGGATTTATCCGAAAAAACAAGATGGATGTTTGAAGCCTTTCGGTTCAACTAGCGGAGTTCGCTGTTTCCGGAGGTATTTGAGTCGGTCTTGAAAAAAATTGACCGTTCGATGCTTTTGCCAGAGACGGGGTACCTCTAGACAAATCATATTGATTTTGCTGCCACAAAATTAGATAAGTGTGCCTCCAAATGCTCGTTTTACATTTAGTTTGATGAGGTGGAAAGACTCGCCTATTGACCAAATCACCAAAAAGCGAGAACCTTCTGGATAATTCCAAAAAACTTTGATCTCAACAGAAGATTCGCTTAATCAGGGCTGATTTCTTATGAAGGGCCTTTGGAATAAAGCGTTTTGGGGCTTTCTCATGAGACGATGAGGGTCCCGACTATCGCGTTGCCCCTCCCTATTAACGGATATCGGATCTTTGCCCAGCGATTGAAGTGTGTGGGGTTTCGCGGAGTAGCGAAGAACCAATTCGCGACCTTTTTTCATGCCCTGGCGTTTAACCTCAAAGGGTTGGTCGTCCTCGACACAGATCTGGTAGCGGCGTAACCTCTAGAAGGCTCACATACCTCGCTCCATAAGGAATAATAGTGCATGAGACCGTAAAAATGGCAATCGGTCTCCTCAACAGGACTAAAATCACATAGGGAACAAAAGGTCCAATTGACGGAGTATCCAGACAAAATATGAATAGATATCAGCTAACTGATTCTATGTGAAAAATAAGAGATTAAAAGCTTCGCTACCAATAATTGTATCCAATCGGATAAACGATGTATCCAATCGGATAACTTGCTGGGGTCCCTGTTAAAGATACAGGAGAGTCAAACGGAAAATGAGAAACAAAAATACCTTTTTCCAATCAAGTCGTTGCCTCAAAACAAAAACTGACAGAGCACAAAAGGTGAAAAGGGTATTGAAGTTGCTTAGCCTTCATCATACGTGATCAAACACACAAAAACGTTGAGAAGTAGGTCACACCCATAACAAGAAACACTGAAGCCCAGAAAAGGCTTGTTGGGTCGGCAACATGGATGCAACATAAAATTTCCGGCTCGGTGGCCTAAATAACCAAATCTTTGTTCGTCAATGAACCTCGTCTCTGTGGGCTTCGTTCACCATCGCCGTCAAAGAGTCCTTTATGAAAATGATGGATTCATAAGGTGGGTAGAGGGTGTGGATTATGGGGACGTTCCTAATAGTGGAACAAATCCGCCTTATTAGGGCGCTTGGCCGCGTTCTGACGCCACAATTCGATCTTTCCCTTCAAGTACAATCCTGCCTGCCGAGTTCTTGTCGGCAAAGAATACTCGGATGAGGTAGCTCTTGCGATATATGGCCACTGGCATGAACCATCTGATGAGGCGGTCCTGCTGAGAGATCGACCGGGGTGTTGAGATCCTCGGGCGTTTTTGGCTGGACCACCGCGAGCCACCTCGTATAAACACGTCCATGCAGACTCACGTGTCTCCCCCACTGCCATGTGTTCAGTCCACCCCGGATCTCGGGTTGACGACTTACTACGATCAGACCTGGTTTGATTACCGGGCACTCTGGCTCAATTCGGATAACCTGGCGTTTCACTTTGGTTATCACGACCATGTGCATCGCACGCATCAAGATGCTCTCTGCAACGCGAACAGGATCCTGGCCGACCTTGCCATGGTCAAGCCGGGCGATCGTGTCCTGGATGCGGGTTGTGGGGTTGGCGGAAGCAGCTTTTGGCTCGCCCAGAACCGAGGCACCGAGGTTGTCGGAATCACATTGGTTCAGAGTCAGGTCGAACGGGCGCACCGCATCGCACGGGCGAGAAGGGTCTCCGACTGCGTCACGTTCGAACTCGCGGATTATTGCCACACTCCCTTTCCCCGGGAAAGCTTCGACGTTGTGTGGGCACTTGAGAGTCTGTGTCACGCTCCGCGCAAGGAGGCCTTTTACATCGAGGCCGCGCGACTCCTGCGCCCGGGTGGGCGTCTGATTGTGGCCGAGTATATGCGCAAGGACCGGGACCAGGGCCCCACCGAGGAGCGCCTGATTCGGGAGTGGCTTGATGGCTGGATGATTCCCGATCTTGCCACAGCCGACGAGCATAGACTGGCTGCGGTAGAGGCATGTTTGACGAACGTGGCCGTGATGGACGGCACGGGATTGACGCGTCCGGCGTTGAAGCGGCTGTATGTCAGTGCCTGTCTGGTGCTGCCATTCGAATTGGTACTCTATTTGTGCGGTCTACGGACCCGTGTCCAGCATGGGAACGTGGTGGCTTCTCTGCGTCAATATCAAGCCCTGCGAAGGGATTGCTGGTTCTACGGGATCCTGAGGGGGGAGAAGCCATGATGCACGCAGGGGCGTCGCAGGCGTCGAAATCGGGTGCCGTCCTCATTAACCGTCATGATGAACATCCCAGGCTACGAGATTCAAAACCAGTGCTGGCAAGATGAGGGCACGGTCACGCACCGCGGCGTGCATCTTGAGACCTATGCGCGGGTGCTGATCAAGCTCCCGAGGTCGGGCCTAGGTGAAATGAGCCGGCTCGACCAGGAGTACGAGATTGCCTGCTCGCTGGATAGCAATGCGGTGGTCAGGCCGCTCCGGAAGGAGCGCTACCAGCAAAGCTCCGCATTGATTTTCGAGGACGACGGGTCCAAGCCCCTCGCGGAGGTGATCGCACGCGAACCGATGACCCTGGACGCCAATCTCGAGATCGCAATAGGGATTGCACGCGCGCTCGGCACGGTCCACCAGCAGCGAGTGCTTCACCGGAACCTGACGCTGGACAGCATCTGGATCAATCCCCGCTCCCACGCCGTCAGACTCACGGGCTTTTACCTCGCAAGACGGATGGCCTATGATGGCCAGTTGCTCTACACCGAAGGACGTCTCGAGGGGCCGATTTCCTACATGTCGCCGGAGCAGACGGGGCGAACCAGCCGGGGCCTTGACTTTCGGTCCGACTATTACTCGTTGGGCGTCTTACTGTATCGATTGCTGACCGGCCGCCTGCCGTTCGATGCCTCCGATCCGATGGACCTCGTTCACTGCCATCTGGCGAAGCGCCCACAGGCCCCCGCCTCGCTCGACCCTGACATTCCGACCGTGGTCTCGGATCTCGTCATGATCTTGCTGAGCAAGAATCCTGAGGAGCGGTATCAGAGCTTGGGGGGACTGAGAGCGGACCTAGAGGAGTGTCTGGCCCAGTGGCGTACGCACCGAACGCTGGCCGCCATCGTTCTGCGAAAGCGAGACATCTCCGAATTCTTCCGTGTCTCGAAAAAGCTCTACGGGCGGGAAACGGACGTGGCCGATTTGCTGTCCGCGTACGAACGATGTGCCAGGGGCGCCGGTGAACTGGTCCTGGTCTCGGGGGATCCCGGAATCGGGAAGTCCGTGTTGGTCAATGAGGTGCAGAAGCCGATCACGCAGAGTCGAGGGGTTTTCATTTCCGGCAAGTTCGACCAATACAAACGCAATGTCCCGTATGCGTCGATCATCCAGGCGTTTCAGCAACTGGTCCGGCAGATCCTCGGCGGCACGGATGCCGAGGTGGCGTTATGGAAGGAGCGGCTCACCACCGCGCTTTGTGCAAACGCTGCGGTCATCACCGAGGTCATTCCCGAAATTGAGCTCCTCATGGGCCCCCAGGAGCCTGTACCTGATCTGCCCCCGGCCGATGCGCGAAACCGGTTCAACCGCCTGTTTCGGGATTTCATCAATGTGTTCGCGAAAAATGACCGTCCACTCGTGGTCTTTCTAGACGACTTGCAGTGGGCGGATCTTGCCTCGCTCTCTTTGCTGTTGCTCCTGCTCAAGGACCAGGACACCCCACATGTGCTCGTGATCGGGGCCTATCGAGATACCGAGGTGTCCGCGTCGCATCCGCTGGCGATGACGATGGATGAGCTGCGAACGTCGGGCGTCAGCCTCATCGACCTCAAGCTTGGCCCGCTCC
>JBGSSO010000122.1:0-16879 GCA_041737015.1 Nitrospirales bacterium
ATCTCTCCCGTCATTATGGATGAGGGGCCTTCATCCTTCCCTAGCTTTTGGACTAAAACACATGAAAGCCGTTCTTCAGGAGGATCTCACAGGATGCGGAATCGCCTGTGTGGCCACTTTAGCCAACGTCTCCTACCAACAAGTCAAATCCGTGGCAATGGCATTGGGAATTAACGTCTTGGATTCGCGTCTCTGGTCCAATACGGCCTTCGTTCGAATATTGTTAGACCATTTTGGCATTCAATCCCTACCGGGAGAATCCCCTTTTCGTTCCTGGCAGGCCCTACCTCCACTCGCCCTTCTCGCCACGAAGTGGCACCGCAAAAACAATCAGGCCTTTTGGCATTGGGTGATTTACTGGAAGAGGCCAAACGGACCAGTGGCGTTGGATCCTAAATTTACCCTTCGGAACCACGTCCGTACCGATTTCGGAAGAATCAAACCCCGATGGTTTATCACAATTCATGATCGAATTTAAGGAATTTCCATAAGAAATCTTTTATCAAGTTTACCTTCTTGTATTGAAAGCATTTTCCTTGCGAATAATAAAAAAAACCGTTATTATCGGGCATTATTTCAGAATTATTCTCAATCCCCATTCATCCTGCCTTATTTTTATCATGTCGAGAGATGTCACAAGTTCGATCCCATTGCTCACAGGAAGGAGCATCATGATCGAGGGTTTGCCAATGTACCGGCAGATTCAACATTCTTCTCAAAAATCGGCTTGATACAACAATCATTTTTCTCAGGTGCGAATTCGTCATTTCCTTAAGTCATCATTAACCAAAGGTCGAATGATGTTTGTGTTCATCTTTTGACCAAAACGAGTCCTGTGTTAGGACTCCACATTATGGCCATGCGGTGCGCCGGAACATGAACCGTTTCGTCCAATTTTTGCACCATAGACTACCTCCAGTCGTGATGTTCGGGGGTTTCAGTCTGCCATCATACCCAGCTCCGGCAGTCCTAAAAACACGACCCACCCAAATAGCTTTTTCCCGTGCATCGAATCCTCCCCGGCTCCCTGTTATGACTCATTCATTGAATGGACCAATGGAAAAAGCGAGTCGATAACATGGCATTGAATTCTATGACCATGAGGGTTCCGACCGTAACAGCCGAAATGCCACAGCCAAATCTTCAGAAGGCTCTCATTGCGGCGCTGGCATTGGGAATCTTCGTGGCGGACTGCCTGACTCCATTGGGGATTGGCATGGGCAGTCTGTACATTCTGGTCGTCGTGGCCACTCTCCCACTCAACAATTCATGGGCCACAAAAATCGCGATAATGAGCGCGATCCTCTTAATTTTCCTAGGCTATTGGGGCTCTATTTCAAAGCTAGGACATGAAACAGCCATCATTAATCGCTCCCTATCAACGCTCTGCGTCTTGGTAACAGGATATATGACTTTGAAAAATATCTCTTCCCGACAGGCACTTCAAACGGTCAAGGAAGATCTCGAGGTCAAATATGGCTTACAAACCAAAGAACTGAAGGAGCAAAATCACACCATGGCGATTCTCCTAGTGGATATGAAATTGATCAAAAATGATCTCGAGGACAAGGAGCGTCGGCTACGCGTGTTCGTTGATGCCTTTCCGAGTGGCATGTTGATTGTTGACCATCTCGGCAAGGTGGTCTTGGCCAACAAACTCATTGAAACCCTCTTTGGGTATTCACAACATGAATTAATTGGACAATCCATCGACACACTCGTTCCTAAAAGATATCAGCAGGACCATGCCCAACATCGTGTTGCCTTTCTCGAAAACCCCAGTACCCGAGCCATGGGTGCCGGACGGGATCTCTTCGCCCGACGTAAGGACGGGAGTGAATTTCCAGTAGAAATCGGTCTGAATCCCATCAGCACACCCGACGGATTCATGGTCCTCAGTTCGGTCGTGGATATTACCGCCAGAAAAAAAGGCGAAGCTGAGCTGAAACGCCTAAATCAAAAACTACTGACTCAAAACCAGGAACTGGAAGCCTATAACTATGCTGTCTCGCACGATTTGCGAACACCCTTGAGAGCCATTCACAATTACGCCGAGTTTCTGCAGGAAGATTTATCCACCAAGGTTTCACCGGAGCAAACCACGTTCTTGACCGGCATTACGACCGCCGTCTGCGAAGCCGAAGAACTGGTTTCTGATCTTCTTGAACTTTCACGATTAAATATCAAAGATTCTGTTCCTCAGGTCTGTCACGTCGGCAACATCATTTCCAAAATTCTTTTCCTTCTGAATTTCGATAAAGACGTGAAAATTCACACACCAGCTGAATGGCCAACAGTCCTCGGCCATGAACATCTTCTGAAACAGATTTTCCAAAACCTCCTCGCCAATGGAGTCAAATTCAACCACTCCTCACCAAAAGTTCTGAACATGAATTGGAGGCAGGAAGGCCATGGCTTTATCACCTTTACGGTTGAGGACAATGGCATTGGGATCTCTGAACCATATCAGGATAAAATTTTCCAGGTCTTTGAACGATTGCATACGGCCCGGGAATATGAGGGAACCGGCATCGGCTTGGCAATTGTCAAAAATGCGGTGAGCAGGCTTGGCGGAGAAATACGCGTGAAGTCCGAATTGGGCAAAGGCAGCATTTTTTCATTTACGGCACCGATTGGAGAAAATCATGATGATGCATGAAACTCGGAATTTAACGATTTTAATGGCGGAAGATAATCCCCATGATGTCCTGGCTACCAAACGTGCCTGGGAACAATTTGGCTTTGGGAATCATCTGCATATCGTGTCGGATGGCGAAGAATGCCTGGAATACCTGTTTCACCAAGGGAAATATCTGGAATCGAACATCTTTCCTGACCCTGACCTCATTCTTCTGGATCTTAAGCTTCCGAAACTGGACGGACATCAGGTTCTCAAAACTATTCGGGCGAAAGATCAGTTCCGGTTTTTACCTGTCATCATTCTCACGAATTCCACCCTTGAGATGGACCGGAACAAAGGATATGAATACGGATGTACGGCGTTCCTCAAAAAACCGGTCGGGTACGCCAACTTTGCCAATCTCTTGAAATCCCTACGGACGTTCTGGAGTTGCGTGGAACCTTATGCCAAGCCATTAACAGCCTAAACGAACGGGTACCCCCATGTCCCTAGTCCAGGAATTCGGATTATCAGCTCTTCTCATCGAAGACAATTCCCATGAGCGAATCGCGATCCGCCGTTCGCTTAAGAAGGACGTTCACACCCTTCTGGAATGTGAAAGTGCGGAGGAAGCCATTCGCCATCTGGAACAATCTCCTTCGGAATTTGACGTCATCATCGCCGATTTCAAACTCCCAGGCATGGATGGCCTCACTTTGTTTCGCACCCTGCGTCAGATGAAATGCATATCTCCGTTTATTCTCTTAACAGGCAATGGGTCCGAACAGATTGCCATTGAAGCCTTTAAAGCCGGCGTGAATGACTATTTGGTCAAGGCGTCCCAAAGCGGTTACTTGGATTTATTGCCGGCGTTGGTGGCGGAAGTCATCCAGCATCATCGCTTGAAACTCAGAAATGAGTTGCTGGAATTGTCCCTCAAGGAAGCCAATGAACGATTTCGCCAATTCATGGAACATTTTCAGGGAATCTTTTGGCTGACCGACTTTCAAGAACCAAGAAAGTTATTGTATGTCAGCCCGACCTATGAACGGATTTGGGAGCGCTCGGCTCTTCACCTCGCTCGCAACCCGTTGGATTGGCTTGAAGCCCTTCATCCGAAAGACCGGGATCGCATCCAAAACGCCTATCTAAAATTGAGTCTCACCGGAGGATATAACGAGATTTATCGAATTATCAAAGCGGACGGGTCGACTCGCTGGATCCATGAACGCGGACTTATCAATCACAATCAAGGGGGGCATCCGTACCGGATCACCCGGCTGGCTGAAGACATCACCGACCGCACCACGATGTCAGAAGCTCTTCAAGCCAGCGAGGAACGCTTTGCACAATTCATGGCCCATCTTCCGGGTTTAGCCTATATGAAAGATGAACAGTACCGGTTGATGTATATGAATCCGGAATTTGAACAGGTGTTCAATATTGATCTCAAAACCTGGATAGGAAAAACCGTTCACGATGTGCTGCCTGCTGACACGGCGGCAAAACTCCATCACGATGATGACTGGGTGCTCTCACACGGTCAATCTCTGGAAATGATCGAGGACATTCCACTCAATGACGGCCTCCATCAGTATTTAACGTGCAAATTTCCTATTCTGCAACATGACCGTCCACCGATACTGGGAGGTGTGTCGATCGATGTCACAGGCCAACTCAAGGCGGAAATCCAACGGGATCACATTTTTTCCCTCTCCCTGGATCTCATGTGTAGCATTGGCATTGACGGATACCTCAAAAAAACCAATCCTGCCTTCGAAAAACTTCTGGGGTACACCCAGGAAGAACTGCTATCCCAACCATTGATCTTTTTCACTCATCCGGATGATCGGATATCCACCCAGGCAGCGTTCCATCAACTCGCTGAAGAAAAAGATGTGGTGGATTTCCAAAATCGCATCCGTGATATCCGTGGCAATTACCTGTGGCTGGAATGGCGTGCTACTCCCCAGCTTCAGGAAAAAGCCATCTATGCCGTAGCACGTGATATCACTCAGCGGTATCACGCAACCAAAGCGCTCCGTCGGTATGAACAAATTGTGTCAACCAGCTCCGACTTTCTCTGCTTTTTAGATGAGAAGAATTGCCTGCAAGCCGTGAATCATGGATTTTGTGAATATTTCAATCTTCCTGCCCGGGAAATCACCGGTCGTCACATTCGGGATTTTGTGGGAACGGGTCTCTTTGAATCTCAGCTAAAAAGTCAATTAGATGACTGTCGAAAAGGACGAGCCGTCTGCTTTCATCAGCATTTGACATTTCCTGAAGAAAACGTTCGCTTCATGGAGGTCAGACTGAATCCCTATGTAGAGTCGGACGGAACCATTTCAGGCGTGACCGCCATATGGAGAGATCTCACCGAGCAAAAACGGCTGGAACAGCATGTGAGACAAACACAAAAAATGGAATCGATCGGAACCCTGGCAGGAGGAATCGCCCACGACTTCAATAATATCCTGATGGCGATTCTCGGATGGGCAGAAATGGGCACATGGAAACATCCACAAGGAGATCCCGCATACAAATATTTTGAGCAAATTGGAATCGCGGGGAAACGTGGGAAGGATCTCATCCAGCAAATCCTCGCCTTCAGCCGGCAAACGGAACACCATCCTCGCCCGATCGATCTGGGCCCAGTCATCGAAGAATCTCTTGCTCTTCTCCGGGCCACCTTTCCCTCAAACATTGAGTTGCGTTTTGGTATTCATCACAAAATGAATATGGTGTTTGCGGACCCCGTTCAAATTCATCGAATCATCATGAACCTCTGCTCGAATGCGGAACATGCCCTTCGCCCCAATGGCGGAACTCTGACCATCGACCTTCATGCCATCATCATTGAAAAAGGCGACTTCCGATTTCCACCAACACTGAATCCCGGAAGGTATGTACAAATCGTCGTCAGTGATTCCGGTCCTGGGATTCCCGATCATATCCTTCCCAAAATTTTCGACCCGTTCTTTACCACCAAACCCGTCGGAGAAGGAACCGGAATGGGATTGTCAGTGGTACATGGCATTGTAGAAAATCTCCAAGGACACATTTCGGTAAAATCTTCCCAAAAGGACGGAACCACCTTTCTCATCGCCATTCCCGAGTACCAGATACCCACAGACTCTTCCCTTGATTCAAAGCCCTCCCCCATCAGTCCCGGAAGTGGACATGTGCTGATTGTGGATGATGAAGTGTCGATTACCGAAGTCTTGAAAGAATTTCTGGAGCATCTGGGCTATACCGTTACTGTCCGGGTTAATCCCTTGGAGGCCCTTGAAGTGTTTCGCATGAATCCCCACCGCTTCGACTGTCTCATCAGCGATCAAACGATGCCCACACTTGGAGGAGACCAGTTGTCTCGAGAAATCCTCAAAGTACGCCCCGATCTGCCAATCATCCTTTGTACGGGCTTCAGTCATACCATTGACAAGGAAAAGGCTTTGGAACAGGGAATTAGCGCATTCCTCTACAAACCAATCTTACTGGATCAATTGAGCCAAACCCTTGCGACAGTGCTGTCCAGTCCCAAATCACATTGGTCTTAAACCAGGCCAGAAATTCTATGAAATTACAGATATTCTTCCGGCAATCAAATTGTCGATGCCTTGGGTTCAGAAAAACGAAGAGACATTAGCCCTCCATGTAATCAACCCATCGCAGAATCTGTTCCTCTTGTTTAAGGACGACCGGGGTGGCCTGTTACTCCCAAACCATCCTCCACATCCCCAAGACCATGAGGGGTACATTAGACTTTCTACCAGTCCTTCCCCCCAAACTGCCAACCTGGGAGAGAACAACCACACGTTGAGCATCATCCTGTCGCATTTTTTGCATGGCCTCGACCCTTTCTGACCTTAACGACACCTTACTGAGGAACCCCCTGCACATCTGATAGTTTATATGAATTCCCTTCCACCGATGGATCATGGTAACTGTACCATCGTCTTCGACAAATCATTTCGCACCATTTGGCGGATGTGTCCCCCTTTGTCGGGCCGATTGAAGTTGAGGAAAGTTATTTTGGCGGCCGCCGAAAAGGCAAACGAGGTCGCGGTACTGGAGGCAAAGTCCCAGTCTTTGGCCTCCTGCAACGAGGTGGCCGTGTGTACACGCAAGTCATTCCCAATGACAAGCGCAAAACCGTCATGCCGATTATAGAAGAAATGATTGTGCCGGACAGTATTGTCTACAGTGATGCCTTGCCCAGTTACAATGCTTTGGATGTGGCGGCCTTTCACCATTTTCGGGTTAATCATTCGAAGAGTTTTGTTAAAGGCCAAATCCATATTAATGGCATCGAAAACTTTTGAAATCAAGCAAAACGCCACTTACGCAAATACAACGGCATTCCTCACCACCATTTTGAGTTGTTTCTCAAAGAATGTGAATGGCGGTTTAACACGCAATCGCCACAGAAAATGCTCAAAGAACTCAAAGTCTGGCAAAGAAGGGAGGACCTAAGACAATCTTCTGTGCCAGCCCCGCAAATCCTTTGTCCCCACCTGATTGTTCAATCATGCTTGAAAGTCAATCCTTACTTCACACATCCCCGCAGACTCACCACAAGTTGGGGATCCCTTTTATTGTGACGAACCAGGGAATGCGCCTTTATTAACCAGGGTTTTTCATAGGTCTCTTGGGAAAACGGGGATTTATAATCAACTTATAACATTTCTTCTTTTATCCCTAATTAAGAATCGACGAAAGGAGAATTCCATGCTTACTTCAATCTATGACCGCCACACATTCCAAACCTCCATTCTGACAAAACGCCTTTTTTTGATGACACTATGCGGGGTATGCTCCTGGTATTTGCTATCGGAATCGTCCACGCCCGCCTGGGCCGAACAGTCAGACCATTCACAAGAAGCTACCAGCCTTATCCCGGGAGAACGGGTGATTACGGGCATCGTAGAAGAAGTCAAGGGAGAACAAGCCAAGATAAATACCGGGGAAGTGCAGCCAAGGTATGTCCCCATGAATATCCGCAAAAAAAAGGGGCTTCCAGAACTGAAAGAAGGAGATCAGGTTGAAATGACGGTCAACGATCAGAATCTCCTCGTGGATCTCCATTTGCTGGGAGAAACATCTCAGCATAAAAAAATTCACGGGATCCTCGCACAACCTCTGGTGACGGGACATGACAAAGCGGTCATTCAGGTTAAGGGAAATAAGCAGGAATCCTTTTTGATCAGACCGTTGGCTCGAAGCAAAGTGGCGTCCGTGCCGGTCGGCGCAGAGGCTATATTTCTCATTGATGAAATGAATCAGATCGTGGATGTCACGTATAGCGGCAAAAAAGAAGCGGATAAAGCTCAAGGGCTTGTGGAAAAGAAGACCCCGCTAAAAGCCAGTTTTAAAAAAGTAACCGGCATACTCGTTCAACCCTTGCAAGAAAACACGATTTCTATTGAAGAGAATGGGGAAGAAAAACAATATGAAGTGCGTCCGCTTGTCCAGGAAAAAATCAAAAATCTCTCATCCGGACAATCCATCGTGTTATTTATCGATGATGAAAATAAAGTCACCGATGTATCTTTTGAAAAGGAAAAATCCTAGCTATCCTCATCGCCGTCGGAGGTCAATTGCGTGCCCAAAAATTTTCCGGTCATAGAACGGGAAGGTCACGGCTCTTGAATACCACTCCTCCCGGCCCCACCGGTAGGGTGGCCATTTCCAAACGATCGGGCACCATTCATGTCTTCGGTTTATCTGGCTTCAATTGACTGACAATCGCTTTTCGTGCCTTCCCTGCATATCGACGAGATAGTGTTTCGGGAGAGTATTGTGTATCACTTTCTGTTCTTTGTGCTGGGAACTCTGAGACGGCAGGCAGGAACCATCAGCATTTCAGACTTTCTCGTGATCGTCCTGATTGCTGATGCAGCTCAGAATGCAATGGGCAGTCAATACCAATCCATCAAAGAAGGCCTCATCCTTGTCACGACTATTGTCTTTTGGGATTATTTTTTAGACTGGCTCGGTTACAAATTTCCCTTTTTCGACCGCCTCCTTCGTCCGAGCCCATTATTATTAAAAACGGGCACATTCATACGCATAACCTGAGCAAGGAAATGATCACGGATAAAGAATTACGAGGACAACTGCGGGAACAGGGAATCGAAAACGTGAAGGAGAGTTATTTGGAAGGAGATGGGCGAATCAGCATAATCAGAAACGATGCAATGGACAAGCAAGGCGGAGCACCCAAAAAGGTGGTATCATAGAAAACCAAGGACCCAGGAAACCGTCCAAAAAAATAGCCCGCAAGAATGTTTTGTTGCTTCTGAGCCATTTAAAACCCCGACGCAAAAAGTCAATGTGAGAGAGACCCCTCCAGACCCGATTGCATAGTGCCGGGCCTTATTCTGTTTTCTGCACGGCTGCAATGGTTGGTGGATTTGCGTCATCGTCATGAATCGGGCATATTCGATTCTCAGGAGCCTACCCGACAAAAATAAGGTAGGATATCCCACGAATCTTCTCATCACTACAAAGATGAAACTTCGTCGCCCACAAGAGACCTTAGCCAGTTCCTGTTGGCTCGCCCGTATAGCCGATAAAGTGCGGGCTTCTCAACAGGGGAACTTCCCGCTTCTCTATCGCTTGTCTTTGGGCAGTCCGATTGGAGTTGACGGCTATTTCCTTCGGCACTTCAGGCTGTCTTTTCGTCAATTTCGAAATGCCGTCATAGAAACTCGTACGGACAAAGAGCTGGAACAGTGGTTTCTTAGGCAGCCGGGAGTGAATTCCTCAACGATTTCGAGCTGGAATGACTTTGCCCCCAAGCTAGGGACTCCTGGCTACCCTGCCTCCTTTGTACGACATCTCATAAAATGGTTTGTCTATCCCAAATCCATCAAGCAACCAGTGAACAGTCTCTTTGAAATGATCGAACAGGATGAAGCCCCCTAAGTCCACTCCATTCCCGGTGTCATGGCATCAAACCCAAATCCAAAACCAATACCCCTCCTGTAAAAGATGTGACCCTGCATGAACTATCAAGCCATTTTAGATGAAATCCATCAAGAAGTGCTGCCCCTGTTACCGTGCGGAGCCGTCGCCACCTACATTCCCCAACTGGCGTCGGTGTCCCCTCAAAAGTTTGGAATGGCGGTCCAGACCGTTAGTGGAGAAGTGTTCCAGGTCGGGGAGGCCTTAGAGCCCTTCTCGATTCAAAGCATTTCAAAGGTGTTTACCCTGACCCTCGGATTTCCGTTTGAAGGCGACAAAATTTGGACCCGAGTCGGACTGGAACCATCCGGATCGACCTTCAACTCGCTCGTCCAGCTCGAGTATGAACATGGCATACCCAGAAATCCCTTTATCAACGCTGGAGCCCTGGTCATCTCGGATATCCTCCTCTCTCATTTACAAGATGCCAAACCTTCTTTTCTCGATTATGTCCGGCAACGGGCCAATAATGCCGCCGTTCAGGATGATCCCCAGGTGGCCTGCTCCGAACGACAACGCGGCTTTCGGAATGCGGCCATGGCCAATTTCCTTAAAAGTTTTTCCAACCTCACGAACGAGGTTGAAGAGGTGTTGGATTTTTATTACTTTCACTGCTCACTGTCGATGAGCTGTGTGGACCTGGCAAAAGGTTTTCTGTTTCTCGCCAACAAGGGGCACTGTCCCTGGACCAATCAGCAGGTCCTCACCCAGAGTCAGACAAAGAGAGTGAATGCCCTTATGCTGACCTGCGGGACCTATGATGCGGCGGGGGACTTCGCTTTCAATGTCGGATTGCCCGGAAAAAGTGGCGTGGGTGGGGGAATTGTCGGGGTGATCCCAAACCGGTTAACGGTTGCCGTATGGTCTCCCGGCCTCAATGAAAAGGGCAATTCATTCGCAGGGCAATACGCACTCGAATTATTTACCACCAAAACCGGGGTTTCGATTTTCTGAAGCAGCCATCGGCATTTCCACAAGGATGCCCCCAGGCTTCCCCTGATCAGACCCTTTAAGATGATCGAACAGTCATGAAGCATCCAATCCTTAGAACGTGCCCCCACCATAAAAACCAACGGCTAACCTTGCGGAAGGGAAAATCCAGGCTGCCGGATCAGCCAACCAAAAGCCGCATAGCTATACCAAAAAGAACTGTTGAATAATTCAAATTTCCTTTATTTTTAAGCTCTACCATATTATTGTGTGGCAATCGAGAGCAATGAGGGAGGGTTCAAAAAGGCCTGTCCAGTCCTGTCCTGAGGCTTCTCGAAGGATAGGCCGCAGCCGCTTGGGCGAGCGGAGCGTACGGAGGAGTACGTGAGCACGGCCAAGCGGCGAGAACGCCGCTGGCGGCCTTTTTCAACACTCCCCAAGAGCTTTCTGTGCCTGCTCGTCGCGTTAAGCGGACATGCGGCCTTGGCAGCTCAAGAGATTGAACCCGCAGGGGAAAAGCGAGAAGAGGTGTTTGTCCCGGGGAGCCCGGTCACAAACCAAAGCGTAGAGGCAGGACTCCTCAAAAAACGAAACGCACTTCGATCATCTCTTGAGTTTCAGAAACAGGATGCGCCAACCCATTTACGACTGGCGGAAATGCTGAGTCAGCAAGGCGATCCAAACGGCGCAATCGAGGAATATCATGCCGCCATCCAATTCAATCCAGACTCGGCTGAAGCCTACCGGGGACTTGGGGCCGTGTACATCGATACCCACCAATGGAGCCATGCGGAAGACGCCTTACGAGCGAGCACACGATTAGACCGTACCGACAGCCAAACCTATTACTGGTTGGGCCGCGCCTTGATGGCGCAACACAAATTTTCAGACGCCGAAGCCGCCTTTACCACAGCAACGGTTTTGAATCCACAGGATGCCGAAGCGTTCTCCGATCTTGGATTAGTCCGGATGGCCCAGAGTCAAGCGTTGGAGGCCGCCAAGGCCCTGACCCGGGCCATTCAACTCCGGCCGGATTATGCCGAGGCGCACCATCGACTTGAATTACTTTGTGCGTCGCAACGGGACCGCGAGCAACTGACCCACGCGGCCCTGGAAATTCTAAGCATCCTGTTTAGACGGGAATGACCCCCTACCATTGCCCATTGCTCCCCTGAAATAGGAGAATCGACGATGCCCCATCCACTTCATCGGGTGACCGCCTTTGCTATTGTGGCTCCCTATACACTACGAGTGGAGTTTGAGGACCATACCCACCAAATTATTGACTTCCGCCCAATTTTTGCTGGAAACTTATATGGCCCACTGCGTGATCTCAATGTATTTAATCAAGTTCAACTTGACCCAGAAGTCCATACGCTTGTCTGGCCCAATGGAGCCGATTTTGATCCTGCCACCCTTCATGATTGGCCGATTCAGCAAGAAGCGTTGACCCAGCGGGTGAAAACGTGGCAACAGGTGTCCGCCTGAGATCAAAAGACAGGCCCTCTCATCTCCACCTCTCCCTCTATCCAAGTGATCTCGCAGAGACTGTTCCCTGAAAAAGAAATTCGAGCCCCTGCATCATCGGAAAGTCTCAGTTACTGACTCCCCACAACTTCCATTCATTTGACGGATGACAATACAGAGTCACATGTGCGATTACCTGTCAGAATGGTAGGCAGATAATATTTCATATTTTAAAACCGCCAGGAGATTCCCGCACCCGTCAAGAAATCATCCGTTCCATGATTCAGGCCGCCTCCCACGCGTGCATCCAGTTGAAGATTATATGCCAGACGATAGAGCACTCCCGTTTGAAGATAATTGGCGCTCCCACTCGCCACATCTCTGGGATACAATCCGAAATATTCCACGAACCCCGTTAAGCGATCGCGAAGGGCTGCGCTGAGGCCCAGAGAGGAGGAGACCTGCACAAACCGCGTTCCTTGAGAAGTGGGACTGCCGATATTCACCGTCCCGAACATCCCCACCCGTTCATTCAACGCATACGTCAAAATCGTCCGCAATATCGGGTCAACTTTATCCGAAGAGAAATTCTTATCTCCCGTGGGAATCGACAGTCGGCCGACAAAACTCAACCGAGGTCTGAGCCCTTGTTGCTGCCAGACCTGGACTTTAAATCCCAGGCCAAGATCATTGAAACCATGCACATCCCTGCCATTATCAATGAAGGTCAGGTTTGGCCATTCCAGGCGAAATTCAATCCGCTCTGTCAATCCAATACGGACAAGGGTCTCAGGGAAGTTATGTGCTTTGACATCGGGAGATGCCTGTTCAAAAGAAAAGGTATACCCCGTTTCAATTTGAATGCGGCCCTTGGTGATCGTGGCAGGACTCAGGCTGAATGTCGGTCGATCCGTCTCAATCGGTTGGGAAAAAGCGCCGGCCTGCCCCATAATCCACGGACGGGAGGGAGTGGGCTCACGATTGCTTTCTTGCCCATAACACCAGGACTGTCCAAGCAGGATCACACACAACGCCCACCCTAATACTCCAGGGAGCGATCGACCAATTCTTTTGATGTTGGGAAAACAGGATACGCGCATAGAATAATTAATCCATTTAAAAGGCTCATAAGCTTACCGTGATTGCCTTGAATGTCGTTGTTCACGGAGTGATGAGATGGGGCCACCTTTTACGCCAGATAGTAACCGGAGGCTCATCTATGATGATCACACGATAGTATGAGAGAAAATTATCCAAGGATCAATTTGGCTATCACTGTCAGGTTTTGCCTTAATGAAGCCCGTCTATGATGATTCTCGGAAGCCATGACACAACAAGGCTTAGCAAGTTTGATTCACGACCTGGCGGATGGCATCGACCAGTTGGCTGGCGACACTGCCTTTGGTCACATACATGGCCGCCCCGGCTTCGAGCAGCATTTTTTCAATCTGCTTGTCCTCATGAACCGACAATCCGATGACCCTGATTAAAGGGTGTTCTTTGCTAAGCAATTTCGTCGCCTCGATCCCATTGATCCTTGGCATGTTGACATCCATAAGCACCACATCGGGAAGAACCAGTTTGGTTATCTCTAACGCTTCTTTTCCATTTTTTGCTTCTCCCACGATGACAAAATCTTCATGGTGTTCCAACAGGGTTCGGATTCCTTCACGAATCATGGCATGATCATCGACCAGAAGAATTCGAACGACTTTTTTTCTTGAATGACCTTGCGCTATTGGATTGAGAGGTTTTGGAATTTCTTTGGAATCTGAGTTCGACACAACCGTTTGTGAGACCGGCTGAAGCGGAACCACAAGAGTAGCCTGAGTTCCCTTCCCTGGTGCGGATTCGATGTGAAAGTGACCGCCCAGCGCCTCCGTTCGTTCTCGAATACTAAACAGCCCAAATCTTCCAGGTTGGGAGTAATCCGTTGAAATCGGCGATGACTGAAACCCCTTCCCGGCATCGTGAACCATGATCTCAAGCTCCTGATCGGCATGACGATCAAGAGAAACGATTGCCTCGCTCACACCAGAGTGTTTGATGATATTAAAGAGCAATTCACGAACGGCCTGAAACACAAAAATAGCCTGATCCTCTGAAAGCTGTATGGCCTGGTCACCATGCCGTACCTGCACGCGCAAGCCATGCCGCTCCATCTGCTGACCCAACCATTTCAGGGCGGGAACGAGCCCTAGTTCATACAGAATGCTGGGACTCAGCTCGGCAATCAAGGTGCGCGTATAGGAAAGGGAGTCGGAAAGGATTTGATCGATTTTCTCCAGATTGGTCTTTAAGCCAGCCATGCTCCACTCATTGGTGGCCTGAGCCAGTTTCATCCGACACACCACAAGCAATTGCGCCAGATAATCATGCAGTTCGGTGGACAAACGTCGCCGTTCCCGTTGCTCCGTGACCACCAACTCGGAAGTCATAGCCCGCAGATTCTCCTGATAAACCAACAGATCACGAGTCCGATCAGCCACCCGTTGCTCCAGGGAATCGTTTAATTCTTGCAGGGCCTGTTCGGCCTGTTTTCTCGCGGTAATATCGGTTGCAATTCCACATACCGCATTGGGAATTCCTCCGGCATCGTATAAGGGGAATTTCACGGACAGATACGTATGTACCTCATCCGAGAGTTCTACCTGCTCTTCAAATTCTTGGGGGGTTCGGGAGTCGAGAATCTCCTGGTCATTGGCACGTAGGCGTCGGGCATCAGCCAGGTTCATTAATTCATAATCCGTCTTTCCCAGAATGGCTTCCCGAGGTAATTGGAAAATGGTTTCAAGCCGTTTATTAATCAGTTGATATTTCCCATCCAAATCTTTCACAAATTTCGCCGTTGGAGAATTTTCCCAGATCGCCTGGAGGCGGCTTTCACTCATTCGGAGGGCTTCTCCAATTTGTTTTTGCTCGGAAATATCCCGTTCAATCAAGGAGTGACCGATCAGGATTCCATCCACGTCCAGAATTGGAGAAATCGACAAAGAGACTGGAAACACCAAACCCTCCTTTTTCATTCTGATGGATTCCTGAAGCGTATCCCCATTTTTCTCCAAAAGAAGGGTTAAGTCTGAAAAGGCGTCCTGTCGTGATTCCGGGGGAAGGAGAATGGAGAAATACTGATCCACCATTTCGGAGGCGGCATACCCGTATATCCTTTCCGCCCCATTGTTCCAACTGGTGATAATCCCCGCCGTATTGAGGCTATAAATGGCATCCTGAGAGCATTCGACAATCGAGGCCAATCGTCTCAAATTTTCCGAAACGTGCTTTCGCTGTTCAATTTCTTTCTGAGCGGATTGGTATAAACGAGCATTATCGATGGCAATGGCAGCTTGCCAGGCAATACCCATCACAATGGCTTCGGCCGTTTGGGTAAACATGTTGGGTTGTGAATGACCGAAAAATAATCCTCCCAATACTTCCCCATTCCGGGAGACGACCGGGACCGCCAAATAACTCTTGACGGGAAGATGCCCAGGTGGCATTCCGTGATAAGGAGGCATGTGTCCATATCGTGGATCGGCCGTCACGTCGGCGATTCGAACAACCGCCTCTCCCGAAAATGTCGGAGCGAAAATCGGCGTATTTCTCGGCATTGGAAATTTTTCAAAGGCTTCGCGCGGAACACCGGAGATCGTATACAAAACAAACGACTCTCCCTTTTCATTAACCAAATTATAAAAAAACGCCCCGAATTCCCCCCCCGTTAATTCACGACACGCATCCGTGACGGATTGAACCAGTTTTTCCAAATTCAATTCCGCTGCCAACGAACTGCCAATTCGATTCACCACCTCCAGCGCATGCGTCTGCTGCAGAAGCCTTTCCTGGGCCTGCACTTTCTCAATGGCAATGGAGGCCGAATGCGTAAGAAACTCCACATACTCTTTTTCTTCAGGGGAAGGTAACCGTGGAACAGGAGCATATAAGGCAAAGGTGCCTAGGACATTGCCATCACTCGCGAGAATCGGCGTGGACCAGCAAGCCTGTATCCCATGTCTCGTGGCTAATTCCTTAAAATGCCCCCAATTCGGATGCTCGGAAATGTTTGCCACATACACAGGCTCTTTGAGATAGGCGGCTGCACCACATGACCCAACTCCCGGACCGATTTCAACACCATTCACAGCTTGGATGTAGCTGTCTGGTAAAGAGGGGGAGGCCGCATGACGCAGCCGACGGCCCTCCTCCAGCAGGAGTATAGAAGCCCGAACACCTGTCAGAAAATACTGTTCAATTTCCAGGCAAAGCTTTTCCAATATGATGGGAAGAGGTCTGTCGGCAATAATATTTTCCAGCACTTCGTTATGGCGTTTGAGAATATATTCGCTATGGAGGAGGGGCCCACTGTCACCAAACGTCATAATTGCGCCGATAATTTTCTGGTTTTCATCCTGTAGCGGGTGGGCACCGAACAAGACCTCGGCAAACGTTCCGTCATCTTTTGTCAGGCAGACGGCTTCGTTGCGCAATGATTCACCGCCCAGAACTCGTGAAAGGTACTTTTTGCTCAGGTTTGGGGAAGATGCAGCGGAAGGCCGATTCCTCCCGCTTGAAAGGGATAGATGAAAGATTTCATCAAATGGGCGGTTCAAGCACTGATGGTGATAGTAACGATTGACTGCATGGCTGGCGCGAATGATACTTCCCGAGGCATCGCAGACGACCAGGGCTTCTCTAGCGTGCTCTAAGACTCCCTGGAGAAGGCGTTCCTCGAATCCTACCCTCTCGCATTCCTTTGCCTCAGATGCCTCAGGAGCCATGGCCGGATTGAAAGTCTTGCCCGGCGGAGTTTTTTCAGCCTTTTGAATGGGAGGGTTCGGATTTTCCATCGGGGTGCAATTTCAGGGAATAATCCTATCCAGTCGAATCCCTACAGGC
>JBGSSO010000174.1:0-5664 GCA_041737015.1 Nitrospirales bacterium
TGAAACCCAAATCCATGGGCGGAAGTTTGAGATGTACAACGACACGGTGTTGGGGTTCAACAAGTCGGGCAAGGAAGCGGTGCGGCAGCAAGTGGAAGAGCCGATTTACATCCGCCCGGCGGAGCGGGTGAACTGGCTGTAGGGTTCAACTGTTGCCACGTATCTTACGAGGCATCGAGAACCGTCAATCGACAGTGATGGCTAGAGACCGATTGGCGTGCTAATCCATCGCCACCCGGTCTTTCCCCTGTTAAAAGGGGAAGCAGCCGGAAACAGGGGAATATTATGAATTGTCGACGTTGTACTGGACTTATGTATGCGTTAAACATGGGAGACCATTTAAATGACTCAGGGCAGCTATGGTCCATGGCCTGGCAATGCTATAACTGCGGAGAGATTGTCGATTCATTGATTTTACAAAATCGTGTCAACGTAACCAGACCTAAAGCTGGCAAAGCTCGCCTCAAAACGTTTTCACCATCCAGGCAGGTGGTTCGAGGAACTGCATAAAGCGTAGAATTTTAATCAAGAGCAGCGAATCAACGGGTTTAAGAGCACAAGGAAGTGAATGAGTTTCACCTCCTTGTGCTTTTTTTATCCTTCAGAAAAGACCGCGTTTTTTTTTGGATTTCTTCCCTGATGAGGGTGTACCGATGGCAGAAGGCGCATGCCTTTACTTTCTATCGGAAGACCTTTTTTTGTCCGGTTCTGTTTCATGACTGTTCCCACACCGTATGTCGTGGTGTCTGGTGCGGTGAGCCGCGTCCCATCGTGACCCCCTCATGCATGAGAGCTCGAGTGGCGGCCACTTCTTAAACATTTCAGTGAAATTATTTGGAAAAACTTATCAACCTTATGGATAGCAGGTGTGGCTCATAATTTGCTCTATAAAAAATGAAGGTCCTTTTATATGAGTCAAAGATAAAACGAATGAGTACTGGATTCCCTCAATGATATTCGATTCAAAATAGGCGGTCGAGGATGTTCATCTCTTCGGGGGCTCATTGATGGAGACCAGAAACAAGTTGTTACGCAATTGAGCGTAGTCCTGCGAACTGAGTATCAAGTGCGAAGAATGGAATACTTCAAGATGGTTCATGGCCTTCAGTCTTTTAATAAGGTAGGGAGGAATTCATTTATGGGGTGGTGTAAAAATGCACGGCATTTTATTAGTCGCATGATTATGGTTGCAGGGCTAATGTTTTCAACGGAGAGTATGGGGCAAGTGCCTCAGGCCTCAGATCCGACAATTTCATCTGAGCCAATGGTTCACCAGGTAGTGGCCTCGGAGCAGAAAGTCGAGAAGTGGGTTGAACGCCTCAAAGGCCAGACCGTTGTGGAAGACGCCATAGAAGGTCGATCAGATCGTGCGGCGAAAGTGGATTGGCAGCACCAGCGGATGATGAACAAGATGGGCCATCAAATGCAGGACGATATGAAGAAGGCTGCCACAGATGGATCATATAATAATACGGCGATGTTGCATCAGTATGGTGCAGGCGGACAGGACTATCTGCTCGCCTCGGATCTTGAGGTTGAACCTATCTTGACGCACTCTGGTCTTTGTCCAGCCACTGCGCCAGTTCGGCATTTTGATGTGTCGGCTATTAATGTTGAGATTACCCTGAATCAATGGCTGGATTATTATCCGGGGTATATGTATGTCCTCACGGAAAATATTGCAAAAGTCAGAGAAGAAGAAGCGAAAAATGCATCCGCACGAGAAGCCACGGGCTTTGAGACCGGTGCGGTCTCGAATGGATTGCAGACCGGGTGGATTCAGCCTCTCGTGATAAGAGCGAATCAAGGGGATTGCATGAAAGTGACGTTACGCAATCAATTGGAGTTCGGCGAAGCCGTGAGTTTTCAAATTCATGGGTCTAGTCTGGTGGTGAGTTCAACCGGGTATCCCGCCACGACGACGAATCCTGATGCCATTGCAGAAGACGGCCAACACCTTGATCTTGAATGGTACATTCATCCAGACACTCAGGAAGGGGGACGGCAGTTTCACAGCTACAGCAATGATCGAGAGCTGACGGTAATGGGATTGTTTGGAGCGCTCATTGTGGAACCGAAAGGCTCCAAATTTCTGACAGCAGTGAACAATCAAGACACTCTCGAACTCAAGAGCGGATGGCAGGCGATTATTGCTCATCCGAATGGACCGGATTTCCGCGAGTTTGTCACCATCTATCATGAGGTGGGAGATGAGGCCTTTCGCCCGGTCAACCGACAAGGGGATTTCCTTCCACGGCGGGATCCGCTCACGGATGTGTACCGACCTGGAGCCAGGGCTTTGAATTATCGAAGCGAACCCTTTGGCATCAATTATATGCATTTACAACATGAGTATTTTGGGTTTGAAGATGAATCATTGGGGTATAGCTCCTATACATTTGGGGATGCGCCGACCCCCATTCCGCGAAGTTATTTAGGTGATCCGGCGAAGTTCAGGCTCATTCATGGGGGGTCCGAGATTTTCCATTCCCATCACCCTCATGGCGGATCGATCCGTTGGGCTCGGAGTCCACGGGCGAACGATGAAATGCCGTTGTGGAGTCTCGCGAAAAACGGTCCGGTGAAATATCCGGTCATTCGTACCAAATCGGATCGTGTGGATACGGAGGTCATCGGCCCTGCGGAGGCACTTGATTTGGAAACGGAGTGCGGGTCCGGACTTTGTCAACAAGGGGCGGGAGATTTTCTGTATCATTGCCATGTTGCCCATCATTATGTAGCGGGAATGTGGGGATATTGGAGGGTCTACAACACCCTGCAAAACGGGGAGGTTCATACCGATGTCATGCCGGGTCTGAATGAATTGCCGGATAGAACCGGCAAGATGCTACAGGGAGTCCCCTCGAATAAACTTGTCGGTCAAACGTTGGATTGGTTCGGAAAAAGATTCAAAATTGTGGAAAATGGCACGAGTCAATGGGATGCCAATCCGGCCTTGGTCACCATCAAAGACTGGGTGGAAATGCAACTTCCCACGCAAGGTCAGCCCGGACATGCGGATGATGAGCGTGGTCAAATTATGGCATACGATGCCAGTGTGTGGGATTGGCGTTGGGATGGCTCGACAGCGTTTGGGGAGAGGGAAAGTACGATTGAAAATCCAAAATATAAATCTAAGACCCCTGGGGAACGACCGAAGATCTTATTTGAGCCTAGCACCGGGAAGTTGGCCTGGCCGCAAATGACTCCTCATTTCGGTAAACGGGTGCCATTTGCACCTGATCATAATCCTGCGCCTTGGTTGGAACCGATCAGAAGAAACGCCGAGGGAAAAGCGTCGACTCAACCGGCCGAACCTGGTGAGAATGGCCGATGGAGCCTGTGCCCAGCAAAAGCGGGTCGCTCGTATTACAACGTGCATTTTATCGAAACGCCCATTGAGATGACCGCGAAACAGGGAGATCAGCCCGCGGTGGTGGATCCCAAGGGTCTCATCTTTGTGGCGCATGAAGAAGAAGAAGCCATTCGGGGCAACAATGATTTGAAGCTCCCTTTGGTCTTTCGTGCCAATATTTATGACTGTGTGGACTATGTGCTGACGAGTGAATGGGAAGATGACGACATTACAAATTTTCAGTCGTCAAAAATCAATACACACTTTCATTTCGTACAGTTCGATACACAGGCTTCTGACGGGGTGATTACGGGGATGTCCTATGAGCAGTCTGTTCGCCCGTTTACCATGTTGGAAAAACCTTTGAAAAAGGGACTGCCTGTGCCCATGAATGCCGTGTTGCTTGAACCAGCCAAACAGGGAGACATGAGCGTTCGGGTCTCCAATGCCGGGCAGTACCATCATAATACCCTTCTTCTGGTCGGAGCCGACAATGTCGAAGGAAATGAAATCAGGCGAATTAAGTCGATTGAAGGCGATCAGATTACCTTCCACAAGGCCTTAGAGCACGATCATCCCGCGAACGATATTGTGACGGTGGAGTTTGTGCGTCAGCGGTTCTGGTTGGATGCGGATGTGGGAACGGTCTTTTGCCATGATCATGCGTTTGGTGCTACCACCTGGCCGCACGGGGGATTTTGTTCCTTGTTGGTGGAGCCTGTCGGCTCCACCTACCATGATCCCGTCACAGGAAAGCCCAAACGAACAGGACCCATAGTGGATATTCATACGACGGAACCTGTTGGGTCAGGGGTGAATAATAGTTTCAGAGAATTGACCGTGCAGATGCACGATACGGTTCCTCATACGGTCAATATTGTGACGGCGGGAAACCCTCCAGGCCAACCGATTGAAGTGGCCCTGGAGGCAGGGAGAACCGTTTCCTTCCAGATGCCGGACAATTTGCACATGACTCCAATGCCATTCCTGAATGGAGGAACACATACCACGGGAAGCGGGATCGATTATCGAGCGGAGCCGATTGCCATGCGTTTAGCGGCTAATCCGGATACCTCTCAGATATTTAGTAGCCTGATCCATGGGGATCCGAGTACGCCCCTCCTTCGCGCCTATACGGGGGATACAATCGTGTTTAGGCTTGTGGAATCGTTGATGAACGAAACCCACGTTTTTTCATTGGCTGGACATACCTTTTTGACTGAGCGCTATGCGGATGATGCCAACCGGAAAAATTCCATCCATGTTGGAATCGCCGAACGGTATGACCTTGTTGTTCCAGAGGCAGGCGGGCCGCGGCATCAACCGGGCGATTACCTATATTTTAATGGGCGCTCTTCAAAGCTATCGGAGGGTTCATGGGGCATTATCAGAGTTTTTGATAAAGAAATTTCTGACCTACAAAAATTGCCTGCAGGTTATTCCCGAAAGGATGAGATCCAGGCAACCCTACCAGTCTGTCCTGCGGATGCTCCCGTTAAAGAATTTAAGGTGCAGGCCATCGATTATTCTGGCATGCACTTCAATGCACAGGGTTCGGATGTCATCGAAGTGGACTTTGAGAGAAAGATCCAATTAAAGAATGAGGATGCCAGAATTTATGTGCTTGAAGATGATGAGACCAAGGTCGCTAGTGGATTTCATCCCATGCCCTTGGCCCTGCGAGCGAATGTGGGAGACTGCATTCGGATCCATTTGACCAACAAAATGAAAGAAGGTCGAGCCTCGTTTTCTGCATTCTCATTGGCGTTTGATCCAAAGGATTCACTGGGAATCAATCTCGGGATGAATCCAGGAGATCAAACTGTGGCACCTGGGGAAAGTAAGGCTTATACATATTATGCCGACCCCTCCACCGGTGAAATCACCTCTCTTGTGTGGGATGGCGGCGATATGATGTTAAATCCGCGCAACGGTTTGTTTGGCGCAATTATCATCGGTCCAAAAGGGTCCACCTACCGCGATCCCAAGACCGGTGCCGATATTTCACTCAAAAACAGCTGGGTGGCTGATGTTCTGATAGATAGGACCATTTCCGGGAACGAACTGCGAAAAAATTATAGGGACGTCGCGCTGTTTTTCCAAGATGAAGACAATATTATCGGCACCAGTTTTATGCCCTACGTGCAGAACGTGGCGGGTTTAACGGGAGTGAATTACCGGTCGGAGCCCTATCTGCATCGAGAGGAACGGGGCTGCTCCCTGGCCAGTATATTCCAGCCCTGTCAGATAGATAACCCGAAGGATCCTACAACGCCCCTCATCGAGGCACATGCCGGTGATCCGGTGCG
>JBGSSO010000204.1:0-6401 GCA_041737015.1 Nitrospirales bacterium
GTTGAATGTCGGGCAAATATGCAAGGCATGTTGAAGCGAGGACAGAGTCAAAACATCACCATTCAACACGAGGGAGAAAACTCCCCCTATAATGACTCACAAAATACTCTCATTTTGTCTCATTAAGAAAAAACTAGACACATTAACAACGCATGTGAACGGTAAGCGAAGGTCCTTTGAAGATGTTGAACGTTTTTGTTAAAGGCTAATTGCACTAGCCACATTTTTTTATTTCAGGGATGACATACCAAAAGGTCAATTAATTTTTTTGCTTCTCATGAGATTATGGGTCTTTTCTCATGACGGCTTCATGAGCCTGTTCCCTGGAATGCACTGAACCAAGGCCAAAGGTTGAATAAGGGCAACCTAATTCTGAACCAGAGAACGAGAAGGATCACATTGTTGGAATGAAATGAGGAAATAAGAAATGGGGGAGAAAGAAGAAAAGGTAGGGGATTAGTCTTTCATAGCACAAGCTCACTCCCCTTCCTTTCCTTTCACTCGAAACAACTTCATGACGTAGGCGCCTTTATAAGGTACCGCGTTAATTTGAAAGAGTGTTTATGCCTTGTTTTTTCTGAAAACAACTATTGGAGGAGCGAGTCTCGGTCCTTCTCTTGAACCGAAAATAGAGGAGCTATCACTAACGCTGCGAAAAAAAATTCCATCACTTCATACAACTATTTTCTTGACCGTTCCAGAGAGTTCCGCAATTTCAACGACACTCTCGAAAATTCGGTTGCAATTACGGGTATATACATAATTGAAGGATCATGGGACTTTCGAGTCAGTACGATTAAGCTCCCTGCCTTGGTCATGTACATCCTGATCTCCTCTTATGGTCCAATGTATGAATGGACTCAGGAATCGTCAACGACTGCTTTGGGTCGCAAGCGGACGGTTAATCGAAAGCTCTACGATGACGCCTAACAAATTGCATCACTGGACTCCATCAATGGCTGGGCATTCCTCAATGCCGTCTTTACTCCCGCTATACAGCAGAATATCGTATTCGGTTAATTAGGATCAAAGGAGGAAAGAGTCCAGCCCAAATTCCAGAAACAGGTTAAAAATAGACTTTGCCCCGAATGGGATGCTGGCGCGGATGACCTAAGACACAACTGAAAGGAACGAGTGCCCCTTATTCAAGCGGTCCGAGTTGGGGTGCCACGCGCCTCTCTGCGTAATGGTACCCTAAGGGTTTGCTTTGATGCTCTTTTGGAAAGTCATAGGAGGCGTAGTACTCTTTATTTCTCCAACTGAACCGCTAAGTTTAAACCAGGTTAAGAAGAAAAAATCAGGGAACGGTTAAGCAACTATCTGGAGATGTTTTCCCAAAAAACAAAAGGTATGAAAATCGCCTTGAAAATCCTATCTATATTTTTTGATTAGGGAGCTCACTATGCTGAAAGAATTTCAAAAGAGACGCCAACCACTGATCGTGGAGCATTCATCATATCCATTTTTTCACCAACGTCATTCAATGACGCTCAAGAGGTTTTTATATACTTTCTTGGGGTTCAGCCTAGTTTTTCAAACTTTTTTGTTACCTATCCCGGCTTTTTCTCAATCGAAGGAGGATTACCCTGAGGGTGATCAAGAGTATTTTAAAGCCCTCCTAGAACTCGATAAAGACGAGGAGTATAAAAAATTCTTGATGGATAGTGTTTCGTACGCGGGTGACAAGAAAGTGGATTATATTGATTATAAGGGTGTGAGGCCCACGGTCGATGGAGAAGAAGCCGAACCCGGTGGTCCTGGAAAGGATGCCGGTCATGTCAAACAACAAACATACGAAGCTATGCGCAACATGGATTGGTTTAGGAAAAACAATTATCAAAATTTCATCCGAAACGTTGGTCAGAATATTTATCCATTGATCATTGCGAGTGACTATGAACCAGGAAAAGAGGGGGTCGGCAGTACCTATTACCTGTACCGAAGAGACCGCCCTGTCGAAACGGTCACGCCGACTTCCGTCATGTATGAGATGGAAAAAATTCTTGCGCACATCCCAATGGGAGTCTTTATCTTAATCTCTCCCTATTTTGATAATGTGGCCAATCGACCTGCGGGATGGGAAGAACCTCTGATTGAATATAAAAAACATGTTGAAAATATTAAAAAACTTCTCGAACAAAGTGATTTCAATCAAGCCACATCGACCAGAGCCATAAAGATGTTAGATATGGTGAATAATTATTTACAGGACTGTATCGAAAAAGGTTCTGGTGATGAAAAGTCTTATCGTGCGTTTTCTCATCGAATAATTCCTTACGTTGCGGAGGCCATGAAAGCCTCAGTGGAATTGCAAATACAAGGGGGTTTGAACGCCATGAGCCAATGGAAAAAAGAGTTAGGTCCGCAGGAATGGGACAAAATCCATGTGTTAATTCCCGTTGTGTGGCCCGTGGCCGTCGGTAATCCACGACGGCAAATTTTTGAACATCTCATGACTCCTGAACGGGCTAAAACCAACATCTTTGAGATGGAGGCAAGATCGCACGATGAAGCCCGAACGACCTTAGGCAGAATCAAAGGTGATTCGGTCATGGCCGGCCTCACATTTGACAAAAACACCCACTTTGGCATGATGAGTTACATGCGTTTATCATCACCAACAGATCTTGTTCAGGGGGCAACGAGAGAAGAATTGAAGAAGTATCCTAAAACAAAAGTAAATACTCTCCCTATGAATACACCCCACAGCGATTAAGAGAAGCGCTGTTCAATTACATCACAGCTACTCGTGGTTTTTGTGAAAGACAAAAGCGCTCCGCTGGTGTCACTCTTGGCTCTGGGAGAGAGGATTGTTGGAGGAAGCCTGCAGCCCATCTGATGCCCGATGTTCGAGGCGAATTCTCGCCTCGGCAATATCCATGTGGCTCAAAATACCTACCGGTCGGGATTGCTGATCCAGCACCGGGGCCTGTTTCACATCCTTCATATACAACACCCGTAAGGCTTCCCGTACGGCCTGTCCATCATGGAGGGCGGCGACCTCGCGTATGGCAATCGTGCCGACGGACTCACCAAAGTCCTGGCCATGGGTCATGGCTCGGTAGACATCCGTCTTTGTCAGAATGCCGGTCATTTTTCCTTCCGCATCTACGAGGGGCAACAAGGTCTGCGAACAATTTCCAAAGGCCAGGATTGCCTCATTGATCGTGGCGGTTTCGGAAAGACAGGGTACGGACTTTTTCATCACGGCTTTGACGGGAGAGGAGAGCAGTTCCGTCGTCCACCGTGTTTCGCCCAATACCTCTTCCTGAGGTCCCCGTTGGGCCGTATAGCGGAGAATCCCACTCAGACCTTGGAAGCTCCCGACGAATGCTTTGAATTCCTTGGAATTAAACACCATGAGGGTCGCCGTCGTTTTGGCCGTCACCGTGACGCGCCGGACCACACCATATAAAAACGATCCCTCTCCAAAATGATCTCCCGGAATCAACTCGTCCCGCCACAGCACCTCACCATTCTCATGGTATCGGATGGCTTCCAGTGACCCATCTTCCACCACATAGAAGGCGGAGCCGTGTTCCCCCTGGCGAAAAATGACATCGCCTGCTTCCACATGCATGCGGGCGATTTTTTGTGTTTTTTTCAGATCGAGGTAATTGAGATCCGGCGGGAAAAAGAGTTCAAAGGTCCAGTCGACCATGACCCGCAGTTTGCGGTCGAGGCCGGGCAATTTCAGTAAATGAATCGTGCGCGTCAACCACCAGGCAACAAACCCGCTGAACTGGAAACCAAAGATGGAGCAGACGCCTTTATGATGGCCGATCGTCGCCATTTGGCCCAGCGCTTGGTACCGGAAGGCACGCAGGGGGTGGCCGGAGGACGATAAGGCGATATTGCCTGCAGCATGCTGCCCCAGTTTGATGGCGAATTGAGCCGTCGGCGGACATTGAGTCCCATATCCATCGGGATTGGATGCCCCGTCTCCAATGCCCCAGACATGGGTATATCCCGTGAGTTGCAGAAATCCATTGGTGGTCAGCCATCCCTGGTTATATTCGGCGGTTAAACCGGAGAGTACGGGGTTGGGGGCATTCCCGATCGTACAAATTGTGTTCCGGGTTTCAAGGCGGGTGCCATCATGCAGGCGGAGATACGCGCCGCTCACCGACGAGGCCCGTTGGTTCAACAACACCGTCAATCCACGTGACTCAAGAGATTGCTGAGCAAAACGCCCGAGGTCTTCGCCCAGTTCCGGCAGGAGATGCGCTCCCGAATGCACAAGGCTGACTCTCAGCTCCGACGGGGCAAACGCGGGATAAAACCGTCTGGCCTCCTGCAACAGATCAAGAATTTCACCAGCCGTTTCCACCCCGCTGTATCCGCCACCGACGACCACGAAATGGAGAAGGGACCGTCGAATATCGGGATCGCGTTCAAGATCCGCCTCCTCAAGGCGTTGAATAATATGTTCCCGGATTCCCAGGGCGTCAGCCAGCGTCTTGAGAAATAATCCGTGCTCCATCATGCCCGGTATCGCACGGAGATTGGTGCTGCTTCCCAACGCGAGGATCAGGTGCTCCGCTTCGACGGGTTCCAGCCTTAACCCCTCATCGGCATGGAATTCGACTCGTCGTTTGTGAAGATCGATTTTTGTGACTTCGGCCCGTTGCACCATACAGCGGCGCAATGCCAGTCGAATAGGATTCATGACATGGCGCGGTTCGATTCCCGCTCCGATCACTTCCGAAAGAAAGGGTTGATACACGAAATAGTTTTCTGCGCTGACCAGAAGCACGCGTTTGGCGGTGTCTTTGCCCCAAAGTTTTTCGAGTCGACGGGCGCAGGCCAGACCAGCAAATCCTCCACCGAGAATGACGACTTCCCATTTCCTGTGCATACCGATTATGGTCTTTTTCCCCTGCGATCACAGGCAGGGATTATTCGGGTAATTGGTTGGCATGAACCATTCTCACCCAACGGACTCTTCTCGTTTGACCAAAATACTACCGATTGTAACAGGGTTATACCCCCTGTCACTTTCCATGGGAACTAGTCATTTCCCTGGTCGGGCAGATGAAAGACCCTTGCTGAATCTCCCATCCTGACCTAGCGGGAGGGATAATTCTGATTCAGCTTGCCGGGCCTTCGCCGAAACAGCAAGATTTTCTTCCTGATGACCGTGTTCATGAAACACGACCAAATGAACGCTGCCTCAAAGTGTAAGAGGACAGACAAAACTTTCACCGTGGGCTCCTCGTCTGCCGGTTCTGCTGCCGTCAGGGCAGGCGATTCAGGACAACGCGACGTTAAGGACTTGTGCCATGTCGATTGAACTCAATCACACCATCGTCCCGGCGCACGACAAAATGGCCTCGGCAACATTCTATGCGAAAATTTTTGGTCTCGTCTTCGATGAAGGAAAGGTCGGGTATTTCGCGCCGCTACGGATCAATGAGAGCCTCACGTTTGATTTCGATGATGATGATGTCGACACCTTCGACATCCATCACTATGCATTCAAGGTCGGTGAAGAGGATTTCGACCGGATCTTTGGTCGCATTCAGGCCGAAGGCATTCCGTTCGGGAGTGAACCGGGCGCGCGGGAGAATATGACCATCAACCACCGGGGCGGCGGACGCGGAGTGTACTTTTGCGATCAGAATGGACACATCCTTGAACTCCTTACGGTGTCGTAGGGTGGGATAATTGGCTTGATTGTTCAGGGAGGGAATGATGGGGAATGCTCGTTCAGATGCGCTTGTGCTCTTCGGGGCCACAGGCGACCTTGCACAGAAGAAAATATTTCCGGCGCTTCAGGCCATGATTGAGCATGGGAAGGTCGACATGCCGATCAAAAGAAGCGTTTCACGCATCTTAGATTATTCCTCATGACGAATCCAATTGGTAGGTGCAGGGTAGGGGGCAAGTCTTTACATTAAACGCTACTCACAAGACTTTACCGCCATATTGACGGCTGCTGTTCTAAGCTCGTTTCTAAATGACGGGTTATTTCAGCGCTTCTGCTCCGCCGACGATATCCATCAGTTCCTTGGTTATGGCCTCCTGACGGCTTCTGTTGTACTTGAGGCTGAGTTGCTTGATGAGTTCACCCGCATTGCGGGTAGCGCCATCCATGGCAGCCATTCTGGCGGCTTGTTCGGCGGCCGATGATTCCAATAAAATGCGGAAAACCTGGCCCTGTGCATACTTGGGGAGAAGGGACGAGAGTAATTCCTCCTGATCGGGCTCATACAGATACCCACCTCCGGTTTGCGTCTCCGCCACTCCAAATTCTTCCAGTGGTTCGATGGGGAGAATTTTTTCCACAACCACTTGCTGTTGAACGATGTTTTTAAACTCGTTATAGACGAGATATCCCTCATCAAAGACACCTTCGGCAAACGCTTCCACCGCAGCCAACCCGACTTCGAGAGCATGCT
>JBGSSO010000230.1:0-13187 GCA_041737015.1 Nitrospirales bacterium
AGAAAAGACGCTCGCGCTCATTCAAGCGATTTTTGGTAACTGGCCCAAAGGCCCAGAGGTACAGGATGCTTCCGTCGGCATTCAGGCAAAGGTTCCGGCTGGTGTGTTTTATGTTGAAAAAAACGATATGACCCAGGCAAAAATTGCCATGGGGCATTTGGGAATTCGTCGGGACGATCCCGATTATTATCCCTTGGTGCTCGTCAATCAAATTCTTTCGGGGTCATTCGGTGCGCGATTATTTTATAACATCCGCTCCAAGCAAGGGCTGGCCTATGATGTGCATGGTGGCGTGGGATTGCAATGGGACTATCCAGGCATGGCCATCCTCTCGATGTCGACTAAAACAGAAACGACGGGGAAAGGCATTGATGCTTTAATTGCAGAAGCTCGGAACATGGTCGTTCAGCCTCCGACGGATGAAGAAGTGGCGAGCGCGAAAGCCAGCATTTTAAATTCCTTTGTCTTTTCGGTGGATTCTCCCACGAAAGTGCTTGGTAAATACCTGACATACGAATATTATGGGTATCCCTCGACCTGGTTGAGAGAGTTTCGCCAGGGTATTGAAAAAGTCACCACGGCTGAAGTCCGAAGGGCTGCACACAAACATTTGCGCCCGGAGGAGTTTGCGATTCTTGTGGTGGGACCTCGTGCGGGCACCAAACCAGCATTGGCTCGCTATGAGCAAATCCAGGAATTGGACATTCGCATTCCAGAGCCTTCTGCCGGGATGTAGGTGGTCCTCTGCAGGTAGCAAGGATATGCTGGATGCCTCTTTGTGCTCTATGCTGAATTCAGAGAGGTGGTGAGATGCCAATGTTGTGGTGGGTCATCAGAGGTCGCACGGTCTTATTCTGTGCACTGCTCCTGAGTATTCTGGTCTCAGGTTGCCAGACCAATCCCTATACGAATCGCTCCCAACTCTTACTGATGCCGTCAGGGCAGATGAGTCAGATGGGGGCTGCCCAGTATAGTGAGGTTTTGCAGGACCCCAAAGTCATCATTTCCAAAGATCCCAAAGAAATTGAGCCGGTCAAACGTGTTGCGGCTCGTATTATTGAGGCGGCCAAGCGTTCTAAATACGCGGACGTGGCGAAGGGATTCGATTGGGAAGTGACCGTCATTAAAGATGACAATACGAAGAATGCCTGGGCTCTGCCTGGGGGGAAAATTGCCGTCTATACGGGAATTTTCCCCATGGCCAAAAATGAGGCCGGATTAGCGGCCATTATGGGGCATGAAGTGGTTCATGCCTTGGCGGAGCATGGAGGCGAACGGATGAGCCAGGGACTGGTGGCTCAATTTGGAATGACCGCAGCGGCGATTGTCCTTTCGACCCAAGGTCAAAATCCGGCATTAAACGCGTTAGCCATGCAGGCAATGGGGCTTGGGGTGCAGACAGGAGTGCTGTTGCCCTTTAGCCGAAAACACGAGTCGGAAGCCGATTATATCGGTATCCTGCTTGCCGGCGATGCGGGGTACGATCCACGGGAAGCGATTCATATCTGGGAAAGGATGGCAGCGACTTCTGATGGCGCTCCACCGGAATTTTTATCCACCCATCCAGCGCATGAAACCCGGATTGCCGATCTCACGAAATGGATGCCTGAAGCCATGGGCCTATATGAAAAGGCTCCGAAGGCTTCTATGGGCAATCTGCCCCTCATTACGCCTTCTCCTGCTCAACCTCCTCCACAACAACCAAACGGGGCTCGTTTTAGTCGGTAGAGATTGTTGTGAACAATGCCCTCAATGCTTTTTCGTTGAATTCTGAGCACATCATTGTTATTCGTCCCAGGCAGGATATGACCACCTGTGTCCGTCTCTATTGGTTGGCCGTAGCTGCCTGCCTCATTCTGGGTGGTTGTGGGAAAAGTGAGGCGGTGGTGGAAATTGCCCTTCATCCCACAAACCCCAAGATTCTTTATCTCGCCACCAACGATTATATTTATAAGTCCCGGGATGGAGGCATAACCTGGCAGAACATGTCTGCGGGTATGACCCATTCTCGCGTCATTGCCCTGGCCATTGACCCCCTGTTTCCGGCCAATATTGTAGCCGGGACAAAAGGGGATGCGGTGTATAAAAGTTATGATGGTGGCCAACGATGGGTGTCACGACGGACGGGATTGGATGATGTGACGATTTCTTCGGTGGTCCATCAATTGGTCTTTGCTCCAGGATCCAGTGCCCATATTTTTGCTGCCACCTCATTAGGGGTGTTTGAATCAGACGATGGCGGAGAAATCTGGAATAAGCGGATGGAGGGCATGAAAGAAGTGCTCATGGTGGTGACGCTTGATTGCGATCCGCGGCAGCCTCAAACGCTCTATGCCGGAACAAGTGGGGGAGTCTATAAATCCATTGATGGGGCTCGAAGCTGGAAAATGGTCAATAATGGGTTGGTGGCCTCTGACGTGCTGAAATCCTCCCGGGCATTGGGCGTGACGCGAATTAAGGTTGACCCTCATGAATCCGATACGGTGTATACTGCGACTCTGAGTGGATTGTACGTCACCAAGGATGGAGGGCAAGCCTGGACTCGCATTGGGGATACACTCTCCGATCAAATGTTGAGTGACCTCATTCTCGATCACACCCACCCCCATGTCGTGTATGTGACCAATCGTGATGGCGTCTTTAGAAGTGAGGATGGAGGAATAAATTGGGAAGCTCGAAGTGCGGGCTTGACGAATGTTAATATTCGGGCTCTAGCCATGAGCGCCGTCGATTCCGATGTGCTTTATGTGGGGACGAACGGAAAGGGACTTTTTCGGACGGGCGACCGTGGAATGTCATGGGAGGCTGTGCCGCTGGTTGTGGCCGAATCCCTGGGAGGTTTATCCTGAATGGGGGATGATTTGATATCCTTCTTCTTGAAGATTAAGATCTCCTTTCATGGGTGAGCAATAGAGTCGATTAGACGGATATCTAGCGTTGAGTAAGGAAAGGTAACTGCTGTGGCTTTTTGGGATTCGAAGCAAGGACGAAATCGTGCGGATGCGGTCTGCTCCTTTTGCGGTCGGGCAAAACCTGGAGCAACCAATTTGATCCAGGCCCCGACGAAACAGGTCTGCACGCAATGTCAGGCACCGGGGTCGGTGTTGATTTGTGCGGATTGCATTCAACAATGTTCAAAATTTTTATCAGGTCATACGGAAGGTCAGTCCGCCATAGAGCCGCCAGCGGGTCCCTTGCCGACACCTCCTGAAATCAAAGAGGTGCTTGACCAGTATGTGATAGGACAAGACCGTGCGAAAAAGGTTCTGTCGGTCGCCGTCCACAATCATTATAAACGTGTATTTAGCGGTAAAGATCTGCCTGATGTTGAATTAGAAAAAGGGAATGTGATGTTGATCGGGCCGACTGGAACCGGCAAGACCTTACTGGCCAAAACCTTAGCGAAAATTTTGCATGTACCCTTTGCCATCGCGGATGCCACCACGGTGACGGAAGCGGGATATGTGGGCGAGGATGTGGAAAATGTGGTCTTGAAATTATTGCAGTCGTGTGATTTCAATATGGCCAGAGCGCAAGTGGGCATCATTTATATCGATGAAATTGATAAGATTAGCCGGAAATCTGAAAGCGCCTCTATCACGCGGGATGTGTCGGGTGAAGGTGTCCAACAGGCGTTGCTGAAATTGGTAGAAGGGACGTTATGCAATGTGCCTCCCAAGGGGGGCAGAAAACATCCTGAGCAGGAATTTCTCAGGGTGGATACGACGAATATTCTCTTTATTTGTGGTGGTGCGTTTGTGGGGGTGGAGGATATTATTGCTCAGCGGACCAATCAGAAGCGAATGGGCTTTGGCGCGGTTTCCTCCAATGGTGAGGGATTGAGCTCTGATCAATTGATGGGAAAACTCAAGCCGGAGGATCTGTTGAAGTATGGACTCATCCCTGAGTTTGTTGGCCGGTTTCCTATTCTGGCCTCTCTGAATGATTTGCGCGTGGAGGATATGGTTCGGGTTCTACAGGAACCGAAAAATGCCCTCCTAAAACAATATCAGGCATTATTTCAATTAGATGGGGTGCAGTTGGATTTCACTCCGGAGGCGGTTCAAGCCATTGCCACCAGGGCTTCGTCCATGAAAACCGGAGCCAGGGGATTGCGTTCTATTCTGGAGGAAGTGATGCTGGATTTGATGTATGATGTTCCTGCCCTGAAAAACATTAAGCGAGTGATTATCACCGAAGAAGCGATTGATGGCAGGGGCGTGCCCCAATTAATTTCCTGAAAATAATGCTCGGAGGTGTAGTTTCCCCCTGGGGGATTGTTGCATTCTTTTCCATTCTGACTTATGCTATTTAGAAGCAATTCATCACGACATTCGGGCCACGTGATGAATGTTTGAGTGACGGGCCCATCACTGATGTTGTTTTGCCAAGGAATCCGCAAGGAGTCTGATTGGAAGTTAGTCCTAAGTCGCCACCTGGTTTGCGTTCTCGGGCCGTTCCTTCCCTTCTCTTCTCTTCGAACCATGCAAAACAATATCGCATTTAGAAGGAGGGACCCCGATGGGTTCAAAGATCTATGTGGGTGGCCTGCCGTATTCCACGGCAGAGCAAGAATTGGCTGACCTTTTTGGGCAGCACGGCGCCGTGACGTCGGCTAAAATTATTACGGACAAGTATACGGGGCAATCTCGGGGATTTGGTTTCGTGGAAATGGCCTCGGATGCTGAAGCCAAGGCGGCGATTGAGGCGCTGAATGGGACCGAAATGGGAGGGCGTACCCTGACGGTCAATGAAGCGAAGCCCCAGGCACCACGAACCGGATTTGGTGGCGGTGGTGGTGGCGGAAATCGTGGCGGCGGCGGAAACCGTGGTGGTGGCGGTGGAGACCGTTGGTAACTCACTAAGTCACTAAAGGCTACTCTTCAATAGAAGCAGGGGATCCAGTAACGGATCCCCTGCTTTTTTTATACCTTGGGTAATGGTCAGGAAACATTGTAGAATGAGGTAGTCCTCGTCGGCCAGGATGGCTCGTCGGGGGTTTTGATGGGCATCACGGGTTTCATGTTCCAATTGAAATAGAATGGAATATAATAAACAATGAGCGATTCTTCAGAATTTTCTTCCTCCAAGGATTCTTCTCGGTCGGCTGGATCTTCATTCCCAAAATCCTCCCGTCAGTCTGGGAATTCCCCATTGGCACTCATTGACCAATGCTTGGCATCTTTGCCTGAAGGGGATCACCGGATTCCCCTGCTCTATCAACTTCGACACGGGCTTGTTGAACAAACGACGGCTTCTCAACAACAGGAAGCCGACATGAAAAAACTCCAAGGAGTGCTTGAAAAACTCACAGCCCCGGCGAATCGAATCGGGACGTTGCTGGATCAGCCTGATAAGGGCGTGGCGAGGATCATGGTTGGTGGGGCGGAATATTATGCCAATGTCGATCCCCGGCTTGAGGGGGATGGTTTAAAGATTGGACATCAGATTTTAGTGAATGAGGCGTATGTCGTTATTCGGTCTCTTGGGTATGATCGGAGTGGTCCGATCGTGAAAGTTCGAGAGATATTAGGTGATGGGCGTCTTCGTATTGACCAAGAGGCGGGCAGACAGGGCATTCTTATTCAACGGGCGGATGATCTTGCCGGTGCCGACCTGAAGGTCGGCGATGAGGTTCGATTGGACCCGACTCACCGGATTGCCATTGAACGATTAGAGAACCCCCAAGGCCAATCGCATCTTTTAGCGGAGTTGCCAACTGTGCGGTGGGAGCATATTGGTGGACAGCAGGAAGCCATTGGAGCCATTCGCCGGTCAATAGAATACCCGCTCCTGCATGCAGGCTTGTTCTCGCGTTATCAATTCCAACAACCCAAGGGGTTCCTCCTGCATGGGCCACCGGGTTGCGGGAAAACGCTGATTGGCCAAGCCACGGCTGCGAGCCTTGGACAACTTTTAGCGCAAGAACGTGAAACGCTCACGCCTCATGAAAGAAATCAGGGACAAGATTCTATTTCACAGCTTCCGCCGATTGAGGGTGGCGTGTTTCTGCATGTCAAAGGTCCGGAAGTCCTGAATATGTGGGTCGGGGAATCGGAACGAATCATCCGCGATTTATTTCTTCAAGCCCGGCAACAACGACAAGCCGGGAAGTTGCCATTTATCTTCATCGATGAAGCCGAATCCATTTTAGGGACGAGACGGGCGGTGCGCTCCTACAATGTCTCCAACACGCTGGTTCCGATGTTTTGCGCCGAACTCGACGGGATTGAAAGTCTTTCCCAAGTGGTGGTCATTCTGGCCTCAAATCGTCCGGATATGATTGATCCGGCGGTGCTTCGACCTGGAAGAATAGATCGAAAAATTAAGGTGGGCCGACCCGGGCGAAACGATGTTGGGGAAATTATGCGTGTCTATTTGACGGCTGATCTGCCTTACGACACGAAGAAGGCTGCTAGCGGTGGACAAGATGATGGGACTCCGGTATCGCGTATCATCGACGGACTGTTAGAAAATCTCTTTCAGCGAAGCCAGGAGAATCGGGTGTTGGCCATCCGGTTGCGTAACGGACGGCGTGAAATTCTCTACCGTCGGGATTTATTGAGTGGAGCGGTGTTGGCGGGAATCGTCCGGCGTGCAAAAGAACGGGCTATTGAGCGGGCGATTCAAGCGGGGGACAAGGAAGCCTCGGGTCTGAGCCTCGATGATTTACTCATTGCCACCAATGAGGAGTTCAAGGAGAGTGAAATTTTCCCGCCAGATGATTCAGCTGAGGAATGGTTAAAACTCTTGGATTATCACCCCGACCAGGTTGTCGGAGTAACCTCCCTCCAACCTGGAAAGGATGGAGAAGAGCATCGGACTTCTCAGATTGTTTAAATCTTCCTTTCTAGCAAGCTCTACCAAATGGGACCTTCTCAGCTGAAAGATTGGAACATATGAATCCTATTCGCCTCTTTGGTATTGAGACCGAGTACGGGATTGCACGGGAAGATGTCGAAACCGCAGATCCTGTGGTGGAGTCCATGGAGTTGGTCCGGGCATATCTTGACGGACATTTTACCCGCCGCTGGGATTATCGTGGCGAGCATCCCCATGAAGATCAACGGGGGTTTCGTGTGACCGAGTTAGCTCAGGATAAAGAAGAGGATCTATTCGCGGAGCAGGATGCCCATCGACCTTTTTCCTTCCATGACATGAAAAGTGACCTTGTCCTCCCCAATGGCGCACGATTTTATAATGACCACACGCATCCGGAATATTCCACGCCGGAATGCCGGTCTCTCAAGGATATGGTCGCGCATGACCGGGCTGGCGAACGAATCCTTTGGATGGCGGCTCAAGGCCGAAATCAAACCCTTGGTGGACCAAGGGTTCAGCTATATAAAAACAACACGGATTTTCATGGGCATAGTTATGGCTGCCATGATAATTATTTGGTTTCCCGAACACTCCCTTTTGAGAATTTAACTCGTGGACTCATGGCCTTTCTGGTCAGCAGACAATTGATTGCCGGCGCCGGCAAGGTCGGTCGGGAAGGGCAAGAGCGCGGGTTTGTGCCTGGCGGATTTCAATTGTCCCAACGCGCAGATTTTATGGAGGCCGAGTTGGGCGTGGATACCATGCACAACCGACCTATCCTCAATACGCGAGACGAACCGCATGCGAATCGTGAGCGTTATCGACGTCTCCATCTTATCGTGGGCGATGCCAACATGTGCGAGTATGCCACGGCCTTGAAGATAGGCACGACACGGGTGGTGTTGGATATGATTGCCGGAGGGCTCTTGCCGCCCTGTGAGTTAGACTCCCCTGTGCAGGCCATTCAGACGCTATCTCGTGATCCTGAGTTGAGCACCCTTGTGAAACGGCAGTCTGGCGGCATGATTTCTGGGCTAGATATTCAACGGGAGTATCTGAATTTGGCCAGGAGATTTTTCATCGAGATGGATGAAGAGACGACCTGGATTCTTCGCGAATGGGAGCAGGTGTTAGACCTTCTCGATCGGGATCGATGGCAGCTTGTGGGAAAAATTGATTGGGTGACCAAATCGTGGCTACTCGAAACCTTTAGGCAGGCCGAGCACATTGGCTGGGAGGATCCTTGGCTGGCCAGCCTGGATCTGGAATACCATAACCTGGATCCTGATCGCGGCCTGTTTTTCGGGTTGGAAGCCGAAGGGCGGACAACCCGGCTGTCTCAGGAACAAGAGATTCAGGAAGCCATGAAACATGGGCCGCTCGATACGCGTGGAGGTCTCAGGGGGTTGTGTGTGCAACGATTTGGGAAAGACATTACCTCGATACAATGGGAAGGGGTTCATTTTCGGGGCCAAAATGGGGGACTGCATCTTGACCTGCTGGATCACCTTGAGCCGGTGTCGGTAGCTCAATGTCGGTCTGTGATTGAGCATGCCGAGACCCCCTTTGATATGATGGAATCCTTGACAGTGGAGTAGTTTTCTTAGGGGGTAATTTTCAAATTTTGGAGGGATTTTTCACGTTCATCTTAACAGCATAGTCATCAAATCTTTGGATGGCTTCTTACACCGGTTTCGAACAATTCCTCCATGGAACGGTTGATGATCTGCATGGCGAATCAATTGGTATTGGCAAAAATGGAACAAAGGGCAGACGCCCTGAACTGCACAGAATGAAGAAGGACGTTTTGAGAAATGTTAGTTGATCTAAGAACCAAAAAGGAGGTCATTCCGAACTCTTTTACCTTTCTTGAAAGAAATAGAGTTGTTAGACTCACTGATGGCGGGTTCTGGCTTTCTGATGAAAAAAAAGTGTACGAGTATCAACGATTCACCGCACTCATTAAGGATCTTCAAAAGAATACCTTAAAAATACTTGATATTGGATGTGGTAAGGGGCGCATCCCAAGAAAATTGATTGAAGATTCAAGCCTGAAAATAGAATTCAATTATTCCGGTTTTGACGTAGATCGTAATGACATCAATGAAAACCGTACGTTCTTTCAGCATGATAAACGGTTCACATTCAATCACATTGATTATATGAATAAAATGTACAGCCCAAACGCTTCGACAAAAGAACCAGTGTTTGATTTTTTAGATGAGGCATATGATTTAATTTGGGCCTGGAGCGTTTTTTCTCATTTGGATATAAAAGATTTTGAAATATATATGAGGCTTATCTCTGATAAATTGGTAAGAAATGGTTTTGCCTTTTTGACATGTTTTAGCAGATATGAAGCAAAACAAAATCCCGAATATACACCAAATTATATTTTTTTAGAAAATAGTGATTTACCTGCTAACGGTGGTAAGCAAAATAATCATGATTTAACTGCCGTTTGCTACAACCCCAGTTGGATTGATGATTTGTTAATGAAGCTGGGTTTAGAGGTCATTATGTCTTGCTATCCGGTTTATGGGGGGAATTTTCAAACAGGTATTTATGTAAGAAAAGTTTAAAGGTAGAGTACGCTCTAAAATTTCTAACATCAAAATACCCTCTAACCAAACCATTCCATCTCGGACGGAAATTCAAAAAATAGTTCATGTGGAGGATGAGATTTATGAAAAACGAATATGAATATATCCAAACCGGTGGAGGTCTTGAACGAAAAGAGCGGCCAATCGATCCACTCTCCAAGCCATCTGGACCTGGCGATCAGGAATCAGGTCCTAAGCGACCGGAGACCGATTCCCCATCCCGAGATAATCTCATGAAGCGTATGCGCAAAGTAGATCCCAAGCAGGCGGAAAAGTATCGCCAGCGGACCGGGGAATAGGATGGGACAACAGGGAGATTTCCTTCAGGTTCTGCGAGAACGGGGCTATGCGGTCGACGATCTTCGGCAGCCGTTCAATGGGAGTGCGCCATCAAGCCATACTGAAATCACAACTGGCACGACGGTCTTTGCCATTAAATATGCTGATGGTGTCCTCGTGGCTGGTGACCGGCGGGCAACGGCCGGAAATGTCGTGATGTATGATCGCACCGATAAGGTTTTGGAATTGGATCGGTTTTCCGTCTTAGCCATTGCAGGGGTTCCTGCCACCGCGTTTGAGATGGCCAGAATCTTAGAGCATTCCTTTAAATATTACCGGAGAAGCCAATTGCAGGATTTGAGTTTTGAGGGAAAGTTGCGAGCTTTATCAACGTTGTTGAAAAATAACGCCCCTGCCGCGTTGGCAGGAACCGGAACTGTGGCGCCAATTTTTGCGGGGTATGACCAACTTGAAGGCTGCGGAAAGATCTTTTTCTACGATATCTTAGGAGCTGAATTCGAGGCGGTGGAATATGCTGTCTCTGGATCCGGGTCTTCCACGATTCGGGGGATTTTGTTTTACATGAATCGGTGGGGGAGTGGTCCCGTTGCCGGGATGAATGAGGAAGAAGCCCTGACGTTCGTGCTTCGGCTGATGACCAGTGCTGCAGAATTTGACTCCGCCACCGGTGGAGTGGACGCGCAGGCTCAACTCTACCCCATCGTGAAACGCATTTCCGCCGATGGGGTGAGAACTATTCCCGCCGAACGGTTGAAATCACTGTTTTCTGAAAAGGTGCTGAACCATGTATGAGGAACCCTATCGATGGATTGAAGCCGTCGCCAATCGGCGGCAATATTTGGACGATCAATTCACGCAAGGCAATCCGTTAGTCGCCGTCTCCTTTACGCAAGGGATTCTGTTGCTGACCTTTAATCGGGGTACGGAAAAAATCTATGAAATTTACGATCGCATTGCGCTCGGAGGCATGGGACATCCGGCGGATCTGGAGAAATTACGGTATACCCTATTGGATATGGCTCACGTTGAAGGGTTTCAACGGTCACCGGCGGATGTGACCGCTTCCCGCCTGATGAAAAATGGTCTGGCTCCTGTCATCAAACAGGCCTTTGAAGAAATTTTCAAGGCACCATACATTGCCAAAATTCTACTGGCAGAAGTCGGGGCTTCTCAGGAACGGGACCGCCTGTTCAGCATCAGTTATGATGGCATGTTTGAAGAACAACGCGAATTCGGTTTACTGGCGGCCTCCGCCTCCATCCGTGGGCTGCTCACTCAGGAATGGAAAAGCCAGAGTCCTCTGTCTTCTTTGCAGTCGGCGGTGGAGCGGAGTCTCCGTTTGTGGGGGATCGCAAGTCTTCTCCAAACTGCAACTCCCTCTTCGGATAAAGAAGAGGAAGGAACCACCTCTTCAGCAGGCAGTTCCATCTCCACCATTCCAGAGGATGAGGCAATTGCTTCACGAATTCGTGAAACGCTGTCCAAAGAGACACTGGAGTGTGTCTTACTGGATCGGGAGAGCGGGAAGATGGAAACCTATCGTGCTCTAAGTCAGTCGGAACTTCAGTCCTTCATTCCCTCCGTGTTCCAACCTGCCACCTAAATCCTGGCAGAGCAAGGTCCCTATGCATAATCGAATCTTCGGCATTGAAACCGAATATGGCCTGCTCATCAAGGCCGATCAACCGGACGTGTCTTCTCCCTGGATTGCACACCGGATCATTGAACATTTGTTTGGCCAAAAAAAACATGGCGTCATTGACTGGCATTATCGTGGGCATGATGAGCCTCCAGGCAATGGGGGTTTTCTGCTCAATGCAGGCCGGATGTATGTGGATATGGGACATCTTGAATATGCCTCACCGGAATGCCATTCGTTGTGGGATTTAGTGGCTGTGGACCGTGCCGGAGATTGGCTGTTGCAGGACTGCCTGGAAGAGCTTGGGCTTTCAGAGCTGGTGTCGATCATTAAAAACAATATTGATCATGAGACAGACGCGACATTTGGTTGCCATGAAAATTACCTGGTTACGCGCGACTTTCCATTTACCTATCAAGGGTTGGGGTTGCTGATGCCGTTTTTGGTGACTCGCCAGGTCTTTACCGGAGCCGGCCGAATCGGGAAGGCACGTTCTGTGGACGGCTGGATTGGCTTGGACGATATTGAGGGACGTGCAGGGGACCGGTCACGGATATCGGCCGAAGAGGCGGTGATCTATCAAATTTCTCAACGTCCGGATTACATCGTCAACGACTTTTTCGAATGGGTTCAGCACAATCGGGCCATTGTGAATACCCGGGATGAACCCCTGGCCGATCCAGAACGATTCCGGCGGTTGCACTTGCTCATGGGCGATTCGAACATGGCCGAAGAAGCGACCTTGTTGAAAATGGGGACGACCGGATTGGTCCTGCAATTGATCGAAGAAGGGCATGCCCCCCAAGGGTTGGATTTCGATGATCCTGTCCAGACCCTGCGAGCCATCTCTCACGACCCTCAGCAAAAATGGATGGTTACTCTCTCAACCGGCCAGCACCTTTCAGCCTTGGATATTCAAGAGCAGTTTTGGGAAGCCGCTGCCAAGCAATATGCCGGGCAGGATGAGGAAACAGATTGGGTCCTAGCCCATTGGGAATCGGTGGTGAAGGATTTACGAAAAGGTTATCAATCGGTGGTCGGCCGGGTTGATTGGGCCTCCAAGCTCTGGTTGTTGGAGAACTTTCGGAAAGCGGAGAAGTTGGAATGGGACGATCCCTGGTTGAAAAGTCTGGATTTGGAATATCACAATGTCGATCCGCAGGCAGGTCTCTATCATGGCATGACAGAAGAAGGCGATGCGCCGCGCTTTACGACGAATGACCTGGTCGAGTTGGCGAAAGGTCAACCACCACGAAACACCCGTGCGTTTGGGCGGGCAGAAATCATTCGCCATATCGTCAAGGAAGGTTGGGCCGATTTTTTAGAAAAGGCGACAGGCCATCACGATCCGCGTCGTCCACCCTATGTCATCAATTGGTCGGTTTTGCAACTCCAGGGAAGTCCGGCTTTTGTCATGGCCGATCCCTTTCGCAGCTATGTGCAGGAAAGCCGGGAGTATTGCGCAGAATGGTCTTCCCGTCCTTCCCTTGAATCTCTCTCGAAAAAGGGAGATACCTAATGTTCGGCCGGGGGAAAATACCCTGTGATTGAGCCGTTTTGATCTTTTTTCTCCTTTGCTCCCATTTTTTTTAAGTGGTAATTTAATCTTTGATAGGGAAAGCCAGACTGGTGGTTGCCCAGGGCTTTACTCAAACTGTTTTCAACCAACATCAGGTCTGGACTAATTGAACTTTCCGGATGGGAAGGCCAGGTGAAAAAATGACATGCCTGGAGTCTCAGGTTTTCGTGGTTTCGTGGTGGTTGGCTGTGTCTAATCGTGGGGCTCGGGCGCATTGGGATATTTCCTCAAAAGGCGTCTCAGA
>JBGSSO010000252.1:0-21958 GCA_041737015.1 Nitrospirales bacterium
TGGTTATGTCTTCCCTATAAAACACGGGAACTTTCATCGTGAAAATGCGAGTACAAGCCCCAGATACCTATTTCAGGCGAGGGTCAGGCCTACTGCTATGCCTGTTGTTGGCGATGATCCTTGGGTGCGATCGCAAAGAAGCGGAATCTACAGCAATGCCCCCCGAGGTGTTAGTAGCCGAGGTGATACAAAAGGACGTCCCGATTTATGGAGAGTGGGTCGGGACTACTGTTGGCTATGTGGATGCGCAGATTCGCGCCAGAATTCAGGGATATCTCATGTCCCGGCAGTACACGGAAGGGTCTGTTGTCAAAGCCAATGATCTCTTGTTTAAAATCGATCCACGACCGTATAAGGCGGCCCTGGATCAAACAAAGGCCGAACTCGCCAGGGCGGAAGCGGCGTATAAAAAGAGCCTGCTTGACGTCAAGCGAAACACTCCCCTTGCGGCGGAAGGCGCAATCAGTCAGAAGGAACTGGATGACGCCCTACAAGCCAGCGCGGCAAACCAGGCCTCGGTGGCTTCCGCGCGCGCCAAATTGGACAATGCCCAACTGAACTTTAATTGGACCAGTGTGACTTCCCCGATCAACGGGATAGCCGGAATTGCCACGGCGCAAATCGGCGACCTCATCCTCGAGAATACGGCAATGACGACGGTCTCTCAAGTAGACCCGATTAAGGTCAACTTCCCCATTAGCGAGCGAGAATATTTGAAATTCGCCGATCGGATTGAAAAGGCCAGTAATCAAAAAAAATTCAATTCGTCCCAGCAACCCAATCTTGAACTGGTTCTTGCCGACGGAAGCGTATACCCGCACAAGGGAAGAGCCGTCCTTGCTGATCGCCAGGTTGATGTCAAAACCGGGACGATTACGATCGTCAGTTATTTTCCCAACCCCGCCAACCTCTTACGACCCGGCCTGTTTGCCAAGGTACGCGCCTCCATTGAAACTCGAGCCGGGGCACTATTAGTCCAACAGCGGGCGGTCAAGGAACTCCAAGGCACGTATCAGGTCGCTGTGATTGGAGATGAGAACAAAGTGGCTTTTCGTAATGTGACTCCGGGTCCCAGGATCGGATCACTCTGGCTAATCGACGACGGACTGAAGCCCGGGGAGATGGTCGTCGTTGAGGGACTCCTCAAGGTTCGTGATGGAATCGTGGTCACCCCGAAACTGACTCCAGCCGAGCCCCCAACCGAGCTTGAGATTTCTCCCGTACAACCCGGCTCTACCTAAAAGTCTCATGGCCAAATTCTTCATCGAACGACCGATTGTCGCCATCGTCATTTCAATCCTCATGGTGATTCTTGGACTCGTCTCCATGGTTCAACTCCCCATTGCCCTGTTTCCGGACATTGCCCCTCCTGAAATTATGTTGCAGGCCACTTACGTCGGCGCGGATGCCGTCACGCTAGAGCAGTCGGTGGCCACCCCCATCGAACAGCAGATGGCCGGAGTAGATAACTCGATCTATATGTACTCCATGAACGCCAGTAACGGCCAAATGACGTTGCGCGTAGATTTTGACGTCGACACCGTTCCCAATGATGACCAGATCCTGACACAGATGCGCTACATGCAGGCCGAATCGCAATTGCCTTCCGACGTGAAAAACTACGGCGTCACGATCAAAAAGGCCACCACCAGCCCTCTGGCGATTTTCAGCCTGTATTCCCCTCGTGGCACCTATGATGAAATCTTTCTGGCCAATTACGCCTATGTCAACATCAACGATCCCCTTGCCAGGGTTCCCGGTGTGGCACAGGTCCTGATCTTCGGCGCGGGTCAATATGCCATGCGCTTCTGGGTTGACCCAGACCATCTGACTAAACTTGAGATCACGGTATCCGAGATTCTGGATGCCATCAAGAAGCAGAACACCGTCAACCCCGCCGGTCAGATCGGCGCGCAGCCGGTTCCCGATGGACAGGAATTCACTTACACCGTCCGGGCTCAGGGGCGATTGCTGAATGAGGAGGAATTCGGCCAGATCATCGTGCGGGCTGACCCTGATGGCTCCATCATCCGGCTCAAGGATGTGGCACGGATCGAACTGGGCGCGCAAACCTACAGTCAGATCGGCCGTCTGGACGGAAAACCCAGTGCGGCCATTGCTATCTATCAACTTCCTGGTTCAAATGCCATTGCCACGATGGACCAGGCAAAGAAGCTGATGGCAGAGATGAAGCAGCGGTTTCCCGATGATTTGGAGTATGAGATAGCCCTCGACACGACGCTGGCGGTGAGGGAGGGCATCAAGGAAATCGTACATACCCTCTTTGAAGCCGTAATCCTTGTGATCATCGTGGTCTTCATTTTCCTTCAGGGATGGCGAGCCACCCTCATTCCACTCATTGCAGTTCCTGTTTCTCTTATCGGGACTTTCGCGGTGTTCCCCCTATTGGACTTCTCGATCAATACTCTGTCGTTGCTCGGGCTGGTACTGGCCATCGGACTGGTGGTCGACGATGCCATCGTCGTGGTCGAGGCGGTCGAACACCATATCGAGAAGGGACTGTCCCCCAAGGATGCCACCCGGAAAGCCATGGAGGAGGTCTCCGGACCGGTAATCGCGATCGCCTTGATCCTCTCGGCCGTCTTCGTGCCGTCCGCCTTCATTCCTGGAATTACCGGAAGCTTCTACCAGCAGTTCGCACTTACGATTGCCCTGTCGGTCATTCTTTCCGCCTTCAATGCCCTGACACTCAGTCCGGCGCTTTCTGCCATGCTCCTGCGTCCCAAAACCCCTGCAAGAGGACCACTGGGAGCGTTTTTCGGGTGGTTCAATTACCGGTTCGAACGGGCCACCACGGGATATGTTGGATACTGCCACCATCTCATTCGCAAGGCTGGACGGTCCATGGTCATCCTGCTTGTGTTCATTATTGCCGCAGGTTTTTTGGGAACGCGCCTTCCCACAGGCTTCCTTCCGACGGAGGATCAGGGCTATGTCTATCTCAACCTCCAACTGCCTTTGGCGTCTTCCCTGCAACGAACGAATGAAGTCGCCAAGAAGGTCGAAGCCATTCTGCTCGAAACTCCCGGCATCCAACATGTGACCACCGTCGTGGGGTACAGTTTGTTGAGCAGTGTCACCACGACCTATAACGGATTCTTTTTTGTCACACTCGCCCCATGGGAGGAACGGACCACACCGGAGGAAAAACTTCAGGCCATCTTCAAAAATGTGAATCAGAAACTCGCGGAATTACCCGAAGCGATGGCATTTCTTTTCCCTCCTCCGGCTATTCCCGGTGTGGGGACTTCAGGCGGCGTTTCCTTTGTTCTCGAAGACCGTTCCGGGCAGAATGTGGCCTTCCTCGCCGAAAACCTCGAAAGGTTCATGGAAGCCGCCCGTCAACGACCGGAAGTCGCTTCCGTGAATACCACCTTTATCCCCGTGGTACCACAGGTTTTTGCCAAAGTGGATCGGGACAAAGCACTCAAACAAGGCGTGAAACTCGAGGATGTGTATAAGACGCTTCAGACTTTCATGGGCGGAGTAATGGTGAACTATTTCAACCGGTTCGGCCGGGTTTGGCAGGTATATGTGCAGGCCGAAGGGGAATTCAGGGCCAGTGCCGAAAACGTCGGCCAATTTTACGTACGGAATGAATCCGACGAGATGGTCCCGCTCTCCACGCTCGTCACCATGGAAAAAGTTTCGGGACCCGAATTCACCATGCGTTTCAACGGCTATCGGTCGGCACAGATTTTCGCTTCTGCGAAACCGGGGTTTACCTCCGGTCAGGTCATGCAGGCATTGGAAGGTGTCTTTACCGAAACCATGCCCCGTGAAATGGGCTTTGATTACATGGGCATGTCTTTCCAGGAGAAAGCGGCGGCTGAAGGAGTGCCGGCCAGTGTAATTTTCGGCTTTTCCCTCCTCTTTGTCTTTCTCATCCTGGCCGCCCAGTATGAGAGTTGGGGTCTCCCCTTCAGTGTGCTCCTCTGCACCCCGATCGCGGTGTTCGGAGGTTTTGGAGCGTTGTGGGCACTTGGAATGGAAAACAATGTGTTCACTCAGATCGGACTCATCATGCTCATCGGCCTGTCTGCGAAAAACGCAATCCTGATCGTGGAATTCGCAAAAATGGAATATGAAAAAGGCCGTTCTCTTGTGGAGGCAGCGCTCACAGGAGCCCGGCTGCGGCTGCGGCCGATCCTGATGACCTCGCTGGCCTTTATTTTAGGAGTGGTTCCCCTGGTTCTTTCATCCGGATCAGGGGCACACGGGAGAATTCTTCTCGGCGTGGCCGTGATCGGGGGAATGATCGCGGCCAGCTTTATCGCAATTTTTCTTATCCCCGTCGCGTTCTATGTCGTGGAACGGCTCATGCACCGTCATGACGAGCCACGCACGCCAGGCCCTGAGGGACCGGAATCCGATGATTTCGAATTTTTAGAAGATGAAGCTTCACTTGAATCGACATCACCACACAAAACCGGGCCGGCTCCAATCCATCTCCAGGGAGAGCACTGATATGCAAAAATGCGGCGCTATGCTCCTGAGTCTCCTGATCGCCTCCGGCTGCACCATGGGGCCGGATTACAAGCGGCCCGATGTTCCGACATCCGATTCCTGGCGTCTCGCATCGGACACATCGGAATCCATCGCCAATATTCCCTGGTGGGAATTGTTCAAGGATGAAGAACTTCAGAAACTCATCCACACCGCTTTACAGGAAAATCTTGACCTGCGAGTGGCCGCCGCCGCGGTTGAGGAGTTTAACAACCAACTCGTCATCGCCAAATTCGACCTTGCCCCTTCCTTGGATTATTCAGGCGATGGCTTGTTCTATCACAACACGAATAATGGGCTCTCCACTGGAGGCGGATCGATTCTCCCTGGGCAAGCCGCTGGGAGAAGCGGACGCGGGAACCTTGACTATTCGAGGGAATCCTTCATGGGTGGCATCAAATGGGAAGTCGATCTTTGGGGCAGGATTCGCCGGAACGTCGAAGCCACCAGGGCGGAATTACTGGCAAGAGTAGAAAACCAGCGCGGAGTCGTCATTGCCCTGGTCAGTGACGTGGCCCAATCCTACTTTACCCTCCGCGCTCTTGATCTTCAGGTGCAAATCGCCCAACGCACGCTCAAAGTCTGGGACGAAGCGGTGAGACTCAGTCGGTCGCAATATGAACACGGGTATGCTTCGAAGTTGGATCTGGATCGCTTCGAGGCTGAGCAGGCCGGCACAAGAGCTCAATTGGCTAATCTGGAGCAGCAGGTGGTTCAGTCAGAGAACCGGATCAGCGTGCTGTTAGGACACCGGCCGATGGCAATCCCTCGTGGGTTTGCACTCACGGAACAACCTCTTCCGCCTGAAGTGCCGGTCGGATTACCCTCCAGTCTCCTGAGTCAGCGCCCCGATATTCTTGAAGCGGAACAGAAACTCATCGCGTCCAACGCCAATATCGGGGTGGCCCAGGCTCAACGCTTTCCTCAACTCAGTATCAATGGCGGTGGTGGCGTGGCCGGTTTTCAGATTAATTCGATGGGAACGGGACCGTTCGCAACGGTTGGGGTCGCAGGCACCTTGACCGGTCCACTTTTCAATGCAACGGCACTTGGCTACGGTGTGGGAATTGCGACCGCTCAAGAACAACAGGCCCTTGCCCGATACGAATTAGCCATTCTTAATGCATTTAGAGAAGTTGAGGATTCATTGATCACGATCACAAAAACTCGTGAACAACGCGAGGCGCAGGAATCCCAGGTTGCATCCCTCAAGTCCGCCTTGTATTTCGCGGACAAACGTTACCGGGGAGGGTTTGCGTCCTACCTGGATGTCTTATCAGCGCAACGGGATCTCTTTCAAGCCGAACTGAGCCTGGTCTCAACCAGGCAGCAACATCTCAGTTCCATCGTCCGGCTTTACAAAGCCCTTGGTGGCGGTTGGACCCCTACCGAAGGAGAAAAACAAGGAGGAGAGCAGGTCTCCCATTCAGAAGTGCCCATGGCCCGTTCCCTGCAAACCGGCATGGACTGAAATGTTGGGCTGCCCCATGCCTAGGAACATGGTCAAAAACGAACCAATTGAGAGAAAGGATAATTTTACAGGGTAAGCAGTTTTCTTCGGAAGGATCATTCTCCTGTTCTCGCAAACAGGTAGCCTAATTCCGGGGTTTTTGAAATTCTCCACCTGCAACAACAGAATGTCGCTTCTTCATCTCCTGAATGATTGGGAGATATGACTGGCTATGCGTACCACAATTCCTTCGAAAAATTTTTTGGCTTCTGAGAATTACTCCCATACCGGTATCGTAAGAAACGGCCAGATTGCCACATGAGGCGAATTGGAAATGGCCTTGTACTCAGGGAGGATTTTCCCCATTGCTCGAACGCAATGTGGGTTCGCATGGCCGTCCCATTCTTGGCCTGGAACATCACACAGTGAAAGGTAGGTGTATGGTCCAACGGGTCTTATTTTTTTTCATGCTGTCGATGGTGTGCTGGTTTTCCTCTCTCAGTCAGGCTCAGGAAGACGGCTATGATTATCCTGATGTGAGTCCGTATGCCGCAACAGTTATTGGAACTCCAGTGGCCCTGCAAGCCGCCCTTCCCAAGCATATCCCGGTTGAAGATCGGGAACTGACCGTCTTTCCCGATCGTGAACTCCCCGACATTCTCTGGTATGGGGAGAATATGCGGTATTCATTGGTGTCCCAAGAAAAACCAGCGCCGTTGATCTTTATCATCGCCGGGACCGGCGCAGGGTATAACTCTGAAAAGATGCAGGTTCTGCAACGAGCCTTTTTTCAGGCCGGCTTCCATGTTCTCTCCTTATCCTCGCCCACCCATCCCGACTTTATCGTCTCGGCCTCCCGTACCGGAATTCCCGGTCACCTCCTGGAGGATTCACAAGACTTGTATCGAGTCATGCGATTGGCCTGGCTGGACATTCAACACGAAATAGAGGTCACAGAGTTTTATCTCACCGGATACAGTTTGGGCGCAGCCCAGGCCGCCTTTGTGTCCCAGCTTGACGGGGAACAGGAAGATTTCCATTTCACGAAAGTTCTGCTGATCAACCCGCCGGTGAGCTTATACACCTCGACCTCCATACTTGATGACATGTTGGCTAACAATATCCCCGGCGGCACGGATAAATTTCCGGATTTTTTCGACAGAGTGTTTCACGACTTTTCGGAAGAATACCGGCATGGGGAATTCGTGAGTTTTAGCGGGGACTTTTTATATTCAGCCTACAAAAACCGGCACCCCTCCGATGAGCTCCTGGCTGCACTCATTGGCACCTCGTTTCGCCTCTCATCCGCCAATATGATTTTCACCGCTGACGTCTTGACCAATTCGGGATATATCAAGCCGAAAAATCTGGTCTTGTCCACAACCGACTCGGTCACGGACTATTTTAAAGTGTCCAATCGGGTGACTTTTTTAGATTATTTTCGTGAAATGTTTTACCCGATTTTTCAAGCCAGATACCCCGGGATGACAGAACAGGGGCTCATCGCAAGCCTCAGTTTGGCCACTCTGGAAGAGTACCTAAGGCACACCACGAAAATAGGACTTTTGCATAATGCGGATGACATCATCCTTGCCGCTGGCGAGCTGGATTATCTCAAGCAGGTGTTTGGTCCGCGAGCCAAAATTTATCCACGCGGGGGACATTGCGGCAATCTGGCCCACCGGGCCACCCTGAATTATATCGTGGATTTCTTTCGAAAACCCCTCCCCGCCAACATAGTCCAGAAACCTGTCAAGATGTTTTCGACGCCCACACCGATTGCTGTTCGCTATCCGACGCATCAGACAACGAGTCTGGAAGATCTTCCTGTCCCTCGTATTCCACGAAAGATTTCGTACACACCCTCTCTCGACTTCCAATCTCGACTCGATCAACAAATCCAGGACTTGGAGGGCAAGATTCAACAGTCTCATGCGTATCTCCAGGCTGCACAAGCCCGCGCGACAGCGTCAGAGAAGATTCCTGACTCTGCGCTGCTGGTCAGCTCCCGCACGGCACCGGACGCTGAAGGTGGAATGATTGAACCGGCTAAACGGCAGGTAGAGGACGTGGTGCATTCCGAAGCCCGATATCTCGTGGATGTCTATGATCCCATTGAAGGGTTTAACCGGGGGACGTATAAATTTAATGCACAATTTGATGAATATGTCTTTCTGCCTGTGGTGGAAGGGTATGAAGCCGTCATGCCGGATTTTTTCGAGGATCGTCTCTCAAATTTTTTCTCGAATATTGCCGACATCCGTAATCTGTTCAACGCGATGCTTCAGCTCAATGGAGAAGCCACGCTGAACACCTTGGGACGCTTCCTCATCAATTCCACATTCGGGTTAGGAGGTTTTTTCGATCATGCCACGCCGTTAGGATTGCTTCAACAAACGGAGGATTTTGGCCAAACGCTCGGACATTACGGATTGAACCCAGGCGCCTATCTCGTGCTTCCCATTTTTGGACCTTCATCAATAAGAGATACGACCGGTCTCCTGACAGACTCCGCGGCCAGCTTCTTCTATTTGTACACTCCCTTGCATTTTAATAATCATCTTGAACGCAGTTTCCCTTATACTCTGACATGGGGGGTGGATACGAGGCATCAGTTGAATTTTCGCTATTACCAAACAGGGTCTCCCTTCGAATATGACCTGATTCGGTTTCTCTACACCAAAAAACGGGAGTTGGATATTGCGAAGTAGCCGGGCATGCGTCCCTTTGCAGGTTCATCACATTCTTTGTAAGATGACCCCATGATGATTCAATGGCTGAATAGGGAAACGCTTACGCATCTTGGTCGAGCATGCCTGCTGCTGTTTCTTTTGGGTTATGGAGGGATCAATGAAGGAGCCTATGGAGATTCTTCGAACGACGAACTCGTGGATCTCACGGGAGGAGTCATTCCATTGCTCACGTATGATTCCGGGGGAAGTTTTTCAGGCGGAGGCGAATTATTTTCGGGGGGAAGTCTTTCCTCTCGAGGCGATGTCCGGTATCTGGTTCGAGTGAAAAATCAGACCGGCGATCCCATCGAGGCTGACTCCCTGATCCTCGTCGTGGACAAAATTCAAGAGATGGCCCAGCTCCGTGATGTGACCACCAGCCTCGATATTAGAGGGACCGATGGGAATACTGAGGATGGGAAACCGTATTTTCGAGTACCTGTTAATGGCAAGGCAGAACTCTCCCCATACGGTGAAAGTGAATCGTTCCCCATCGAAATCAAGAATCCTGACCTTCTTCGCTTATACCCTCCGGTTTTACGGGTCCGGGGAATCAGAAAGACAGCCTCTCATGCGTTTCAAGGTGCGCTGCAGAACTTGATCCAGGAAGGTGTCGTGACCCCCGAAGAGGCGCAAAAGGCCATGGACCAATCGCAATAGAAACAACGTGCAAGGTAAGTGCCCGGTGAAAATCGGCATGACTCAAGAAGGGATGAGCGTAGTGGATAAACGAATTCAAGCCATGAGAATCGGCCTATTCGGTGTGGCGCTCTTTTTCATTGTAGGGATGGGAACGGTACTAGCCTCAAACGGTGGAAGCCTGAAGGAACCCAACCCCGTAAGCGGACATTCCGTTTCTCTCGAAGAAATCACGCCTGCGGATGTCCTGGCCCGTGTTCAGATGCTTCGAGATACCCTGGAATTGATCCGGTTTGAAATGGGAAAACCGTTGGTAACCGAGTCCGATGCCATCGTCACCAATGTCCACTCCCATGAAGCTTATTTCCAGGCTCTGACCCTCTTTCATAAAGCCGACCGTCTCGCCTTAGAACTCACAGGGAGCACAGGAATTCCCCCGGAGCCCATCTCCCTTTCTGGTCTTGCGCCTTTGCATATCTGGAAAATGGTGAACGCGAGTTACCTTCGTATTCTGGACATTAAGGAGGAATTAGGCCTGAAGGAAATTATTTCGGAACGTCCCGAAGATTCCTCGACAAGTCTGACAGAAACCGGACGGGCCATTGTGCAAGCCAACCGCCAAATCAACCTGCTGCAGGAGCGACACTTCTCACCCAGTGATGTGTCGCAACAAGTGCTTCTGGCCAGTCAGTATGCTAAACGTTTGCTGGCTCGGTTTCCCCAACCAAAGGTGGCTTCGGAGACTCCCCCGCTCGAAAAGGGCAAGCAGCCGGCCGATGTGTTCCTCCGATTGGTTGAATGCTATGCCATTCTGGAAACGATTGCGCATCAGTCCGGCATTCCTGTTCTTCACCTTGATCTTCCGGCCGCCAAAGGTGTCGGCCATTCCCGGCAATTGGAACCAAGCGACGTCTATGATATGGCGACTCTTCTGGTTTCAGATCTGGCCTATCTTCAAGCGCAACTAAAAAAAATTGACTCTCCAAAATCTATTCCATATCCGGGACGCATGTTCCCTTCTCATGTCTACCAGCAAGCGACCGTGCTTCTGCATCAGTTGAAGGCACTGGAACAGTTAGTCGCAACCGATCCACAGTGGACCTCCCGGTAGAGAATAGACGCATTCTCTACAATACTTCCTCCACACTTCTCCAAAGATATCTTGCCTCTTTATGCCAAGGGTTCATTTGGTATGTCCCGAAGCATCTATACTCATACCAATAAATCTCCGTTTTGTTAGGAGTGAAAAAATATGAGATGAGTCGTGAACAAACCGCACCAGTTGGACGTACCCACTACCAAACAGACTCCCCTTTCGATTATGATCCGGTCCGGTTTCTCTATACAAAAAAACGCGAATGCCAATTTAAAAATGAACCCCTTCCGACCGGACATAAAAAAATTTTCAGGAGGGTGTGCGTTTTTTCAGCCTTACAGTCATCAAGACAATCTGCCAGTGGGTTCGACACCATGAACCCGATCGTCCAAATCTCAAACTGTTTTTTTAGAGTTCACTTTTTCCTTCAAGAAAGACAAGCCAATGCCCACAATATCCCTTATGGTCCTTGAACGGATTCCAGCACCCCAATACGGGTGGAGACAAACCTGGCAAGTCCTGGCTTGTCTTATACTTTTGGCCATGAATTTGGGGGATGCTCCCTGCCAGGCCACAGCTCAAGAAACTCAGGATTCCGCTGAAAAACTCATGGAGGAGGAGATGGTCTCTCCTGTCATGATTCCGACTGCCCCTGTGACTCTTGACGGCGAAATACTGTTTGACGTCAGGGGGGTTTCAGCTCTTCCTGCTGACGTGCGCGCTAAAAAAATTTCGGAACGCATTGAAGCCTTTGCTTTAGACCAAAGCCGCTCAACCCAATCCCTGCGACTGGTAGATGAAGCTGGATTCACCACGATTTATGCAGGCAATCAACCATTAACAGCGGTTGTCAATGCCGATGGTCGGCTTGAGGGTGGGATTGAACGTCAAGTTCTGGCCAAGGTCTATCTCAAACGGATCGCGGAAGCGGTGGAGAAACATCGGGAACAACGTAAACCAACAAATCTGTTGTTTGCCATTTTCTATGCGTTGGCCGCAACAGGCATTCTCGCATCAGGATGGTGGGGATTGCGGTGGACCTTCCATAGGCTCGATGCCGCAATCGAACGTCGATACAAAACACGGGTTAAAGATTTTTCGGTTTACAAGGTCCTCATTTTTCAGGCCGATCAGATGTGGGTGGGGTTAAGGGGAACGCTACAAGCCTGTTCGTTCCTTCTGATGTTTTTACTATTTTACGCCTACTTCCAATTTGTTTTTCGTTTGTTCCCCTGGACGGCGCATTTAGGGAAGCAATTATTTAGTATCATCCTTGACCCCCTGCGAGTGATGGGAAAAGGGTTTATTGGAGCCATTCCCAGCCTAGTTTTTCTAGTGATTTTGGTGACCTTGCTTCGATACGTCCTCAAATTCTCAAAATTAATTTTTTTCAATTTGGCTATAGGAAAAGCAAAACTCTCGGGATTCGATCAGGAATGGGCCTGGCCCACCTACCGGATTTTCCGCATGCTGGTAATCGCATTTGGCGTGGTCATAGGGTATCCCTATATTCCCGGATCCAGCTCTGATGCCTTTAAAGGCGTCACCCTTTTCCTTGGGGTACTGTTGTCGCTTGGTTCCTCCTCGGTTATCGGCAATATCCTGGCAGGATACACACTGGTCTACCGCCGTGCATTCCGAATTGGGGATCGGATCAAAATCAATGACCATCTCGGTGATGTGATGGAGAGACGCCTCCTGGTCACTCATCTTCGATCATTGAAAAATGAAGAAGTCATCATTCCCAATTCGGAAATCCTGAATAGCCACGTGGTCAACTATAGTTCCATGGCCAAAGACCAGGGACTGATTCTCCATATCACCGCCGGCATCGGATACGAAACCCCCTGGCGTCAGGTCGAGGCGATGCTGATTGAGTCTGCGGCCAGGACACCCGGCTTATTGGAGGAACCTCCGCCCTTCGTCTTGCAACTGGCATTGGGAGATTTTTGCGTGACCTATGAACTCAATGTCTACTGTAACCAACCGCACGACATGATGGAATTGTATACCCTCCTCAGCCGGAATATCCTGGACGTGTTCAATGAATATGGTGTGCAGATCATGACCCCGGCCTATATTGCGGATACAGAACAACCCAAAATCGTGCCGAAAGATCAATGGTATACCTCTCCGGCCACACTGCCGGATAACACCGCTGCTGATGATTCGGCTAAGACCCCTACCAAAACCCCACCGTCAAAAAAACCCATCTAGGAATTGCCGGAACTCCGCTCAAAATAAGCTTGGTGAATTTGGCGGTCCTTCTCAACGGTGCGTGCATTTGCCGGTTGCATGGAAGTGGCATGTTGCGAAGATTGCCAGGCCTAAGAGAGCGCCTCGTGGCAATCGGCGCAGGCGACGGAGTCTACCTAGGAGTTAAGTTCGCGCGGCCTAATCCATTTGAGGCGACTGAGGAATCAGCCTGGAAGGTTCGCCCTCTCCACATCATTGGTATTCGTGAGGGTTCAAATGTTGTGAACAGATGGTTGACCTCCGTATTTCTGTCCGTACAATCTTGCCCATACGGCTACGTTCCTTTACCGTGGATTGTCCGTAGGAGATTTAGAAGATCCACCAAGATTGGTAAACGCCCTCTTAATTTTTCCCCACAATCCGCCTTTGATATCTTCCAGAGCCTGAGCGGTTTGTTGTCGCCCCTTCAAGGCCTCAACGCAGGGGTTTTGTTTCATCGTCCCCATGGTGCTTCCGGCAATTTGCGGAATCGCAATCACCCATCCCACCGGAGTGACCAACCCCAACAGTCCCCACCCGCCGCTTTCGGCTATGCGGAATTTATCACTTGACACATCCGGGTCATTAATCGGACCTGTGATGCGAACCGTGTGAGCGAAGGTGAATAGACTGGGATCTTTCGGCCTGGGAGTCAAAATCATATCCATGGTCTCATCGGTCAGGTTCAATTTACCAACGCCCGCGATGGTGAGACGACTCGTATCGACAAGAATATCATCGCTTTTCAAAACTCCCTCCTCGATATCGAAATATCCAACCATACAATTCAGGTTGGTGACCGGTTCTTTTTTCCAGGCCGTACTTAAGGCCGTCATGATCAAGTCGGCAGCCCACAGGTCGATATACTTTGTGGCCAGTTGAAGGGGCCCGTCGACCAGGTTCAATTCCCCACTGGCTTGCTCCAACACTTCATGAAACGAATCTCCTCGACCCTTCAGGGCTAATATGATGGATTGGGATTGCCCCTTCACCAGATCGGTGCCCCCGAAAGATTTCGCGACGCGCTCATAATCCAGACCCTGGATGTGCAGATTCACCTCCAGGGTCGGAACGTATTGGGTTCCGTCAAGGACCAATTTGCCCTCAAAAGCTCCTCCCCAAAGATTTCCCGTTACCGGTTGCAGGTCAAGTAAGCCTTCTTCAAGAGTGATCTGAAATGCGGCATGGCCCAGATCCTCTTCTCCCTTTCGAAGGTGTTTGATTTCGACATCAAGCATGAGATCAATGGCCCTAAGATCCTCAACCGGAAAAACCAAATCCGGAATCGACTTGATTGTGGGAACATCAGATTTTTTCCTCATGCCTATGGTATCGCGCACGACATCAACGGCCGATGATCCGATGCCTTTCACCGAATCCCCAATGGCTCTCAGCGTCGATCTCTTTTTTTGTGCTGAGGAATCATCCAAAGGATGTTTCACGACACCCAGGACAAGATTCTCTGCAGTGAGTGTTCCCCTCACTCGTGGACGAATTCCCTTCGTTAAGACCGTCACATGGCCATTCACATCGCTTCCGGCTAGAGATCCTTCTAAATCGGTGACGTGGTATCCCACAGGAGACTTCGTGACCAGACCGGTTATGTCCAATGGGCCGGCATCGGGTAAGCTGGCTGCCGTCAGAAAGTTCAAATCCCTGAGATTATTTCCTTTCATGAGGACCTGCAACGTAAATCCTTCGGCAGGATGAGGAAGAGTGAGGTGTCCGCTCAATTCAACCAGAGCCTCCGGCACATCCAGCCGGACATTCACAGGCCACAATCCCCTGTCTTTCAGAAGACCCATCATCGGGCCGGTTGACGATCGAAGTCGAAATGATATGCCGTCAAATACCCCCTCGGCATAAAGGCGCAATGGCCCACCATCCACAGTTTCTACCTTCAAATTTGAAATCACTTGCACAGGTGCGGGATGATCGGCCTCCCGATGAAACCTGACCGATAGTTTTTCCGCATCTACTCGAACGGTAGAACGGTTCAGCATGCCGGGAATCGTGTTGCCCATACTGGAAAATCCCGCATCCAGGTTCATGACATTCTCGGTGAGATCTGCGAATTTCACACCAGGGAAGAGATGTTCGTACCGGACATGGTCAAGGGACACGTTGCCGGAAAGTGTCGGAATCGGCCCGGTGGCATCCAATTGAAATCCGCCATGAAAATTTCCATATGCGGTTTTCTGATCCAGGACTGTGCCTTGCACAGATTCCACCTTCAGCCGACCCGCCTGAAGTCCGGCCGTAAAAGTCAGACCGGCCAAATTCACTCCTGCATTTCGAACTTGGTTGATCGCCATGTTCACGTCAACATCGATTGCGCGCATCACCTCCGACGGAATGGCACTCTCACTCTCATCACCCGGCCTGGAAAGTTCAGTCATATCGATTTGTTTCGATGTGAAGATCCCCGTGAGATAAGGCCTGGCCTTCTGGAGATTCATTTTCAGAATTCCTGACAAATCACTGTTTCCGAACCGGCTATTGAGATCACTCACCTCGTACTGATTCCCGTTCTTGGTCACCTGAGCCCTGACAGTATACGGACCAACAGGAGGAAGGTCAGGATCAAGCTCACTGAGCCGACGTCCTTTGAGGGACACAGCCAATGCGCCGGCCAGGTCAGGCGTGCCGGTATTCAAAACGCCTTTGGCTTCCAGAAAAGCCCCGGCGCCTTGAGCCGAAAGCGACAAGGGCCAGGTCGTTCCTGGTGTGCCCAGATGACTCAAAGAGGCTGTACCCAGTCTCAGGCCAAAAGCCCTTTCCCGATACGCCCCTTGAGCAACAATTTTGACGGGGCCGCCTTTCGTCACACGAAGGGATCCCTGTCGCAGAACAATAGGCGTTCTGGCTTCATGAATCGGATCGGAAAATCCGAGTGTGGTGTGACGGGTTTGAAAATTCACGGTCAGCGACTTGAGGAACTCCGGCAGCATGCTTCCGCTCCCGCTTGCGGTGAGATCAAAGTCTGTAGAGCCTTCGATATTCATCGCTCCCCCAAAAGCCCGAAGAGCATAACCATAGTTCAAGGATCTGACCTTCGCTTGAAACGTGGATTGTGCCTGAGAAGTCTTGAGGTCAAGGGTTAACCGAGCTTCCCCCGTTCCTCCAAAACTTTCAATCTGAATAGGATCAAGAAGAACCTGACCTTCCCGCATGCCTGCAGTGAGAGACAGAGCACCAAGATCCGTCTCTCCGAGTAAAAGCTTTGCGACGGTGACATCCAGATCCACATCCACAGGCGTGGACGCGGGAGGAACGGACTCCGAGTGTTCCAGAGAAGTTGCCTTTTGGGATCCGTTGTTATCTGAAAGAGACGACAAATCATGAATCTGTAAGGAGTGAGAGTTCAATCGACCGGTCACTCCTTGACGTCCTTCCCCGTTCTGTATCCGCAATTGTCCGTCGATATCCGAGGCACCCAATGTTCCCCGGATATTATTCAAGCTGATGACATCGAGAGTCTTCACGACATTGGCTGCAATCATGAACGGGGGGGAATCGGGAAAGCCGACCTTCAAAAGATCATTCAACGCACTCAAACGGTCTCCGTTCACCTGGACCTGGAGGTCAAACATCTGGTCGGAGTTGGCCCCTCCGACTCTTCCTTTGAGAGACGCGGATACTCCCGTTGTAGACAGCACGCCGTCGACCGGCCAGGCTTCCGTCAGAGTGAACAGATCCATGATACGGCCGCCAATCAGCTCAATGTTGACAGGGCTATCGTGGTAGGTTCCTTCAAAGGAAAATGTTCTATGCTGATCGTCAGGAGCAATGACTAACCCCTGATGAATCCACACGTCAGTCGTTTCTTCAGCAGGGTATGGCTGGTACTTGATTCGGGAGCGTTCGATGATGATTTCCCCCCTTTCGGCAAAAGTCATGAAGACCGAGGGCACGGCCCGTGACATGATGCCCGGTTGGGTGTCTTTCAGGAAGGTCCAGTTGTCACGACCTTCGGACCCTTCTTCAAAAAGAAGTTCTGCTCCGTTCAGAGCAATCTTTTCAACCTCCAAACGGCGCCGGAGAAGCGGCCACAAGGACAAGCCGACTTCAAGTCGGTCGGCTCGAAACAAATGGGGTTGAGAAGCCCATGGCGGATTAGCAACATGAAAGTCTTCCAGAACTAAAGTTGGTTGCAGTGAGAAGGTGAGAGAGATCGGTCCTTCAAGCTTGACGGTTCGCCCCATGGCCGCCGAAAAACCCGCTTCTAAGGATTCCCGGTATACGTCTTCTTCATAAAAAGGAAAAAGAATATAGGCGAGGGTAATGAAAACCCCAATCACCAAAACACAAACAAACCCAAACCACAGAGAGCGACGACACATTGCTTCCTTTAATGAGTGCCTGTTGTATGTTCGATCATTTTTACGGACACAACGGTGTGCAACTTGAAAAACATGAATCTCAACGTTTCAAGCGACAAAATTTCTTTACATGAGTTCTTTTCTGCTCATGCTGCCCACATCAAGTCAAAAAACATCAGGAGTTCTAGAATGGGCACAGTCAAAACGTTCAATAAGTGCGGGAGCCAACAAAGCAAGGAGGCTCGGTTGTCAGCACAAACGTGATTTACACCGCCCGCGAGAATGAGGTTTCAACAACCCCTTTGGGAAGGCAATCAGGGAGAACTGAATACGATGCGCCTCAAGGTCCCTTCTCCCAACCGCCGATCAATACTTCTATAAAGAAAAAATCCCATAAAGGCCAGCCCGATGCATATCACCTTAGCGAAAATAAGAGGAAGATCCTTATGTTCCCACACGTACATGAAAGCCGCACCCAACATACCGCTCTCCCGAAAAGCATGAAACATTTTTTCAGCAAACAACACCAGGAAGGTGCATCCACTATACACCATGGTCCGATACAGAGCAGCCGCACCGAGCGAATGCTGAGCATCGAACCTGGTGCCTGCTCGGGTTTTACCCAACAGGACCACAACCTTTGCAACGATAAGCGCGCCGACCAGTGCCGTTGAGAAGCCATAGAACTCAATATTATAGTCTTCCAACATCAATTTCTTGAGGGTAAGGATGACACCGAAACAGAAGAAAAAATACAGGGTCACTAACCCGACTTCTTTAAGTTCATGCTTGACCGTCGAAAGCATTCCCATGAATTGTTCTCCGGGTAAATGTGCGTCATGTTCAGCAAATTGAATCGAAATACCCACCATCATCCGGGTGACCATCAGAAAACATCCGGATAAAAAGTCCCGTTGAATTTTGTGTTCTTGGCGGTGCATAACAACCATGGCCATTCTTAGATGTGTCTCTACACGCAGCGAAAGACCAACCCAGCCAAACACCGATTAGGGAAAGGAGCCGGGCTGGATTTTTGGGGCAAGAGCCGTGATCGCCTCTGCAATCTCGCGACTGAGATCCTCAAGGTTTTGGCTCATGGCCTCAACCAACGCTGTATAATCCCGGCTTGTCGGATGATGGGTCACGTGCGTTTTTCTTGTTGTGAGCGCTGTTTTTCCATCGTCACTCAAAAGACTCCACCGTGCTGCCAGGGCTGCCTCCCCTCCTAGGATGCCATCGAACTGCAAGACATCCACGGAAATTTGGCAATCCAGGGAAGTTGATCCCGGCCACGGATACTGTTGGATTCGATCGGTCGAAAGAAGGACTGAGAGATTCTCTGCCAGGACATGAGACACATTCCCGCTCAACGGTTCAGCCCATTTATGAAATTCTGCCAACTCGACCTCATGCGCACCCGATTGAGTCACAATTTGCGGCCGGTCCAAATATTTTGGAATGGTGACCGGCCCCAATCCAAATGACAGGCTTGAGGGTTTCGTTTCTGATAGGCCTGAGACGGAGGATGGAGACATGGCTCGCAACAAATAAAAATGCGAAGGTTGACTCGTCCCACACCCAAGGACACTCAGTAGGATGACGCACGCTACCGTGATACGGAAACCATTTATGATGCTGTTCATGTCCACCTCATTCAATTTTTCCCTTTGACTAATGCCTCGGGGTGTTGTTCGAGATAGTCGGCCAATACACGAATCGATCGAGCCGCTGCGGAAAGCTCAATAAGGGCATTGTTCATATTCACCGCAGCAGGTGAATTGGGATCAAGCAGCCGGAGCCCTTTCTGGACCGTCACCAGGGTTTTGTCCAAATTCGTCACCAGGCTATCAACCTGGCGGTCAAGACCCTCAGTGAACTTTTCCACATTTCCTAATGCCACATTGAGGTTGTGAACGGCTTTTTGAGTGTCAGGGGAATTGACCAGACGGTTGCCTCCTTCGACGGTTTCCAGGATTTCCTTGGCAATTTTATCAAGAGGCAACCGTCGAATTTCTGCCATCACATCAGTGACCGTCCGTCGCAATTGATCCATCGCTGCAGGTATGGCAGGAATCTCCGGATATTTTCCGGACAGGATCAACTCTTCCTGGGGAAGATCCTGGTGGAAATCAAGCCCGACAAACAACTGTCCAGTCAGCAAGCTCCCGGTCTCCAGTTGGGCTCTCAACCCACGTTTCACCATATGCTTCATGATGGCGTATTTATCCTCTGCGACGTGTGATTGCACGAGCTGTGGGGTTGTAATTCGTTCCGGCTGGATGTCGATAAGCACGGGAATTTTAATCTCAAGCGTCTTGGGGTTAAGGTTGACCCCAATATCGGATACGATTCCGATTTTGATTCCACGGAATTCCACCGGAGCCCCAACACTCAGACCCCTCACTGATCCATCAAAATTGACCACAAACGGACGCGTCATAACATACTTCTCTTCTTGAATACTGGAAAAATTTTTGAATAGTTTAAACTCCGTGCCCGGTTGGCTCGGTTCATCCGACCCTCCTGCGGTTGCCGGAGTATCGAACGCGATTCCTCCTGTGAGGAGGGAAGAGAGCGACTCCATTTTCACATTCAGACCTTCGGCCCCAAGCGATATTTCAAATCCGCTTAACTGCCAGAATCGGCTGGTATCCCGCACACGCAGATGATGCGGGGCTTGAATGAAAATATCGATAAATACACCTTCGCCTTCCTTGTCCAAAACATAGTCAAGCACACGTCCAACCTGAATATCGTGGTAAAAGACCGGTGCACCGTGGGAACTCGATCCCAGATTTTCCGCATGTAATTGGAATTGAGCCCCGTCGTCTTCTCGTGTCACTCCAGGTGGTTTTTCCAACCCCGTGAATGTTCGAGCCGAAGGTCCGGGTCTGGGATCCATCGTAATGTAGGCTCCGGACACTAATGTCTCAAGCCCAGAAATACCCCCTAATCCCAGTCGGGGACGGACTACCCATAACCTGGAATTTTCCGTGAGATGGGGCTCTGCCTGTTTGCTGAACTCGGCTATTACAATAACGTTAGAGAGGTCTGGGCTGATATCAACTCGTTTGACGGTTCCAATTTCAATGGATTTAAATTTAATTTTCGTTTTGCCGGCTTCCAATCCCGCCCCATCTTCAAAGGTTATGGTGACCGTAGGACCCTTTTCGGAGATCGTTTTGTAAGTCAGCCACCCTCCGATAAGAGCCGCAACCAATGGAATAATCCACACAATCGACAAACCGCGTTTTTTCTGAACCTTAACTTCCGGCAATTCATCGAAGTCGCTAGGATTGGGATCCTCGTCCTTCATGATTTCTCCTCTATTCTGTCCCAGATCAATCGGGGATCGAAGCTCATGGCGGCAAACATGGTCAGGATAACGACAGCGGCGAATGAGATCGCCCCCGGCCCTGGTTCAATTGTCGCCACAGCATCAAGTTTCACCAAGGCAATTAAAATCGAAATCATAAAAACATCAATCATGGACCACCGGCCGACCACCTCAGTCATCCGGTATAACTTGGTCCGTTCTCTTGGGCGCCATTGAGATTTGTATTGAACAGAAAGCAGCAGATACGTCAGGGCCAAGAGCTTTAACACCGGCACGGTAATGCTGGCGAAAAACACCAGCAAGGCAATCGGCAACATTCCTGAATGAATGAGTTCCTTGACCCCGCTCAGAATCGTATCCGCTTCGCCTTGCCCAAACGAAATCACCGTCATCACGGGAAGCAGGTTGGCCGGGATATAGAGAATGTAGGCCGCAATCAGAAGCGCCCACGTGCGCGAAATACTATTGGGTTTTCGCAGATGGAGATGGGCCTCGCAGCGAGGGCAGAGCGCGTCACCATGATTTACCACAGCGGGTATCCGACTGAGTTGATGACAGGCATGGCAACTGATGAGCGACGCCTGGGCTGCTGTGGGGTAAGAGCCCCTCATGAAGTCTTCTCCATTTTTTCCCAGACCGCATGAGGGTCAAGGGCCGAGTCGGCGGCAGCCAAGGTAATGATCAAGGCGACGAAGGAATAAATGGCCACACCGGGGACAAGATTGGCCAAATCCGATAACTTCACCACAGCAACAATCACCCCCAGCAAATACACATCCATCATGGCCCAGGTCCGGCATTGCTCGACTATCCGAAAGACCAGAGCGGCGTGCCACGGTCTCCGGTGATATTCCAACGGCACTAGGACGTAGAGCAAACCAAGAATTTTCAGGGATGGAAAAAGGATGCTCGCACACAACACCAAGACCCCTAACGCCCACATATCCCGTTCAAAGAACTCGTTCACCCCTGTGGATAGCAGGCTCTCCTGAACACGGCCATTCAGCTCAAACGTCATAAATGGAAAAACATTCGCCAGGATAAAGAAAATGAGACTGGCCAACGCGAGCATGATGGTATGTTCAAAGCTGTCCCGTTTTCTCGCATACAGTGCGGCCCCACATCTTGAACACTTGGCCCGCTCGCCATAATGGAGCGGGTGAATACGATGAAGGAGATCGCATTCATGGCAGGCGATTAAGGTATGTAGGGCGGCCATGTCATTCTCGTTCGATCTGACGGGAACCACATCTTCTCCACGGTGAATTCTCGAAGGAGTGATCCACCCTGTCGCGGATGCTTTTAACACATTCGACAAAAGATTTCACCAACAACTAGCCAACAAACATGTGGCACCTGGCATGGATTGGCCCCCCAAAGGATGATTGAATCCCTGGATTAACCCTCCTATTTCATGCATTGAAAGTTTAACCATGATCAACCCAAAACAAGTCCAACCTTTTCACCAAAAACTCGGTTCAGGACGTAGAAGTGATCGCTCAAGGACCCAAATGTCCTTATATCGCCCTTACTCAATGAAGCGTCGAAGATGAAGCCGTGGGTTTTGAAAAGGATGAGGCAGCCATTCTCAAAAAAGCGCCTAATTTGATGCCAGATGCC
>JBGSSO010000255.1:0-5493 GCA_041737015.1 Nitrospirales bacterium
TCACCATCATTCGTCCATGCCGGTTAAATGATGGTATTGTCCAACTCCGTCCAGAAAAATTCTCCCAGTACCAACAACAGTTTGAGGCGGCCCGTCAGGCGGATCGGATCAGTAAATTTATTCCAGCATCCGGAGCCGCCACTCGCATGTTCAATGACCTCCTCAAGTTTTTGTCCGAAGAGGCCTCATCGGAATCTCATTCCAATCAGGCACCAACTCTTCCCCATGCTGTCGACCAGGCATGGACGCGCTTACAGGAATTCCCGTTTGTTCCGGACTTAGAAACCTATCTCCATGGGCAGGGACAACCCCCTCCAACGGATCAGCACACACACGATCTCAATACGATTCTTCAAGCGGTTTTGAAGACACCGGGCCTTGGCTATGCCGAATTGCCCAAGGCCCTGCTCTCTTTCCATCGCTACCAAGAAGGGCCCCGCACCGCGCTGGAGGAACATATTCATGAAGCCATCAAATATCATCCCAATCAAATAAATTCAATAAAGATTCATTTGACCGTCTCTCCTCAATATGAACAGGCCATTAAGACCCATTTACAGACCATCCAACAAGCTTTGGGAAGACAGGGATGGATAATTGATTGCACGGTCTCCTTCCAAAAACCGTCGACCGACACCGTCGCGCTGGACTCTGGAAATCAGCCATTTCGAGGCGAAGATGGCACTCTGGTTTTTCGACCAGGAGGGCATGGTGCGCTATTGGAAAATTTAAATGACTACCAGGGAGACATTGTGTTCATTTCCAATATTGACAACGTCGTTCCCGACCATTTGAAAGATCCGATCGTCGCATGGAGAAAGGCATTGGGAGGCTATCTGGTTGAGCTTCAACAACATGTGTTTCAACATATCGAACAACTTAGCTCCGTCCCCGCAAATGCAAAAAGTGTCCACCAGGCCGAAGCCTGTATCCTGCAAGAACTCCTTCTTCCGCTTCCCCAATCGTATCGAGAATTGGCGCTTCCCGATCAAGCCACATTATTAAAGCAGTATTTAGATCGGCCCATCCGGGTTTGTGGTGTCGTCCCCAATACCGGCGATCCGGGCGGAGGGCCATTTTGGGTCGCGCACCCCGAAGACGCCCCGTCCAGGCAAATCGTGGAGCAATCACAAGTCAATCCCGATTCTGAAGCCCAACAAAAACTCTTTGCCTCTGGAACTCATTTCAATCCGGTGGATTTGGTCTGCGGAGTCCGTGATTTTCAAGGCAATCCCTTTAATCTCCTGGAATTCGTCGATCCCGGAACCGGGTTCATCGGCATGAAATCCTACCAGGGTCGTCCCCTCAAAGCCTTGGAATGGCCAGGCTTGTGGAATGGAGGAATGGCGCATTGGATCACCATTTTCGTGGAAATTCCCCGCGCCAACTTTAATCCCGTCAAAACCTTCCTTGATTGGCTTCACCCCGCCCATCAACCTCAGACGAAGCAGAAGTAACTTTCCTCCAGGTTGGGTAAACATCTTTTTCGTTTCTCTTCGTTCCTTTCCAATATTTAACAGCACATCCCCGGCACGCGTGGCTGGTTAAGATGAGGAAGATTCAGACCGAAACTTAGTGGAGGTCATTGCACCGTTACTCGGTTCACCCATCCCACACCTGGAAAATTTTTCATGAACGAACAAGAATTTTTCTCCCTTTGGCAAAACTTTGGATTCCCCTGTAAATCCCATCCGTGGCACGGTGTCGAAATAGGAGAAGAGGCACCACTCACTGTCACGGTCTATGTCGAAATTGTGCCCACCGACACGGTCAAATATGAATTGGATAAAAAGTCAGGCCATTTGCGCGTGGATCGGCCCCAGCGCTATTCCAATGTGTGCCCCACGCTGTACGGATTAATTCCTCAAACGTATTGCGGGCAGTCTGTCGCAGCACTCAGCGCCGAATGCACCAATCGACTCGGTCTCGTCGGAGATCTGGATCCATTAGACATTTGCGTTTTGACTGAAAAAAGCATTATCCATGGAGACGTTTTGCTGCAAGCCATTCCTATAGGCGGCTTGCGTATGATCGATGGGGATGAAGCCGATGATAAAATTGTGGCGGTACTCAAGGGCGATGCACTCCATGAGCAATGGACAGATATCAAATCCTGTCCGGTCCACTTTGTGGAACGTCTCATGCATTACTTCCTGACCTACAAAGATGCTCCCGGCTCGCAAAAAAAGAATTGCGAAATCACACATGTCTATGGTCGAGAGGAGGCCCATGAGGTCATTCGCCGCAGTCAACAGGATTACGCCGCGAAATATGGACAAATACAAGCCCAACTCGCCAAACCCCGCCACGCACTTAATTAGGATAACCAGTCCCTCTGAACTCCTCTAATCCATCTCAATCCCATTTTAAAAAAAAAGGCCCAACCGCTGATGGTCAGCGACGGTTCTTATATTCATAGCCTCCGATCCCTATTCAATGTTCACCTCTTCTTCATGGTCTTTAATCCTTGCCCTCTTGAAGGAACGAGCCAACCGCAGCATAATGGGCTTATCAGCCGATTCCCTGAGAAGGCATGTTCTTGATTGTGTTCAAATGCGTAACTAAGGAGGAAGAAACCTAATGAGTGAACATATTGAAACCCTGCAACGATCAACCCGGGTCATTCCTCCCCCACCCGACATAACAGCCAACGCCCATATTCAGGATTATGAAACCGCCTACAAGCAGTCCATTGCGAACCCTGAAAAGTTCTGGGACGGTATTGCCAAGGAACTCCACTGGTTTTCTCCCTGGAATAAGGTCTTGGACTGGAACTATCCCTGGGCCAAATGGTTCGTGGGAGGCACCTGCAACATTGCCTACAACTGTCTCGATCGCCATGTCCAAACCTGGCGAAAAAATAAAGTGGCCGTCATCTGGGTCGGAGAAGAAGGTCAGGAACGAATCCTGACCTATGGCGAGTTATATCGGCAGGTCAACAAGTGCGCCAATGCTCTCAAAAGCCTGGGCCTCAAAAAGGGCGACCGGGTGACGATCTATCTTCCGAAAATCCCCGAGCAAATCGTGGCCATGCTGGCCTGTGCTCGCATCGGAGTGATCCATACGGTGGTGTATTCGGGTTTTAGCGCCACAGCGTTGGCGGCACGCATCGAGGCATGCGAAGCGCGCGTGGTCATCACTGCGGATGTGGGGTATGACCGCAGTAGGAAAATCCCCCTCAAGCCGGTAGTGGATGAAGCGGTTGCCAAATGCCCGACCGTGGAAAAAGTTATCGTGGTCCAACGGGAACAATCAGCCTCCCCTCTTCAAGCCCCGAAAGAATTGGATTGGGAAGCCTGGCTCAAAGACCAATCTACAAAGTGTGAAGCCGAACAGCTCGATTCCGAAACCCCGCTTTACATCCTCTATACCTCAGGAACCACGGGGAAACCTAAAGGTGTCGTTCACGTCCATGGTGGCTATATGGTGGGCACCTACATCACGACCAAATATGTCTTTGACCTCAAAGACGAAGATGTTTATTTTTGCGTGGCGGATCCGGGGTGGGTCACAGGTCACAGCTATATCGTCTATGGCCCGCTCTTAAACGGCGCCACGATTTTAACGGCGGAAGGCAAACCCGACTATCCCAATCCCGGGCGCTGGTGGGATCTGATTGAACGCTATGGCGTCTCGATTTTTTATACCACTCCGACGGCCATTCGGCTGCTCATGAAATTTGGAGAAGACTGGCCCAAAAAATACGATCTCTCCTCTCTCAAGGTTTTAGGATCGGTGGGTGAACCGATCAATCCGGAAGCATGGGAATGGTTTCATCGGGTGACCGGTGGCACCAAACCCATCATGGATACCTGGTGGCAAACGGAGACCGGCATGATCATGGTCACACCCCTCCCCTGCGTGCCACTCAAACCAGGTTCGGCCACGCGTGGATTTTTAGGCATCGAAGCGGATGTCATGGACCGCGAAGGCAACACGGTGGAGCATGGCGGTGGGTTTGCCGTCATTAAAAAACCCTGGCCATCGATGATGCGAACTATCTACAACGAGCCGGATCGCTATCTCTTGTATTGGAATACCATCCCCGGTGTATACACCGCCGGTGATGTGTGCCATAAGGATGAAGACGGCTACTTGTGGTTTATGGGCCGAGCGGACGATGTCGTGAAAGTCGCCGGGAACCGGATCGGAACAGCTGAAGTCGAAAGCGCCTTAGTCAGCCATGAAGCGGTGGTGGAAGCCGCCGTTATTGGCAAACCGCATCCGACCGCCGGGGAACAGATCAAGGCCTTTGTCATCCTCAAACAAGGGGAACAGGAATCACCCGATCTCATCAAAAGCTTGCAGGATCATGTCCTACAGGAATTAGGCAAGATCGCCGTCCCACGGGAAATTGAAATTGTCCCGTCGCTCCCTAAAACCCGTTCCGGCAAAATCATGCGCCGCGTCCTAAAGGCCAAAGAACTCGGCCAAGACCCCGGAGACATTTCCACACTTGAGGAATAAGATCTCTATTCGTGAAGCAACTTCTTTTACCTAAGGTCCGCTGCCTATCCATCAGCGGACCTTAGATGAAACCCCTAAACGGCTTTAAATTTAATCCCCGTTCAACTCGCCTCTGTTATCGCCATGTCCGATGCAATACCTTTTGTGGTCCATTGATCAGTATGAAGGATTCGGCTAGGTTTTTCTAACCGGGTTGAGGCATCTATAAGCTGAGAGACTTTTATTCATGAGGTCGGAGGTAAAAAAAAAGAGCTGCGCGTTCTTGCGCAGCTCTCTTTAACCGGATCATTTACAACCCAATAGATGCCCCGGTCTTCAGGGGCAGGGATGTCTCGCTCTTAGACCACTCGAATGACCAGATTATTTAAATGCTCCATCCCAATACAATCTAAAATGCAATAGGCTCGATATTGTGTGCCTTCTTTTCCGGTCTGGAAGGTGATATGTGCTTTTTTGTTGAGCATCCAAATCTTTTGAGTTTCCTTGGTCCAACCCTCATTTCCGGTAATGGCGACCTGGTGGGTATCCCCATACGCCAAGCTGGTCATGTCTTCATCAAACACAAAAGTAATTCGAACAACCTTATCTTTTGGAATATTTAAAACATTTTTGCTACCAAAAGGTTTTCCTTTGTGGTCTAGAAACCCCTTTTGATTGACTTTGACGGTAATTTCTAACTCGACCTTCTCCGAGGCAACGGATGAAGCCAGAACGAATGGTACATGTAGAACCCCACTGAAGAATGCGAGTGCCGTAGCAAAAACAATACTTTTCAAAACCTGACCTTTCATGGATGTCTCCTTTCTTTTGTTATTGATATGTTTCTAGTTCAGCGTTTTGTTTAAATAGTATCCCTTGATCGGCCATTATTCTTGTCATCTAACCAATAACATTGGAACCGATTTCACCTAATTCTTTCTGATGCTTGGAAACCTCTTTTTCGTGAATTTTTTGAGCCTCTGGGGTATGGGTACAATTTTGTCCACAAGTAGGGACGCCTTTGTTGTGTAAAAACTCTGAACAGGT
>JBGSSO010000272.1:0-21985 GCA_041737015.1 Nitrospirales bacterium
TCATGCATGGGCCAGTAGGCATTTTGCTATCCTGCGCATCGAGCTGCATCGGCTGCTCGAAGCGGGCTGCCCATGCCTCTCGGGAAGTCCCGATAGACAAAGCGCACTTTTCCGGTCTCAATATACTCTGAAAGCAATTTAGGAAAGGTCTCATGAAAAAACTTTTCGCAAAAGCCACAGGTGAAATCCGAGTATTCCAGCAGGGTGATGGGAGCCTTGGGATCCCCTCGGACTACATCATCATCCTGGATCAAAAAGTCAGGAGTTTTCCCATAAGTCGTGGGACTCATGAGCAGCGTGCCAAGAAGGATGGCGAGCAATACGGTCGATTTGAGAGATTGGGCAATGTTCATCATCACTCCATGACTATTATTGTTGCATGCCTGGCGGACCGTGTCGAGGCAAGAGGGCGGTCGTGGGCCAGGGGTTGAATTTATCGGCGACGGGCTTTTTCCAGGAGCCCCATCATGAGAAGAGGCCAGACCACTGTGGCATCACTCAACACTTCAGCAAACATTCCCCCCTCTTTTCGAGGCACAAATTTTCCCCATGATACACCCTCCTCATATGTGCATCCGCTGAGACCACCCCAGTAGTCGGGCTCCGGGCAGATGCGGACACCGTACTGATACCGTGGAGGAGTTAATTGTGTACCCATCCGGAGATTGAGAATATCGATATACGGTGGCGTTTGTTGTGCCCAATTACGGGGAACTCCGCCTCCGATGGTGAAAATCCCCAACCGTTTGGCAGACAGCAGTTTTGCCGTATAACTATTGAGATCTAAGAACGGATTAAACGCCGGACGAGATTGCTGCAAGACCTGCCAGGTTTCCTGATCGGAGAGATCGGGGGATTGAGGTGTGGATTGAGATTGTCGTCTCTCCTTCATAGCCCAAATGGAGACATCCAGCCCCATTTCAGAATCGGTAAATGCAGGAATATAGACTGGAACACTCTGCTCATAGGCACTTTTCAAAATCCCTGGTCCTTCGTAGTGGTCGTGGAGAGTTTTCCCGATTTCGCGAGTCAGAATTTCCGAGGAGATGGGTGTGTCAGGAGTCATGCGCTTTAAGGTTTGGCTGACGACCCGTTCGACGTGGTTGAGATTTGATTCCATCTCCAGCGTGTCGTACACGCGGTTATAGCCCTTTTCATACAGCTCGGTATCCGTCATGGATGGGTGATATTTATAGTGTGTTTTGCCTACGGCTTCACTCAAGCCATGTGCAATCAACGCCCCTGTGGATACCACGGCCTGCACCATGTTTCTGTCGATCATGCTGCAGATAATCTTTCCCATTTTCGCGATGGTCATGGCCCCAGACAAGGTCAAGATCACCGTACAATCGGGATCCTCGACCATTTTGTTCAAAATCTCAAAGGCATCGCCAAGACGACGTCCGCCAAATGCGGTTTTTTTCATGGCTAAGAGAAGGTCGGAAAAAGATTCAATTGTTTCCGGATCCAGAGCCTCCAGGGCTTCCAGGCCGTCGCTTTCGCCATCGTGAAAAGTTCTCGTAGTCATCACAGATCCTTACGGCATAGATGAAAGAAATAACCAGACGGGAGTACGAGGAGTCTGATTCTAACGGGTGCGGGTGCAAACAATTAGGAAGGGGCGAACCTCGGCTCCTAATAGCAATTGGTGATCCCAACGGGATTTGAACCCGTGTCTGCACCTTGAGAGGGTGCCGTCCTAGACCAGCCTAGACGATGGGACCAGTCTGTGTCTTTTCGTTAATTGAAATTCTTTCTGCCCTTACCAGGCATGTCGGAAATGTACCATTAGGGACTTATGGCATGCAACGAAAAAAGGGCGGATGACATGGGTCAAAGACGTACAATCACCTGTGTTGACAAGGGAGGACAGTCGCAACAACAAAAAATATGGCTCTTGAATCAGATATCAGAGGACGGGGAGTGCGGGGTATGGATAGTTAACAGGCCCCGCATGAAGGGATGGAGTCCACAATGGTAAGGATAGTGGCCGGGGGCTAACCGGGTTAAGACAAACTGATGATCGGGACGAATGACTCCTGAGTCAAATGAGCACTGGGAGCGGGATTGACAGTCGTCTGCTACGATGGAATGGGCTTCTCGAGTTTGATTTTTCCACGTGAGGGCGGTATCCAAGCGGATCATCAGATGGTTGGGAGAAAAAAATGGCGGTTCAGCTTGAATGGCAATCTGCGGAGAAGAGGCCCACAGAATCGGTTGCGTAGAAACGGGGGATAGCAGAAATCCCACGAAGCAGAGTACTTGGCTCATTTGAAAGAATGGTCTGGATGAACAAATCGGCGTCATGGTTGTTCGGCTCTCAGGGTGTCAGGTCTGGCGAGGCAGAGGCTCTTGTCCAGTCGTTATGGTTTGATGGTCAGGAAAATGGCGCCTTTTCCGCGTTGCAAGAGCACCAAGACGGAGGTTCCGGCTTCCAGGCGCTTCACAAGCTGTTCGAAATCCTTCACGGATCCAATGGGAGAGCGATTCAGTTCCAGTATCACATCACCCGGTTGAACACCTGCCCGTTCAGCCGGAGAATTCGGGGTGATTTGGGTCACGACCACGCCCTGGCCATCGCGTGTTTGTCCAGGCTGGACGGGTTCCACTGAAAGCCCTGATAGGGCGTGGTTACCTGAGACCGAACTGGGAGCTACTTCCGTCAATGCAGCGGTATCTTTAGGCATTTCAGTTATGGAAACGGAGAGATTGACAATTTTGCCGTTTCGCCACACCGCAAGGGGAATCGAACTCTCCGGCGTCGTTTCGGCCACAAGCGTGCGCAAATGGTTCGGATCTTTCACGGTGACACCATTGTAGGTGCGGATAATATCGCCACGTTTCAATCCGGCTTGTCCCGCCGGGCTTTCGCTAAATACATCACCCACCAACGCGCCCTGGGTATCAGGCACCTGGAATTGGGTCGCGAGGTCCTGCGACAATTCCTGAATCGACACCCCCAGCCACCCACGAATGACTTTCCCATGGCCGATCAGGCTTTGCATCACGCTTTTGACCATTTGGCTGGGTATGGCAAAGCCGATGCCCATGTAGCCGCCCGTACGGGAGAAGATGGCGGTATTAATGCCGATGAGTTGGCCTTGCAGATTGACAAGCGCGCCTCCGGAATTGCCTGGATTGATGGCGGCATCGGTTTGAATGAAATTTTCATAATCGACAATGCCGACATTGGCACGGCCCACGGCGCTGATAATCCCCATGGTGACCGTTTGATTCAATCCAAAGGGATTGCCGACCGCCAGCACCAATTCTCCAACCTCCAGTGAAGCAGAATTGCCCCAGGGTAAGGTGGATAATCCGGTGGCTTCAATCTTGATTACGGCTAAATCGGTTTTGGGATCCGTGCCAATCAGTGTCGCCGGAAGTTTCCGTTTATCTCCCAAGAGGACCATCAAGTCATCGGCCTGTTCTACCACGTGATTATTGGTGATGATGTATCCGTCATCGCTGACAATCACTCCGGAACCTAAGCCTTGCTCCTGCCGTTCGCGGGGTTGTTTAAACCGCCGTTCAAATTCCTCTCCGAAAAACCTCCGGAAAAATGGATCTTCAAACAGGGGATTCGTGCCGGGAGTTTGGACTGTGCGTTTGGTCGCGGAGATATTCACGACCGAGGCCATGGCCTCTTTGGCAATTTTGACAAAGGTTTCGTTAGAGGCCAGAAGAGGGGTCGAGACATTAACCACGGGAGGCGAATCAGCGGCATGGACGACGGGTACGGGCGGCTCGGTCTCCCTTGGGCCTGCGGTGATGGCTGGGGGAGTCTCAGGAGGGGGGGAGGATGGTGCCTGGGAGCATTGAATGTGGGTGACTCCAAGCAGGCCCACCGCGATCGCGACCCTCCAAAAATGGTGTCTGTTTCTCACAGGGGATGTTCGCACCGGATATCGTCCTCTCATGCAGGATACCTTCTTCCTATATCGGGTAGGGGGTCATCATAGCAAACCGCTGATTTCTTGAGCTTTATCCATGCTCCCCAATGTATCAACTTTGAATGCAAGGGCGGTGGCATTCAACGGCAAACAATCTTCTGTTAATTCTACCAGAGAAGACGTCTGACTCAAGATGCGCGGGTGAGCACGGGACCGCTATTTGTGCCGGTAATCAATAAGGATGTCATCATCAGGAAAAGCCCGCATTCAACCACGCCTGGAATTTGACTGAGGGACGATTCGAGTGCGGAGGGGTCGGTAATTTCAGGAATATGGAGATCCGCCACATAATTTCCATTGTCTGTGAGAAAAGGCTGCCCGGCTCTGTGACGCAAAGGAGAAGGCCATCCCAGATTCTCAAGATGCCGTTGCGTTGTTCGCCAACCGAAGGGGACAATTTCAACGGGTAAGGGGAAAGGAAGCCCAAGATGGTCCACCTGTTTGGCCTGATCCACAATAACAATGAATTGCTGAGCGGCTTTCGCCACAATTTTTTCCCGCAATAACGCCCCGCCTCCTCCTTTAATCAGATTCAGTTGGGTGTCGACCTGATCCGCGCCATCTATCGCCACATCAATGTCCCAGGGTTCCTCGTTGTTCAGCAAAGGAATGCCCAATTGTCTGGCATAGACTGCTGTGGCTTGTGAGGTCGGCACGCCACGGACCCGTAATCCTTGTTGGACGCGCTGGCCTAAGGCCGTCAAAAAATGCTGGACTGTGGAACCGGTGCCGAGTCCCAAGATCTGGCCATCTTGTATAAATTCAAGGGCTTTGAGGGCGGCCTGGGCTTTTTGCTGATCGGGTGACAATGGCGTCGATAAGGAAGACATAGAGGGTCTCATGCATGGGAATTATTCGATGGCAAACGGCCTGATACCGTAATCGTCATGGAAACTAGCAGACATTCCTTCTCGAAGCCTGGTGCTCTCCGAGTCTTTTCAGGCAAAACGGCAGGGACGAGGCTAAAAAAAACAGATGCAGAGGTCTCTCAGCATGGCATCGGACTAAAGTGAGGGTTTGTGGTTCCTGACGAATACCCGGGGTATGCCTTGAATTCATGGTGTTAGCCAGCCATGCGGGCAGCTACGGAGGCCGCCCCGAGCAACGCAGTATGGGGATTCAAAATCACACGAACGGGTATCTTGGCCAGTAACCGTTTGTACCGGCCTTTTGCCAGAAAGGCTTTCATGAACGTGCCTTCCCGTAACGCGGATATGATTTTTGGAGCAATGCCCCCGCCAAGATAGACGCCGCCCATTGACAGAGTCTTGAGCGCCATATTGCCGGCTTCGGCCCCGTAAATAGAGACGAAGAGCTGGAGGGCTTCTTTGCAAATTTCTGGTTTGCCCGTCAGCCCGGCTTCTGTAATCAATGCTGCCGGATCCCCGGTTGTGAGCTTTTCGGCAAAACAGGTGGGCTCGTTTTTCTTGGTGTCCCGGAGATATTGATAATTGCCGTGGAGACCTGGACCGGAAAGAACCCGTTCGTAACTGACATGTAAATAGCTGGTTCGCAAATATCGCAGCAGATCGATTTCCAAATCGTTATTGGGTGCGAAATCCGCATGTCCCCCCTCGGACGGACAGATGTGATAGTCCTCCCCTGTCCAGAGGAGCAGCGATTCTCCCAGGCCTGTTCCAGCGGCCAATAATACCCTCGTGCCATCAGGTGGGGGGGAAGGGGCGTTGGGGTTGAGATCCTCGAGTTCATCAGGTTGAAGGAGCCGTAGTCCATAGGCGGTGGCCTCTAAATCGTTTAACAAACGAATATGTGGAATATTCAGAAACTCCGCGAGTTTGTCTCCTTCAATGGTCCACGGAATATTTGTCGCTCGGCAGGTATTGTTCAAGACCGGTCCCGGCACTCCAAAACAGGCGGCGGTCAGGGGTCCCAGTGGAGAAGGGGAAGTGGGTTCAGACGAAAGTGCCTCGCTGTCGTCCGGGGCTTCATCCGATTCGGAATCGGCAGAAGCCGGTTCTTCGAGAAATTCCGTCAATACTTCTTCAAAGGACTCGTAATCAGCGGTCCAAACCGTATCCTCCCGAATAGGGTCTACCCGTTCCTTGTTCCAGTCGAACAAGGCCAGATTGATTTTTGTTCCACCAATGTCAGCCGCTAAAATCATGATACGTTCCCCAAAAAATGGTTGAAGTGACAATTATCAACCCCACGGCACCATAGCCCAGGTAAAATCCTCAGGGCAAGCGAGAGCCTGGACAGCTTTTCTTGGCAGATCCGTATCCCAATGGAAAGGTCAGATAGGAGGTGAGGTGGAGACGTTCGACTACCTATATGAACGTCCAGGTTGAAAAGGTGGCCGCCTGTCCTAGGGGGGTTCCATCCGGTGTGCGAATGCCCCACACCGTGGCGCGTTCCACTAAAAACCGTTTTCCGGATCGGGAGATCCGGACTCCACGATAATCAGCAATGTAGCCCTGAGACCTAGCCTGATCCAGCATGCGGGCCCGTTCTTCACGATTTACAGGCTCGGCCGTTTGCCGAGAGGGCGTTTGAGTCAGTTGGTCCCAATCCATTTCCCACAGGGTTAACCCGGCCCGGTTTCCATAATTGAGGATGGGATCATCCTGCAGCCCATGAGAGACGACCACAAATGGGCAGGTGAACAAGCGTTCGGCTTGTTCCAGTGAAGTACCCTGACGGGGAATCAGTTCTTTGTTCAGCCAATGGGCATAACTACCCAACAGGTATTGAGTCCATTCCACGACTCGGGGCTGACGCCAGTTGTCTTCCATTAGCATTTCCTAGTCATTAGTATGTTACATGAGGTGATTCCATGACAAAATTATGGTTTCTGCCTCTGATGACTTCCGCTTTTCTCGGTATCTTTTCCTTGCCTCTGAGCTACCCTAAAAAATTGAATTTGGTCCTATTGCTGGCCTTGATGGAACCGGAATTCTTTTTCAACCACTAGTCGAACAATTAAGGGATATTTTCCATGTTACGGTTATTGCCTATCCAAACGATCGGTTCTCTTCTTTGCAGGAAATGGCGGAAATAGTAAACGAACAGTTGAGGGCCCCTGAAGACACGATCTTATTAGCGGAATCTTTTTCAGGATTAGTGGCACTTACCCTTTTGGAACAATATGCTATTCCTCTTCGTGGCATTATTTTCTGCGCAGCCTTTGCTGAATCTCCCCGCCATTTTTTACTCAAATGTTTAACAATTCTACCTGGGAGCCTGTTGTTGCTTTCTTGAATGCCAGGGATTTTTTACCGCTTCTTTTGTCTGGGGTTGTCTGCTCCTTCTCTTCAGGTTATGGCGCTAAAGGGCGTTTTAACTAACGTGTCTTCTTATGTTCTTTTGCATCGTTTACGGTTAATTAAGATGGCTTCCTTCTCCTCAAGTTCAAAAGTTTGGACAATTCCTTGCGGCTATCTTCAGGGATCCCATGACAAACTAGTGCCAGCCCGATGTGCAGTTTGGTTTGCTCATCACTTCCAATCCTTTAATCTGAAGAAAGTTGATGGCCCTCATTTTCTTCTACAAATGAAGGCCCAGGAATGCGTGAAGTATATTTTAGAACTCGATCGGCATTTTCAGGCTGCCAAAGATGGCTCTCACAATCCATGATGAACCCTTGGAAATTGTTTTTTGATGAAAAAAAACGGTACCTTTTCACCTTGATTCGAGAAAAATGAATCAAAAGCTAAGAGTTGAACTCGAGGTTCCCTAAAATCCGGTTGGCAATTGATTCAGGAGTTTCGTTATCGGTGGAGATAATGACGTCGGCGGCGGCTTGGTAATGAGGTGTGCGAATTTCGAGAATTTCTTCGATTTCTTCCACGAAGGATTTGGTTCCTGACAGAGAGGGCCGCTGGGTATCGCTTGAAATCCGACTTGCAATCGTCGAAACTTCGGCGGTCAACCAAAAGAGCTTTCCCTTCGCTTTCAGAATGTTCACGTTTTCTTCCTTCAGGATCAGTCCCCCGCCCGTGTCGATGACGAGATTTTCCTGACCGGTGAGTTTCTGACACATCTGCGTTTCCAGCCCGCGGAAATGATCCCATCCGAATTGTTCGACGATATGAGGAATAGATTGTCCCGCCTCCTTCACGATTTCCGCGTCGGTGGACATGACGGTTCGTTTCAGGCGTTGGCCTAATATCTTGGCCACCGTACTTTTCCCGGTCCCCCGGTATCCTATTAAGACAATGTTCATGAAAAGTGGGAGGTGAGCACGTTACGCATCACCTCGATTGGTGCGGATTTGCCAGTCCAGAGTTCAAATTGCCCTACAGCCTGATAGAGAAACATGTTGATCCCTTGGATGGTGCGGCATCCTGCCGCTTGCGCGTCCTGCAACAAACGCGTATTGAGTGGATTGTAGACAATATCCATCACCGTCAGATCGCGGTGCAACAGATGCTTGGGAACACAGCTTTCCTCGACATTTGGATGCATGCCAATGGGTGTGCAATGAATAAGCAATTGGGCTTGTGCCAATGCGGATTGCAATGTTTCAGGTGTTAAGGAGCTGTCGTGCAAGAGGATGGGTGTTTTGGCTTGGAGGTCCTTCGCCAAGGTTGTTCGTTCCTGATCATCGACACCTAGGAGGGTGAGATGTGCAATTTTGCCTTCCACGCCGAGTGCGAAGGCAATGGCGCGAGCGGCTCCTCCGGATCCTAGAATGACGACCCGTTGTCCTGATCGTTCCACTCCACCTTGCTGCAAAGCTTGGAGGGCCCCAGACGCGTCAGTGTTGGAGCCCACTAACAGGCCACGGTCTTTGACGATGGTATTCACCGAGCCAATGTGTTTCGCGGTAGTTTCGACGGAATCTAATAGTGGCAGAATGGCTACCTTATGGGGAATGGTCACGCTGAGTCCCCGAATATGGCCCAAAGCCCGGAGACCCCGAACTGCGCCTTGGAGATCCTGGACGGGAAACGCCAGATAGACAAAATTTAATCCCAAGTGACGAAAGGCCGCATTGTGAATAGCGGGAGAAAGGGAATGATCGACTGGGTGGCCTAACAGGCCGCAGAGTTGGGTTTGTGCATTAATGTCCATAACAGGTGCTCCCAATACATGGGGATGAGTGATCGGGAGTTATCACATAACCTGGCTGCAAACTCAACTTGTGCGAATGCGAACATTGGCTGTGAGGTCGAGATGACGTAGAAAGCGATTATGGGGTTGGGAGAAGGGAAGTGTAATCCGGGGAGTAGATTCGACTCCCCGGACCTACACAGGGTGATGTCCGGGGCGTTATCGTGACGCCTTTTTCTTCGCCGGAGACTTTTTCATTCGCACGGCGGCTTTTTTTGCCGGTTTCTTTTTCGCGACTTTTTTCATGATTCCACCTCCCTTCCAATAATGTCGTAAGCAATACTATCCACGTTTATCGGTAGGACGATAAAAATCCTGAGGGATTGTATGGAATTTTCTGCCGACCTGTGACAGGCCGATTAGAGGAATGGATTCTGATGGAATGGTATTGAAGGATGCAGCCTATGGAACATGCTTAGATTGGCGGGTCATGGAAGGCTTGAGCGGAGGGTGAGAGCGTTGAAGGGCAGACTGCGGGAAGACGAAGGCGAAACGTGGCACCCTCTCCAGGCTGACTTTCCACAGAAATTGTCCCACCGTGCAGTTCCACCAATTGTTTCACGATTGAGAGTCCCAACCCCAGGCCCTGTGTGCCGATTTCTGGGATCCGGTGAGCCTGGAAGAAGGGCTGAAAGAGGCTGGCTTGAGCTTCCTGAGAAATCCCCGGGCCGGTATCGGAGATCGTGAGGAGGATGTGACTCGGAGGAGCGGGCGAAGCTCTCACCAGGATGCGTCCATCTTGTGGCGAAAATTTATGGGCGTTGTGGACGAGATTGGTCACGATTTGGTGGAGGCGGTCCTGGTCGCCCCAGGCGGTCAAAGTGTCTTCTGTGAGTTCGACCGTCAGGTGTTGGGCCTTGGTCTGGGTGAGCGGGAGCAATTCCTGCGTCACGTCCTCAAGGAGTTCGGACAGTGACACCGATGCATGGGCCAACCGGACAGTTCCTGCCTCAATGCGCGACAAGTCGAGGAGGTCGGCAATCATACGGGTGAGTCGATTGGCGTTCGCACTGATTCTGGTGAGGTAGAGGTGTTGGCGTTCGGCTAGGGGTCCCACCATTCCATGAAGCAGATTTTCCGTGAATCCTTTAATCGAGGTTAAGGGTGTGCGCAATTCATGAGAGCAATGCGAGAGGAATTGGGATTTCATCCGGTCAAGTTCCTTGAGTCGGTGATTGGCGGATTCCAAGTCTGTGTTGGCCTGTTGTAATGCCACTGTTCGCTCCTGCACTTTGGTTTCCAACCCGATATTCAAGGCTTCAATCTCGTCATAGGCCAACGCCGTATCAAGGGCAATCGCCATTTCGTGCGCGACCGTGGATAATAAGTTTTGTTCAGCGATGGGTATGGGTTTCCGGTGCGTACTCCCGATGATCAGCACACCAAGTGGTTGATTCTGACTAATCAGGGGAACCGAGAATCCGCTTTTCGTCCCGGCTTCCGTCAACATCTGTCGAGTAGTGGGGTGGCACTGACTCAGAATATCCGTGATGTCCTCAAGGACGATGGGTTCTTTCGTGTGGAGGGTTTGGTGAAGGAGGTCCTGTGGGGCGGAAGGAATGTGAGTGTCTTGAACGAATGTATTCCACTGTGCCGACATGCCTTCTGATTGAATTTTGTGAAAGAGTTGATGCGGTGCGTCCCATACGGCTGCCCAGGCATGGTCAAAGGAGAGTGAACCCACAATGGCTTTGAGGCCTGAGCCAATAATGGTTTCCCGGTCCAGGGTTGAGCCGATGTGGAGGGTGAGTTGATGCAGCATGGTCAATTCATCGACTCGTCGCCGGATCTCGATCAAGGTATGCTCTTGTGCGAGATAGGCCTCCCGTAATTCTTCGTGCCGTTGTTCAGCCGACTCCAATTGTTCTTGAATGATTTTCCCGCGCTCTTGCAGCTCTAGCCGATCATCCCAAAGTCGTTTTGCCAAGGGAAGGATGAGCAAGGGGAGCAGGGAGAGTCCGGCACTGACCCACCAGGGCTGATTGGGAGCAAACACGCTCAAGGTCGCGACCGTGGCCAGCCCCAATGCGAGTCCTCCCAGAATCCATCCCCATATGGTTTGTCGCTCGGGTTCCCAGGTAAAGGCCCATTCGCAATAGGGGGCACCGTCGGCGATGCAGCACCGATCCTGGATAGTCGATGCGGTTTTCCCAAACATGCGGGCCGGGACTTCTGCCACAGTCGCCTTGGTGGTCTGACAGATTCGTTCGGCGCAGCCTCGAACATAGGGTCCGAACTGTTTGATCGTGGACTCGGACAATTGTAGCCGCATCACGGCATGACCATTGGTGACCGATACGACCTCCGGCTTGAGCGAACCTTTGGTGAACTTTTCCACAAAGTGGGGGAAGAGGCGGTATATCTGGGCTATGGAAAAGGGCCGCCCGAGGATTTGAATAATGGGCGAAAGAAATTTTTCCCGTCCCAGATTGAAGTGGAAATTCTCCTCGTGCGAGAGCTGAACAGAAAATTCGGCCAAAAACATGGCAAACTCATAGGAATAGCTGTTCCAGTGATTCTTGAGGAAATCGAGGGTCACATGATAGGTCCGGTCGGGAATCCGCTCGTTCAGTAAGGCGACAAGAGTGCTCAACGCCTCCTCTGCGGCCTCGGGGCCCTGGCGTTGCTGTATGGCCTCTTCCAGATATTCAAGATTGGCGCGGATGGCGATCCCGCTTACATCCTGAATGGTTGCACACTGAGAATCCTTCCCGAATGGACGAAACTCCATAAGTGGACGCTCCACAATGCGATGGAATTTTGGTAAGAGCGGCATGAATGTCCCTATTGAGATGGTAAACCGGTAGAGGGACTGTAATGGAATCGGAGAAAAGGGTGAAGGGGGGGACAAAAATTCAGGGAAGAGGCATTAGAAATTCATCCGCAGGGACACGGCTCCAACGTGTAGGGTGGTATCCCATTTACCGTTTAATAGAGGCTGTTGGTTATTTTGAACGTTCCGTTCATCATACAGCAACGCTTGATAGGCTAAATCCATCCCGATGGCTTTTGCGCCAAAAATGTCACAGGGGAGTATCCCCAAAAATTTCCCTGGAGCATGGCAGAGAAAGCCCATGCCGGCTGAAAAGGCATTAAAATCGGAATCCGGAACCGCAGGCTCGAATGTGCTATTGGGAATAGGACTTTCCGATCTGACGTATCCCGTTCGAAAGGCCACATCCCAATTGGGGAGTGCAGAGGGAGAGAGGGCTTTGAATTCCGTTCCCACCATAAGGACCCAGGCATCTCCATAGTTGCGGGGATTTTGGATGGCAGCTCCATTAGAGAGTTGCAGGTTGAGGTCTTTGAACCCTGACCAATCCGCATAGTCGAGATCGACTTCGACCTTCCACTCATGTTGAGCGTTCCGAATAGGCCATGCGGCGATGGCCCACGTGTAAATGTCAGGGAGTTCAATGTTCGTGGCTGCACCGGCGAGTCGGGTTCCACCGGCTAAAAAATCTCCTTTGAGGTCCAAATTGGGTCCGTTCCGGTAGACAAATGCGAGATTGACGAGTGGATGACCGTCCTGATTGCGGAAGGGTGTCCAGAGGACACTGGCGTTAAATCCTAGCGCGGTATCTTTCCCATTGGCTTCAAGGCCTGTTCCAGCGGGTATACCAAACGCATTACCCGGGGCCGCATTCTGTTGAATCTCTGCCTGACCTTCTCCCAGAAAGCTGGCAAACGTATAAATATCCAGCCCGCCCCCAACAGAGATATAGTCATTGAGCTTGTAGGCGAGAGTGGGCTTGATGTCGATAAGGGGAAGGGCCGCACTCGTGAGTATGGGAGAAGTCAGGCTATCATCGGGGTACTCGACTTTCAGCGCATACGGGGTGGTCACCCCAATTCCTACGGTCCAATTCGGGAGATTGTCGAAGCCTAAGGCAGGAAGGTTCGCCGTGAGAAATAATGTGCTGGGTGGAGGATTGGCGATCGTACCACCAACACCACCTTTCACGTTTGGTCCCAGGTCGCTGTTGAATCGAACCGTGCCTCCGATCAAGAGGGTCCCCGCAGAAAATTGAATGCCTTTCAATTGAGTCATGCCTGCGGGGTTATAGTGGAGGGCTGAGGCATCATCGGCTTGGGCGGTGAAGGCAGCGCCTTGGCCCGTCGCCGAAGCGCTATGATCGAGGATACGAAATGCTTCAGCGCGGACGGTTTGAGGAATGATGACGGTATTGAGGAGCCCAAGGATGAGGCTAAAAAAGACCAGGCGGCAAAAGATCAATGTCGTCACGTCTCCTCCTTGAGAACGGGAACCGATCAGAAATTCCTGGGAAGTCTATGAAAAACAAGAGAAGATAGCAATCTTGATCAGGGATGAGCAACGAGTGACAATAGGGAAAAGTGACGCTTCCAGACTGGGGATCGCGGACTTCCTCTCTATTTTGGGAAGAAGTTCGATTCATGCAGGGGGATTCCGTTCACAAAGTCGGACAGGTGAATGTTGAAAAGGAGAATGGCATGCGGGTGAAAAAACTGTTGCATACGCGAATGCGGGTGAGTGACATGGAACAGACGCTGGGCTTTTATCGAGAGGTCCTTGGTCTGGAAGTCGTGGAGCAAAAGGTGTCGCCACGGGGATCGCATCTGGCATTTTTGGCTGTTCCCAATAGTGAGGAACTGATTGAGTTGTGCAGTTTTCCGAGTAGCGGGGCGGTCACGGTTCAGGAGGATCTTGTGCATTTGGCCTTTGAGGTGGAGGATTTGGAAGAGACGATTCAGGAACTTCAAGTCAAAGGAGTGCCGATCACGGATGGCCCCACCCAATCTTCATCCGGCAGCCGGTTTATTTTTATCGATGCGCCGGATGGCTATGAAATTGAGTTGATACAACGACCAGCGGGAGTCGCCATCGTCTGACCATCAGGTGGCAAAGCAAGATAAGTGATGATGAAAACAGACACTCATATTCCTCAGGTCCTCTCTGACCAACCAGGACGCTTGAGCGGAATATTGAATAATCTTCCCAAGCAACCAGGGGTCTACCTCTTTAAGGATCGACGGGGCGACATTATCTATATTGGAAAAGCCGCCGTGTTATCCGACCGGGTGCGATCGTATTTCCAACATGGGGCCGATCTGACACCTAAAAACCGGGTGTTGTATTCGCAGATCGCGGATTTGGAAACCATCGTCACTCATTCGGAATTCGAAGCCCTCCTGTTAGAAAGTAATCTGATCAAGCGTCATCGTCCCCGGTTCAATGTGGTCCTTCGGGATGATAAACAATATCCCTATCTCCGGTTGCCGATTCAGGACGATTTCCCGAGGCTCTCTATTGTTCGCCGGGTCAAGCAGGACAAGGCGTTATATTTTGGTCCGTATGTCCCCACGGGAGCCATGCGCGACACCCTGAAAGTCATTCGCAAGGTTTTCCCCCTGGCCACCTGCAAAATCGACATTAATGGAACCGCTGAGCGGGCATGCCTGGAATTTGAAATCAAGCGATGCATGGCCCCCTGCACAGGAAATCAGACGAAGGAGGATTATCATCAGATAGTCAAACAGGTTCGTTGGTTTTTAGAGGGACGAGACACCGAATTGCTTGGGTCATTGCGGTCAGGCATGCAGGACGCGGCTGAGCGGGAAGAGTATGAAGAAGCCGCGCGTCTTCGTGATCAGATAGGGAACATTGAGCGGATGCTAGCCAAACAACGGGTGGCGCAAATCAGCGCACGGGAGCAGGATATATTGGGATTGGCTAGACTTGGTGGGGCAGTGGATGTGCAGATGCTGTTTGTGCGAGGCGGTTTGTTAATCGGCCGTCGCGATTTCTTCTGGTCCGACGCTCACGGCGTCACTGATGAGGAATTGGTACGGTCGACGCTTGAACAGTTTTATGCCAAATCAGTACTTCCCCCCAAAGAAGTTTTGCTTCCCGTGGGATTTGATGATCTATCGCTCGTCCAGCGGTGGTTGTCTGAGAAAAAGAAGGAAGCCGTTCGGGTGCTGGTTCCGGAACGAGGAGCGAAATATGAATTGCTCCAGCTTGCACAGGAAAATGCCGCGGTGGCTCTCAACGAACATCTTCGCGTGCAAACCGAATCCAGTGAGGCGGTGGACGAACTTCAGGCACTCTTAGGGTTGCCACAGATTCCGGCTCGCATTGAATGTTTTGATATTTCCAATACCATGGGAACCCATTCAGTGGCGTCCATGGTGGTCTGGGAACAGGGCAGAATGAAGAAGTCGGACTATCGGCGATTTCGCATTAAAACGGTAGAAGGCGCCAACGACTTTGCCAGTATGCATGAAGTGGTGAAGCGCCGATACGGCGGATCGTTGGCCAACAAGCCAGGGAAAACGTTGCCGGAGCCGAACCTGGTGGTGATCGATGGCGGATCCGGACAATTAGGCGCGGCCATGGAAGCGATGGCGGCCGTTGGTCTCTCACAGGTCGCTATTTGTGGGTTGGCCAAAGCGAAAGGTGACAAAGACGAACGGATTTTTCTGCCAGGTCGAAAGACGCCCATCATACTGCCCCTGAAATCACCGGCAACACGGCTGGTCCAAACCATTCGAGATGAAGCGCATCGCTTTGCGATCACCTTTCATCGCAAACTACGTAGTGACGCGATGATTCCTCTTCATCCCCTTCGTTCCTCAAAATCTTCGAAGGTGATATCCTAATCATCCTCCAGACTGTTGTGTTGGTGGTGGCTATAGTTGTCGATGCCCACCAATCCTCGCAATATGCAAGCAGGGATTTCTTCGAAAGCATATGCGGGCGGATTTCTGAAATGCTTGGTGAGAATATTGTATGGAGCGAGAGGGTTTTCTGTTTCCTTGAAAAAAATGGGATGGCTGTGGGGAAGTAGGATAAGAATATGTGTTTTCTTGAGGTTGTATTGTCCTGTTGTCCGTTTTTCGAGGAACACGAGGCTTCTTCTCCGGAGTGAGAGATTTAAGGTCTGTGGTGGCTCCACCGATGGATACACATATCACGTATGAAGAGGAGATGTGACGGATGCAATGCCCTCGATGTCAGGGAACCATGATAGTCGATCACTTTGTGGATATGGCCACGAGTGGCGAGATTTGGATGCCTGGCTGGCGCTGTCTGATGTGTGGAGAAATCATTGATCCGTTGATTGAGCATCATCGTCATTTGCAGCGTGAACATCAGGAAGTGGTTGGTGCCATTTCCGGATCAACCGCTCGTCCTCCTTCACCCATTTCCGTGAAGTCCCGCAAGGCGAACAAGCGGTCCTTCTAACCTTTCTGTTTTCCTCATTTCCCTGTGCATTTATTCGAGATCCTATGGTCTGAACGGCCTCCTTCCGATTTGCTTGTGGGGTGGGTTTCTCTATGCTAGATTCCTCAGGATGCTGTTGAAAAAGCAGCGTTTCCCAACGTCAAATCTGGAGGCAATAACCCTCTCAGTTTCCGAATTTCCTTATACAATTTGACGAGGAAAAGTTTTTGCCCATACCGACCTTCCTTAACAAATGTGATGAGGAAACAGGGATGTATTTGTGGCGTATCCATCGAGGCGATTACCGTATTTTCTTTGATAAGGCATAAGCATGGCGCATACGTACGATCATCAGGCCGTTGAAGCAAATTGGCAGGCATATTGGGCCCAATCCGGGACTTTTCAGGTTCAGGAAGATTCGGACAAGCCCAAATATTATTGTTTGGAGATGTTTCCCTATCCCTCTGGCCGTATTCATATGGGCCATGTGCGGGTGTATGCAATCGGGGATGTCGTGGCCCGCTATAAGACGATGCGCGGGTATAACGTGTTGCACCCGATGGGGTGGGATGCTTTCGGGTTGCCGGCAGAAAATGCGGCGATTGAGAAAGGGGTGCACCCCAACGTCTGGACTCAAGAGAATGTGGCCTATATGAAAAGACAGCTCCAGCGGATGGGTCTGTCCTATGATTGGGATCGGGAGGTGAATACCTCCCAGCCTGAGTATTACCGCTGGAATCAATGGATCTTTGTGAAAATGGTTGAGCGTGGATTGGCGTATCGAAAACGCTCGGCAGTGAATTGGTGTCTTTCTTGTGAAACGGTATTGGCGAATGAACAGGTGTTGGCGCAAGAAGGAAAAGACGGAGGAGTGTGTTGGCGATGCGAGTCGGTCGTCATTCAAAAAGAATTGGAACAATGGTTTTTTCGTATTACGTCATATGCTCAGGAATTATTGGATGGTTGTGAGCGGTTAGCGACCTGGCCGGCTCGTGTGCTGGCCATGCAGCGACATTGGATTGGGCGGAGCGAAGGGGTAGAACTGGATTTTCCCTTAGCGGAGACCGTAGCCGGGCTACAGGCGATCCGGGTGTTTACCACGAGACCGGATACCATTTATGGCGCGACCTTCATGAGTCTTGCTCCAGAATCGCCTCTGGTCGAACAATTGATAGCCGGGAGACCCGAGGCCGCCGGGGTGCGAGAGTTTGTGACTCGTGTGTCTCGCGTGGATAAAGCGACCCGAACGGCGGCCGATCGTGACAAAGAAGGCGTGTTTACCGGCGCCTACGCCATCAATCCATTTACCAAGGAACGTATCCCGATTTGGGTGGCGAATTTTGTGTTGTATGAATATGGAACGGGGGCGATTATGGCCGTTCCCGCGCATGACCAACGAGATTTTGAATTCGCGAAAACCTATCACATATCGGTTCGGCTGGTGATTCAAGATCCGGACGGGAAGCTGGCCTCTGAAAACCTGGAAGCGGCCTATGAAGAACAGGATGCCGCCGGACTCCTGGTCAACTCCGGGAATTTTTCCAGCTTGTCTGTGTCGCAAGCCAAACAGGCCATCGGCGAATATGTGGAAACACAGGGATGGGGAAAGCGAACCATCAATTTCCGGTTAAGAGATTGGGGTATCTCCAGGCAACGCTATTGGGGGACGCCCATTCCGATGTTGTATTGTGATCGCTGTGGCATTGTCCCGGTTCCCGAGGGCGACTTGCCGGTGCTGCTGCCTGACGATGTGCCGTTCACCGGGAAAGGTGGGTCTCCGCTCAAGGAATCTCCGTCGTTTGCACAAGCCACGTGTCCCACATGTGGCGGTCCGGCACGCCGCGAAACCGATACCATGGATACCTTTGTGGATTCGTCCTGGTATTTCCTTCGCTATTGCTCGCCCAAAGACACCACGCAAGCGGTGAATCCCCAAGCCGCACAACATTGGATGGCGGTGGATCAATATGTCGGCGGAATCGAGCATGCCGTGTTGCATCTCTTGTATGCGCGCTTCTTTACCAAAGTCTTACGGGACCTGGGTCTCACGACGGCTGATGAACCCTTTATCCATTTGCTCACCCAAGGCATGGTGACCAAGGAAACCTACTGGTGCGAAGAGCACCGATGGATGCTTCCCACCGAAATCAAAAAAGTGGGCGAGCAGCGGGTCTGTATTCATTGTGGGCGGACCATTGTGACAGGCCGTACGGAGAAGATGTCCAAGTCTAAAAAGAATATTGCCTCCCCTGAGGACTTGTGCGATCGATATGGGGCGGACACGGCCAGAATGTTTTCGTTATTTGCCGCCCCACCGGAAAAAGATTTGGAATGGAGCGATACCGGAGTGGAAGGGTGCTACCGGTTTCTTAACCGGGTATGGCGGTTGGTGCAGGATCTCCTTCCGGTCATGAATGGGGCGGTTGCAAATCCGGGATCCGGCGAGTCCGTGCTTCTTCCTCAACTGCAGCGGGCGACGCATCAGACGATTAAAAAGGTCACAGAAGATCTTGAGCGGGGCTTTCAATTTAATACGGCCATTGCAGCTCTTATGGAATTTGTGAATGAGTTGTATAAGTTCTGGAAAGAATTTCCGGGGGAGCACTTAACTGCTGGCGAGCGAGCGGAGTGGCGAACAACGGTGGAAACGTTAGTGGTGTTGCTTGCACCCTTTGCGCCGCACGTGACGGAGGAGTTGTGGGAAATCTTAGGGAAGCGCCCAGGGATGAGCCGGCAGGCATGGCCCGACTTTGATCCCGTTCTTGTGGCCAGTGCCGAATGGACGATTCCTCTACAGGTAAATGGAAAACTTCGGAGTAAGATCGTAGTTCCAGCCGGTTCGACAAAGGAGCAGATTATTGCAGGGGCTCAGGCGGATCCTAAATTGGCGGAATGGTTGCAAGGCAAGGTCGCCCGCAAAATTATTTATGTGGAACAGAAGCTGGTGAATTTTGTCATATAACTCAGGCCGACCGGGTTGGCTCCTTCAGCGGGTGAGATGCGTGATTAGCGTTGGGGGAGTCCTTCTATGCCTGAGTGCCGGATGTGGGTACCAATTCACGGTTGAGGGACCGGGTCCGGTGGTCGGGGGGAGTGCCGGCCACGAGGCGCAAGGACCGCCGGTTCGTCTGGTCTTTCCTGTGCTCAAAAATAACAGCTTTGAACCAAACCTGGAATTCAAATACACCAGATATATTCGTCAGTCATTACAATCGGTCGGAAGCGCCGAATTTGTCGATGATGCCTCCGCCGATTTTGTGATGGAGGGCGCGATTCTATCGGTCGCGCTTTCCTCGTTAGCCTTTACTAGCACGCAGACACAAGAAAGCCGGGTTATGGTGAGGGTGGTGTTGAAGGTGAAGGATCGGAAAACTGGGAAAGTCCGATGGTCTCAAACCGGAACCAGTACAGCGGAATTTTTTGTGGGGGCCACATCAACGTCAGATTCCGAGACCGGATTGCAATTTAACCGGGTCTTGCAGGACCGGGCGGTTGAACAAGCGGGGCAACAGGTGGCTGCCGATTTGGCCGATCATTTTTTGGGAGCCAGGGAGCAAGGGATTTTTGACAGGAATGGAAAGAAGACTATTCCGGCTCCAGAATCCGGTGGTGACGAATCCCCCGAGATCTCAGCGCCTCACGGAGATCTTTTGCCGCCAGACTCCCAAATGCCTTGATTAACCGAATCGTTTGGCAGGATTGTCTGCTACGGGGGGCGTATTCACCGTGAAGGTTCATGAACTTCAGAGTCAGATCAGCCGGCATGGGTTATCCCCTCTGTATTTGGTGATTGGGGAAGAGCCCTATTTTCGCGATCAGGCCCTGAGCATTCTTCGTGTGGCAGGTCAGGAAAAGGATGGTTCAGATTCATCGAACAGTTCAACGACCCATGATTCCTCTCAGATGTTTCATGTCGATGTCGTCTATGGTGATGAAACCGACGCGTCGGAAATATTAGCCATTTCGGAAGAGGCCTCGTTTTTTTCCTTAAGACGACTCCTCATCATAAAATGGGCAGATAAACTATCTTCCCGAGATGGTGAAGCCCTCATGCCATATTTCCAGGCTCCCAATGAAACGACCACGCTGGTCATCACTGCGGCAAAATTGGACGGGCGGACGAAGTGGGTTCAAGACCTGAAAAAACGGGCGTCGGTGGTAGAATGCACTCCCCTATTTGAGGGGCAGCGAGCAGGGTGGGTCACGCAGCGAGCGCGAGAGTTAGGCTTGCAGTTGGAAGACAGTGCCCTCGAGATATTGAAGGATCAGGTTGCCGAAGGGTTGTATGGGACGGCCGGTGAATTAGAGAAATTGGTGGCGTTTATGCCGGAGGGGCATCCAGTTCGGGCACAGGACGTAGAAATGGTCAGAGGAAAACCACCGGGTATTTCGGTGTTTGATTGGTCGGAAGCCGTTGCGCGAGGGGATCAGGGACGGGCACTGGATATCGTGGCCAAAAATTTAGAAACTGGCGAAGCGCCCTTACGTATGTTGGGTGCCTTTCTGTGGCAAATGCGGAAGATCTGGAAAACGCACGCGTTGATGCAGGAAGGGTATGATGCGGGACAGGCCGCACGCGAAGCAGGAATTCCTCCGTTTCGTGCGCGGGAATTTATCCAGCAGGTGCAGCGGTGGAAGCAATCCCACCTCCGTCGAGCATGGGAATTATTCGCTCAAGCTGATTCGGCTCTTAAAGGAGGGCGTGCATCACGTCCGAAGCTCATCTTGGATGACCTGGTCATCCAACTTTGCCAAGCCACCAAAGCTGGTCAAGGCAGCAAGGTCTTTGGTAGTCGCACGAAACCTCACAAGGCGTGAGAACCCCTAACCCTTTTGACCGTATTATTTGGGTGAGAGAGTGTTGACGCGGGATGCGAGACGGGAAACCCAACGGGATGCGGTGTTCCGATGAAGCGTGCCTTTGGTGACGGCCTTATGTAGCTCAGAGGTAGCTTCCCGCAAAGAGGCCTTAGCCTCGTCGCCCTTGTTGTCTTTGACCGCTCCATGAACCCTCTTGATAAAGGTCCTGACGCGTCGCAGGATAGACCGATTGCGGTCCTGGCGCTTCAGAGTTTGGCGAGCTGCTTTGATTGCTGAATGGTGTCGATTAGCCATATTTTCCTCCAGAAAAAAATCGAAGTGTGATTTCTATCACAATTTTATGAAAGTGGTCAATTGAACGGGTGGTAAATTGTAGTGGTATTCAAAAAGCTTTATAGCCCTTGAAATAGGAGTTTCTCTCTAAAAATTAGGTCAATCATCGTCGATGGTCGCGAATGGTATGTGGCTTGCGACACCTACGGCCCTCTGATAAGATTGCCCTCTTCTTCCGCTCGAAACTTCCATGTGATGGTGGGTGTAGCTCAGTTGGTTAGAGCGCCGGATTGTGGATCCGGAGGTCGCGGGTTCAATTCCCGTCACTCACCCCAATTTCCCTTTTTCTCTCAATGTCTTGAGTCATGCCCCCGTTGGAAGTGCCGGGAAAAGTGCCGACTTCCTCCAGGGGAGGGGCGCTCAAGCGGTCCACTTCCAGGGTCCGACCGCGTTCAGATTCTTTCAACCAATGCGTATAGGTGTCCACGGTTAATTGAATGCAGACCCATTGTTAATGAATCGAGTATTTATTTACAGAGGATTTTTATTGGGTAAAATAAAGTAGCCTTGATATGCGTTGATCCTGAATTCGAATTTGACATTACTCTATATAAAAAGTAGCCTAGCCCGACTTTTCCTCCTACCCATCTAACAATGC
>JBGSSO010000279.1:0-14671 GCA_041737015.1 Nitrospirales bacterium
TGCTGTTTCTGCCGCGACAATCGCAGGAATGGTTGAGTCATGTGGGAGGACCTTTCGCACGAATTTTGGAAGTCCCCCTGCATGCTGTAGCCTCGATACAGGATTCTATCCGTCACGCTTGGGACCACTACATCGCACTACAGAATGTGTGGGAAGAAAATCAACAGCTAAAGCAGGAAGTTCAGCGCTTACAAGGTGAGCAGAATTTCCTTCGAGAACAGGCCATTATTGCCAAGCAATTTCAACAATTGCTGGCGTATCAGGAAACCACACCCATGACGACCCTTCCGGCTCGAATCATCGGCCGCAATGTGTCCAATTGGTATCGGGCGATGATCATCAATAAAGGAAACCAAGACGGCATTCATCCGGAAATGGGAGTCATCACCGATGCCGGAGTGGTAGGACGTGTCGTACGCGTAAACCCCACGACGGCCGTCGTGCTTCTTCTTTCCGACCCTAACGTCGCGATCACCGGGATGATTCAAAAAAGCCGGGATGAGGGCCTGGTACAAGGAACCCCCCAAGGAACCATTCATATGAAATATCTGCCACCCCTATCGCCTGTCCAACCAGGAGATCCAGTGGTCACATCTGGATTAACGGATGATTTTCCCCGTGGACTCCAAATTGGCCGAATTCAACAGGTCACCAAAGCGGATACCGACTTATTTCAATTGGGTGAAATTAATCCAATTGTCGATTTTGCCAAACTGGAAGCGGTCCTGGTGATTACCTCGTTCCAGCCTGCTCTCCCTTCATCATTACCAAAACCGCCTGTCTCTCCTTCTCCCTAATGTAATCTCGTGACTATTTTTCTCGACATCCTTCTGTGCTTTGGAGTGGTTCTGGCTCAAGCCACCTTTAGCACAATTCTATCCGCCAAAGGGATTTACCCTGACCTCTGTTTCATTCTAGCCTGTGTAATGGGATTTCACTCAGGTGAATACAAAGGACTCATGATCGGACTGACGGTGGGACTTTTCCAAGATTTATTCACTCCAGGCGGGATTGGGCTCAATATGATCTTAAAGGGACTCGCGGGAGCCTTGGCTGGCGTCACAACCCACACGTTTTCCACAGTCACCATTCCCGCAATCTTGCTTGTCACCTTCGCCCTGTCGGTAGGATGCGGATTGGCCTCTCTCGTCGTGGCATACCCGGTTGTGGATGCCCCGATTCTTTTTCACGCCCTTTCATCAGGACTTCTCCCGCAAGGACTCTATAATAGCCTCCTGACCTTGGGGATGTTCTGGGCCATTAAGTACATTGGCCCATCGCTGAGTATGGTACACTTAGGCCGGGGACCACGATAAGACCCGCACAATGCTGGACACTTCCCGCCAGGCTAATGAACTTGCCGATATTCAAAATCGGTTAATATTCGTCAAGATCGGCTTTCTGATGCTGTTGGTGTTGCTGGGGTTACGCCTTTGGCAATTACAGGTTCGAGACGGATTGCACTATCAAGAACTTGCCCGGGACAATCGTACTCGATCCATTGTTTTGGAACCGGCTCGAGGACTTCTGTATGATCGGAACGGCGAACTCCTCGCCAATAATATCCCCAGCTTCCAACTGTATGTTTCTTTGGAAGACATACAGGACCGTGAGGCCCTTTTGGCTCAGTTACCTCATTACGTGGATATTGACCAACAAGAGATTTCCAATAAACTTTCAATAAAAAGTCGAAGAGGGCGAGTCAAGATCAAAGCCGACATTACGCTGAAAGAGGCGGCACTCATAGAGTCGCACCGGCTCGAACTCCCCGGTGTAGTGATTCAGCCGGAATATCAGCGTCACTACCCGCTCAATAATTACGCCTCGCACGTCCTGGGTTACGTGGGTGAAATTTCCGAATCACAGCTTAAGGACCCAGAATTTTCCCATCTTCAGGGAGGACGCATCATCGGGCAAAATGGAGTGGAGCGGACATTTGATGAATATCTTCTTGGAGAAACCGGCGAGGAAGTGATTGAAGTCGATGCGCTGGGGTATCCAAAACGGTCTCTCTCAGTTCGACGTCCCCTGGCCGGGGATGACCTGTATCTGACGCTCGACATTCGACTTCAACGCCTCGCCGAAGACCTTCTAGGACAGGAAGCCGGGGCCATTGTTGCCCTGGATCCCTGGAATGGAGACGTCTTGGCTCTGGCTAGTAAACCTGGGTTTAATCCCAATGATGTTTCGGGCGGGATTAGTGCAAAGGACTGGCAACGATTTCTCAAAGATACACAACACCCGCTCACCAATCGCGCCATTCAAGGCCAATATCCTCCGGGGTCGGTATTTAAAATCATTATGGCCGCGGCCCTCTTAGAAACTCAAACCCTCAACGCACAGGAAATGATACCCTGCCATGGAACCTTTCCCTTTGGAAGGCGGGTCTTTCGCGATTGGAAGGCGGGAGGCCATGGTCAGGTCGACTTAACCAGAGCTATTGCGGAATCGTGCGATGTCTACTTTTACAAAGCCGGCAATCAATTGGGCATTGATCCCATCGCCACTTATGCGCGTCAATTCGGATTAGGTGAAAAAACCGGCATTGCGCTCCCTTCCGAACGGTCGGGCCTTGTCCCTTCCTCGGAATGGAAAAAAAGGGTCAAACGGGAACCATGGTACCCTGGCGAAACCATTTCCATTTCTATTGGACAAGGATTTTTAACCGTGACTCCCATTCAGATGGCGAAAATGGTTTCCATCGTCGCAACCAATGGACGAGTGGTCCAACCCCGGTTGCTCAAAGCCTCTCGACTGCGGCGAACTGGCACACTCAAAGAAAAGCCTGAGCCACCCATTCAACAATTGGCCATCTCTCCCCAAACGTTTGCCCATATCAAGGAAGGATTGGCGGCAGTCGTCACAAAGGGAACAGCCAAACTGGCGCAATCAGAATTCGTGAGCATTGCAGGTAAGACTGGAACGGCACAAGTTGTTGCCCTGAAACCTGATGGGGACAAGGATAAAAACAAGGAGCCTCAAAAAGAATTTCGAGACCACGCGTGGTTTGTGGCATTTGCTCCCGTAGAACACCCGAAGATTGCCGTGGCGGTATTAGTTGAACACATGGGGCATGGAGGTTCAGCGTCCGCCCCCTTGGCCAAGACCCTCATTGAAGCCTATATGGGTTTTGAGACCACCCAAGAGCCAACTTTTTGATCAGGAATCCCCTCCCTTTGGACGGAGAACGACGCATCTCATGTCATTAATGAACGACAATGTGAATCGACGGGGACTGGATACCTTCGATTGGTGTTTCCTGGGTGTCATTATGGCGATTATCTCTGTAGGCATCCTATCAATTTATAGCGTTACCAACCCTCAGACGACAACCGGATTCCCTATTTATCTCAAGCAGGCCACATGGGTGGTCGTCGGCTCCTTAGCCTTCCTGGTCGCGGTGGGTATTGACTATCACAAGCTCGCCCGTCTTTCATATCTGCTCTATGGGATAGGACTGATCTTACTCATTATCGTGTTAATCGCAGGAAAAACCAGTCGGGGCTCTCAACGATGGATTCCCCTTGGCTCCTTTGCGGTCCAGCCCTCAGAGTTCATTAAAATTCCTTTGCTACTCATGCTGGCGGCCTATTATGGGGCAACCACCCGTGAAGGCTGGGTACGTCGGTTGATCATACCCGGACTCATCGTGCTTCCAGGATTTTTGCTCATCCTCAAGCAACCTGACTTAGGAAGTAGCTTGGGCTTTCTGGCCATTTTTCTTGTCGTGATTCTCACTGTGGGAATGAAATCCAAAGCCTTTGGGTTTATGATTTTGGCAGCACTGATGTTGTTCCCCTTTGCCTGGGGCGGGGTCTGGGGCTCCCTTCACGAGTACCAACAGGATCGGATTCTCAGCTTTGTCGATCCCAATTCTGATCCGGGAGGCAAAGGTTATCATGGGCTTCAATCGCGCATTGCCATCGGTTCCGGCCAATTACTGGGAAAGGGATTATATGGGGGAACGCAAACCCAATTTAAATTTCTTCCTGAGGGCCATACCGATTTTGTCTTTGCGGTTTTCGCAGAGGAATGGGGCTTTATTGGATCAATGGTCTTACTTTCCTTATATATTCTCTTATTTTTGATGGGTTTAGAAATCGCGATTAAAGCCAAAGACATTGTCGGGACTCTCTTGGCTGTTGGAGTGGTAACCATGATAGCCTTTGGAGTTGTCGTCAATATTGCCATGACATCCGGGCTGGCCCCCGTTGTGGGCATTCCTCTTCCTCTCATGAGCTATGGAGGCAGCGCCATGGTCGTGAATCTCACAGCTCTGGGACTCTTGCTCAACGTGAAACGGAGACGCCTGTCACTCCTTTAGGTATCATGTACCCTGCAGCGTGATTTTGATAACGTTGGCCAGGTTATCGCACAAAAAGGGAAACAACGGAAAATTCGATTCAGAAAAGTCCCAAAGCCATGGATTTTTTCACAGACTTGCAAGAACAAGGAAGTGGACACACAGAACCATCCTCAAATGGTTCCATACAGTATTCATTTACAATTATTGACAGAAGGGGCACACAGCTAATTCAGATTTTGCAGGCAGATCCAACAAATTGGCTCAGCCACATCAGCGACATCTCTTCACCAAGAAATGTTGACGAAGAATAGCTTTTGGTACCTTCTGAGAATGTAGGGAGATAACTATGGGAGTAGAAATTGCGATTAGTGTCACTCGTGAAGAAACACGGGTTGCCGTGCTCGACAATCGTGTTGTGACAGAATTGTATGTCGACCGTCCAAGAAAAAAAGATTTTGTGGGGGACATTTACAAAGGCAAGGTCATTAAAGTTCTGCCAGGGATGCAAGCGGCCTTTGTCGATATTGGACTGGATCGGGCTGCGTTCATCCACGTATCTGATCTTTCGGTCGGAACGGAACCCGGGGATACCCTTGTGGACAGTGAAGAGGATGAACGCAGCCAGGACGTGCCGCGCCCCCGACGCCAAACAGCACGTCCCATCGAAAACCTGTTAACAGAAGGACAAGAACTTCTTGTACAAATTTCCAAAGGCCCCATCGGCACCAAGGGACCTCGGATTACCACCTACGTCTCCCTTCCCGGACGCTTTTTAGTGCTCATGCCCAATGTCGACCATATTGGCGTGTCGCGAAGAATTACCAAAGAAGAAGAGCGCCATCGCCTGAAGGACCTCATGCGACGCATCCGGAAACCGGAGTATGGATACATTGTCAGGACCGTGTGCGAGGATGTACCGGAAGACGATCTCCAAACCGACGTGAGATTTCTATCAGCGTTATGGGAAGACACACTCAAAGCGGCCAGTAGCCAGCCAGCCCCGTCCCTCTTGCATACGGATCTATCCCTCCCACTCCGAGTGGTGCGAGATTTATTTACCAAAAAAGTCGATCGCCTATTAGTTGACGCAAAACCGGATTTTGAGGAAGTGAAAGATTTTGTCCGCCGTTATCTTCCGGAACAAGCCTCTCGCGTGCATTTTTATGACAAGAAGCAGGAAGGGTTATTCGATCACTTGGGAATCGAATTGGAAATTACCAGAGCCCTAAGCCGGAAGGTCTGGCTCAAATCCGGAGGGCATATTGTGATTGATCACACAGAAGCCATGACAGTGGTGGACGTCAATACGGGGCGGTTTGTGGGAAAACGCGACCAGGAAGAAACCATTTTAAAAAACAATCTGGAGGCCGCGAAAGAAATTGGGTACCAGATCAAATTACGCGGCATTGGCGGCATCATCATAATTGATTTCATTGATATGGAACGTGAACGGAACCGTGAAAAAGTGTACCAGGCAACCTTGGACGCACTGGCGGGCGATAAGGCTCAAACACGTATCTCACGCATTTCCGACCTTGGGCTCATCGAGATTTCCCGTGAACGCGTCCGCGAAGATCTGTTACGGACGTTATCGGAAATTTGTGGTGACTGCGAGGGAAGAGGGTACACCAAATCTACTATGACCGTCGCGTATGAAATTTTTCGGGATATCCGGCGCATCGGAATGACTCGGGGACAACCACAACAAATTGTGGTCGGTGCCAACCCCAAAGTAATTGAGCTCATTTTCGAAACCGAGCACAGTAGCATTGAGCAACTCGAACAGGAATTCCAACAACCAATAGTATTTGAGGCAGATCCATTACTGCACCTTGAGCAATATGACATCGTCGTGGTGGGAAAATTGACGTCACGCGCCGAATCTCGAACCGCATCCTAACCACGCGAGAACGATTGAATCATGAACGATGCCCTCTACGGTCCTGCCGCACCACCTATAACGCTTATCTCCAGGAACAGAAAGGAATGGGGACCCAGATCCCTCCTTCAACTCTGGAGAAATCAGGAGGTCTTCATCCTCCGGAGGCGAACCTGGAGCAGTTTCTGGGTGGAGAGCAATGCGGGCAGACCTTTTGACGATGATCTCCAGACGCGTATTCACCATCCTCACAAAGGATCTGGATGACCTCACCCCTGCAAGGCTGGTTGGAACTTCTGGCAGTCAAAGGACTTGGCCCTGTTACATACACCAGACTCATCAACCGGTTCGGCTCGCCAGAAGCCATTCGTTCCTTGAACGCCCACACACTCGTATCAATAGGTGAAATTTCTCCCTCATTGGCCAAGGCCCTTCATCAACCCATATCTGCTGAGGCACAAGATCACATTGCCAAAGAATTGCAGGCCGTTCAGGATGGGCGATACTTTATCCTGACATTAGCAGACGCTCACTATCCGCCCCGATTAAAAACGATTACTGACCCTCCTCCGGTTCTCTGGTGTACGGGTCAGCTCAAAGACAGTGACCAACATGCCCTCGCTGTCGTCGGATCAAGAAAAGGCTCGCACATCGGGCGGACATTCACGCGACAACTGAGCGGCGATTTAGCTGCACTGGGCTTTACGATTGTGAGTGGACTGGCCAGGGGCATTGATGCCGAGGCCCACGAAGGCGCGCTGGCCGCCTCTGGGAGAACCCTGGCAGTCCTAGGATGTGGCATTGATCGCATCTATCCACCTGAGCACGGTCCGCTACGACAACGCATTGAACAGCAGGGAGCCGTTCTTTCTGAATTTCCCATGGGAACCGTTCCACATTCTTACCATTTCCCTCAACGCAATCGGGTCATCAGTGGACTCTCACTCGGTGTGATCGTCGCCGAAGCCACCTCGCGCAGTGGGTCCCTCATTACGGCTCGAATGGCCTTAGAACAAAATCGTGAGGTCTTTGCCATACCAGGAAATGTGACCAATACGTTGACTCGTGGCCCCCATCGCCTCATTAAAGAAGGTGCGAAATTAGTCGAAAACTCCTTAGATGTTGTGGAAGAAATTCTTCCTATGTTAGAACCCTCCTTCCGGGATCACCTGGAGAAACAACAAGGTGCGCTTCAACCTCAACCTTCCGCGCCTTCACTTGGACCGGAGGAACAACGACTATTTGATTGTATTTCACTTGAACCCGTTTCCCTGGACGATTTAATCTCTCAAGGTTCCCATTCCCCATCTGAAGTCATGAGCATTCTCTTGTCTTTGGAGATCAAAGGGCTTATAAAGCAGATACCGGGGCTGCAGTATCTCCGGGTGAGCATCCGGTAACACACCACCACATCTTTCCCCATGGGAAATTGTGATGGTGAACGATTCATGACATTCATCACTGTCTATGGCTAAATCACTCGTCATCGTCGAATCACCCACCAAGGCGAAAACCCTATCCAAGTATCTGGGGCGTAATTATCAGGTCATTGCTTCAGTCGGTCATCTCAAGGATCTCCCGAAGAGCAAAATGGGCATTGACCTCGAACACAATTTCGACGGTTCTGTCACAAAAAAAAGATGTACAAGATACGCCACTGTTCTTCAGGTTGGACCAAGTTGACAAACCACAGGAAAGTTAGCAATTTTCGTCTGTCAGACACGGAGTTAAAACCCCTTATTACCTTCGAAAACATTTTTTGTGACAGAACCGCCGGCAGGGCTGGCTGGAACGGCTGCTGGATGGCCAAGTTACGACGACTGGAAAATAAGTTGAGCACTCAGCATAACTTGCCTGTACCTTACGCCGTCCTTATGATGAGCACGCCAAAAAACCGGTCACATCGCAGCAGGTGGATTGTGACAGCGCCATGTTCACACTGAATTTGTTGTGAATCTTGCACGTGTGAATGCCGGTTTCTCTTACATCAAAGATGTCAAAGGAGTCTTCCCCCGTAGGTGGTGCTCATGAGTAAATCACTGATAATTGCCGAGAAGCCCTCTGTTGCTGCCGACATTTCGCGTTCGCTTGGCGAACTGAAACGCGAGAAGGATTATTTTGAAAATGACGACTATGTGGTGACCTCGGCCGTTGGACACCTACTTGAAATTAAGGCGCCTGAGGGCGTAGAGGTCAAGCGTGGCAAGTGGTCCTTCGCCAACCTGCCGGTCATTCCCGATCACTTTGATCTGAACCCCATCGCCCGAACCGAGGACCGGCTCAAGTTACTCACCAAGCTGATCCACCGCAAAGATATCCACCGAATTATCAACGCCTGTGACGCTGGGCGCGAAGGCGAGCTGATCTTTCGGCTGATTGTCCAGTACACGAAGGCCAAGCAACCCATAAGCCGTCTTTGGCTGCAGTCCATGACGCCTAAGGCCATTCGCCAAGCATTCGAGAAGCTACGCGATGATGCACAAATGAAGCCGCTCGCCGATGCCGCCCGCTGCCGAGCAGAAGCAGATTGGATGGTTGGCATTAACGGCACCCGGGCCATGACGGCGTTCAACTCTCAAGACGGGGGCTTTTACCTCACCACCGTTGGTCGAGTTCAAACACCCACTCTGACCATCGTCGTAGAACGTGAGGAACAGATCAAGCAATTCATCTCGCGACCGTACTTTGAAGTGCATGCCCAGTTTGATGTCGAGGCCGGACAATATCCAGGTCGCTGGTTTGATACGAACTTTAAAAAGAATGACGAAGATGCGGAACGGCGCGCAGAGAGACTTTGGGAACGCAGTCAGGCTGAAGCGATTCTGCGGGCCTGCCAGAGTCAGCAGGCAGTAGTCACTGAAGAAACCAAGCCCACGACGCAAAGCGCACCAATGCTATTTGACTTGACCAGTCTACAACGTGAAGGTAACGCCCGGTTTGGCTTTTCTGCCAAAGCCACATTGTCACTGGCCCAAGCGCTCTATGAACGCCACAAGGTGCTGACGTATCCAAGGACCGATTCACGCGCGCTACCGGAAGACTATCTCTCTACGGTGCGAGATACGCTGGGCATTCTGCGTGATGAGTCAAGTGAGCGTTTATCAGCTATTACCGGCGGCAGCGTTGGCAATCCGATCGGGCCGCACGCCGCAAAAATTCTGAGCAATGACTGGGTCAAACCGAACAAACGTATTTTCAATGATGAGAAAATTTCTGATCACTTCGCCATCATTCCCACATTACAAGCACCAAAAAACCTCAGCGAAGCCGAAGCCAAGATATACGACCTGGTTGTGCGTCGATTCATGGCGGTGTTTTTCCCACCTGCGGAGTTTCGAAACACCACCCGTATTTCCCAGATTGCCCAGCACCACTTCAAGACCGAAGGCAAGGTGATGGTCAAGCCAGGTTGGTTGGCCATTTACGGCCGCGAGGCCATTGCTGGTGAGGGCACACTCGTCGCAGTTGGTGGGCATGAAAAAGCCACGGTCAGCGACATTGAAGTTCGCGACCTGTCGACCAAACCACCGGCCAGATATACGGAAGCCACACTGCTTTCTGCGATGGAAGGCGCCGGCAAGCTAATTGATAATGATGACTTGCGCGAAGCCATGTCTGGCAAAGGTCTGGGCACTCCGGCAACCCGCGCCGCGATCATCGAAGGTTTGATTGGCGAGAATTATCTTTTGCGCATAGACAAGTCACTGATGCCCACCACCAAGGCTTTTCAACTGCTGACCTTGTTGCGCGGGCTGGGGGTAACCGAACTCACGATGCCGGAACTGACCGGCGAATGGGAAAGCAAGCTTTCGCAGATAGAACGTGGTCAGTTGGACCGCCAAGCGTTCATGCAAGAAATCAGTAAGGTAGTAAAACAAATGGTTGCGAGGGCCAAAAATTACGGCGCAACAACCATTCCAGGCAATTACTCAACATTGCAATCCCCCTGCCCCAAATGCGGCGGCCTGGTCAAAGAAAACTACAAACGGTTTTCCTGCACACAGTGCGATTTTTCAATTACGAAAATTCCGGGCAGCCGTCAATTAGAAGTACCCGAAGCAGAAATCCTGATTACCGAACGCACGATTGGTCCGTTGCAGGGATTTCGCAGTCGGCTTGGCCGACCGTTTGCGGCAATCCTCAAACTGACCGATGAACACAAGCTTGAATTTGACTTCGGTCAAAATGATGACGATAAAAACAGTGAACCGGTTGATTTTCACGGCCAGGAATCACTGGGCAGTTGCCCGAAGTGCCAGTCATCGGTTTATGAACATGGAATGAATTATACCTGTGAAAAGGCGGTCGGCCCGAACAAGACTTGCGACTTTCGAACGGGCAAAGTCATACTGCAACAGGAAATCGAACCCACTCAGATCAGAAAATTGCTGAGCGAAGGCAGAACCGAATTGCTGGCCGACTTTGTTTCATCACGAACCCGTCGCAAGTTCAAGGCGTACCTGAAACGCGGGGATGACGGGAAAGTCGGCTTCGAATTTGAGGCCCGTAAGCCCAAGGCCGGCGATGACCAGGCCGCAAGCGGCAAAAAATTGCCCGCGAAGAATGCCGCGACCAAGAAACCGGCGGCAAAAAAATCGGCTGCTAAGAAACCAGCTCGTATGGTTAAAAAAATCAAACCCCGCTGAGGAAATACCGGAGAACGCGGCCGATTTGGAAATTTCCTCGCCTGTTACCAATACCCTGAATGTAAAACCACAAAACCCTTACAGCTAGGCTTAAATGCGCTGCCAAGGATTGCGGGGGAGACCTGGTTAAAAAGCGTACAAAAAAGGCAAGACATTTTACTCCTGCAGCAATTATCCTACGTGGACCTTTGCGATATGGGATCGACCCATCAATCGTCCCTGCCCACAATGCCAGGCTCCATTCTTGATCGAAAAAATCAGAAAACAAACGGGAAGCAAAATACTCTGTCACAATGCGGAATGTGGGTAGGGTAGGAGGAGATAGCGGCCCCAACGGAGAAGAACCCGAAACCAGCTTAAGATCCGACGGCGGGTTTGATGCCTTTCTGATGCTCAAAGACTTTGATGGGCTCGCCCTTGCCGTGAATAAACTCTTCGGTCACCAACACCTCTTTTACCTCGGCCTGCGACGGCAGCTCATACATCAAGTCCAACATCACCGACTCTAAGACCGCCCGAAGTCCACGTGCTCCTGTTTTTTGCAGATGGGCTTTTTTGGCAATTGCCAATAGCGCTCCATCGGCAAACTTCAATTTCACTTTATCCAAGGACAATAACTTCTGATATTGCTTGATCAACGCGTTTTTGGGTTCCGTTAAAATGCGGACCAATGCCGGTTCATCCAATTGATCAAGAGCCGCGACAATCGGCAAACGACCGATAATTTCAGGAATCAACCCATATTGGAGCAGATCTTCCGGTTCCACTTTGGAAAATAAGTCACCAATTTGATGTTGACCACGTATCTGCACATCGGCCCCAAAGCCCATCCGCTTTTGGTTCAACCTCCGCTCAATGATGGTATCCAATCCCACGAACGCCCCACCACAAATAAATAAAATATTGGTCGTATTGACTTGAATAAACTCCTGATGAGGATGCTTTCTTCCCCCCTGAGGGGGAACATTGGCCACGGTCCCTTCAATGAGTTTTAACAACGCCTGCTGGACACCTTCACCTGAGACATCCCTGGTAATTGAAGGGCTGTCGGCCTTGCGGGTAATTTTGTCAATTTCATCAATGTACACAATTCCCCGTTCTGCACGCTCAACTTCATAGTCTGCAGCCTGCAGAAGTTTCAAGATAATATTTTCAACATCTTCACCGACATACCCGGCTTCCGTCAGTGTCGTCGCATCCGCAATCGTAAACGGGACATCCAGATAATGGGCGAGTGTCTGCGCAAATAAGGTTTTTCCCGTCCCGGTCGGCCCAACAATCAAAATATTGCCTTTTTGAAGTTCAACATCCCCGATTTCATTTGCTGAAATACGTTTATAATGGTTATAGACGGCAACCGAGAGAACCTTTTTTGCCTTGTCCTGTCCGATAATGTATTGATCAAGATGTTGGTGAATATCCACCGGCTTGCATAGTTTCGCGGAAATCTCCTGGCGAGACTCCTGCCAATCCTCGGAAATAATCTCATTACACAAGCCGACACATTCATCACAAATATAGACCGTCGGACCCGCAATGAGTTTTCGAACCTGATCACGGTTCTTGCCGCAGAAGGAGCAACGAAGATTGGCTTCTGACTTCGCTTGTCTCGCCATAAGAAGTGCCTCCTTTGCCCTTAATCCTTACTTTTTGAACCTGACTTGGTGTCGTCCTTGTGCCCCTTTTCCTGACTTCGGACGATGACCTCATCAATCAATCCGTACGCTTTGGCTTCTTCCCCTGATAGAAAATAATCCCGTTCCGTGTCTTCAGAAATTTTAGCCAGAGGCTGCCCTGTGTGAAAGGCCATAATTTCATTCAATTTTTCGCGGATCTTTAAAATCTCGCGGGCATGAATATCAATCTCCGTCGCTTGGCCCTGAAATCCTCCCATCGGTTGATGAATCATCACGCGTGCATTGGGAAGAGCGAAACGCTTACCTTTAGTCCCTGCTGTTAATAACAAGGCACCCATGCTTGCCGCTTGGCCTAAACAGATGGTGTTGATGGGCGACCTCACATATTGCATCGTATCATAGATCCCCATCCCCGCCGTCACACTTCCGCCAGGTGAATTGACATACAGATGAATGTCCTTTTCCGGGTCTTCGGATTCCAAGAACAACAGCTGAGCGATGATGACATTCGCAAACATATCATCGATCGGCGCTCCAACAAAAATGATCCGGTCTTTCAACAGACGTGAGTAAATATCATATGACCGTTCACCTCGATTCGTTTGTTCAATAACCATCGGAATGAGCATTCCCTGAGACCTCCTCGTGTTGTAAATAGGTATCGAATACAGATATCAGAACAGGTGTATTCAGAAGGATCGCCGGACGCGTTACCCCTGAATGACCGCATTTTGATAGACAAACTGCAAGGCTTTTTCCGCCTTCATTCGCTCGCGAAATTCCTCCTGCGCCCCCTGCCCTCCAGCTTCGACCATGCGCTGAATTTCACCAACAGGGAGCTTTAAGGAGGATGCCAGTTTTTGAATTTCAGCGTTCACCTCATCCTCCGTGACATGAAGGCCTTCTTTCTGAACGATCGCATCCAGAATCAAACTCAGCTTCACACGCCGTTTGGCTTCCGGATGCAACTCTTGTTGGAGGCGCTTAGCCTCTTCTTGTAGACGAAGTGGCTCTTCCACGTCATCTTCACGATGGGCATGGCGATGGTCCTTCAGCATTTTTTGTCGAATGAGCGTCTGAAGCTCCCGTTCAATCAGGACCTCGGGAATTTCAAAGTGATGCATCTGCAACAAGCGTTCAATCACCTGATCTTTGTACCCTTCTTCAAGATCCTGTTTCAGAAAATTATCCAATTGGGTGTTGATCGTGGTTTTGAGGTGCTCCAGTGAATCGTAGTCGCCGCAATCCTTGGCGAATTCATCATCCAGTTCCGGGAGTTTCTGCTCCTTCACGGCATCAATAGTCACCTTGAGGACCATCGTTTTTCCGGCGAGGTGAGAATCAGGATGATTGGCGGGAAAGGGTTGCGGGATATCAATCATATCCCCCGCCTGTTTTCCGATGAGATACTCATCCAACTCCACACCCAGAATCGGCGACTTCGACCCAATGTGAAGAAGATGCCCTTTTTTCTGAGTCCCTTCCAATGGCCGATCCTCTACAAACCCCTCAAGGGACAACACGGCATGCAATCCATCACGAAGAGGCGTTCCTTCAGGAACCACGTCAAGCTCGGCATGTTGCTCCCGTAGGCTCTGAAGGGCCTTTTCAACCTGATCATCTGTGACCGTACGTGCATCCCGTTTCAAGGAAATAGGATTCGGCGGTCGATAGTCGCCTAATTGAATAGTGGGCTTTATTTCTACCGTAGCCGTAAAGGTAAATGGACTATTGGACTTCACTTTCATTCGTTCCAATGGGGGAATATCAACCAGGATAGGGACCACCCCGGCTTCCTTCACCGCTCGTTGGTAATAATCGGGCACCAATCGCTGCACCACATCTTGCTCCACAAGATCGGCATACCGTTGTTCTAATAACGCTATTGGCGCTTTACCTGGTCGAAATCCAGGAATTTTGGCTTGACGCCTCAACTGGGCATACACCTTTTGAAATTCACTTTTGACGGCTTCTTCGGGAACTTCAATTTTTAACGACCGTTTGACCGGCCCGAGCTCTGTCATTTCTAACTTCATAAGACCCTTCATCCTTGTAAAAGAGCACAATAAAGATTATAGATGTTAAGAACTGGTGCGAGAGGGGGGACTTGAACCCCCACGGTTTACCCACGAGATCCTAAGTCTCGCGCGTCTGCCATTCCGCCACTCTCGCCCGTAACCGTTTTTGCTTCACTCCATAGCTT
>JBGSSO010000293.1:0-5379 GCA_041737015.1 Nitrospirales bacterium
CCTCTCACAAAGACCGAGGTTCAGCTCCAAGAAGGAACCCACCGCCGGCAGGCTCGAAGATCACGGCGTCTTCAGCCCGAATGCCTGAGCGCGGTATCAAGGCATGAGGGATGACTGAGCCGTCACTCTCCGGCGGTCCTCCTGATTCGTCGTTCGAAGAGCCAAGGACCACCACCGACATGGAGAGGAACCGCGAAACCAGCACCATTGTTGGATGGGAGAAAACTCTCAGGAGAGAAAGCGGAGGGTCGCATGGACAACGAAGAGCCGTTGCCCACCCCGCACCCACGAAGCGAGAAGACGCTGTGGAGGTGTGGACACGCGAGGCCGCGTGACGCACGACGCCTCACGAGCGCGACAATCTTTTGTATTTATTCGTTCAGAGAAGAGGCAGGCGGGGAAGGGAGCATGCAGAACAAACAAGAACAACTATTGCGATGTGGGGGTTAGCCCGGCGCGACGGAGTAAAACCGGAACTTTAGGTGAAGGGAATGCAAATTCAAAAGGAAAAATTTAATCAAAATTCAGATTGGAAAAGACGAAGAGAATTCAGGAGTTTCCCAAAAGCCCACGTACCCATCCGAAGACTTCGGGATACTCATCGCAATTCAGAATGAACTCCTGTCCTCTCCCGACGGTTTTTAATCGTGTACCATTTTGGGTCCTCTCCCATCGATCACGGTTCCCGTGATAGGTCATAGGTGTCCTGCCTTTTTGGGGAAAGAACCAGCTTGGGAGTTCCCAATGACTACAAGTAGTCACAGACGAAGCCGTGAGTTGCATTTTCTCTTTAAAGGCTGGGAAAGCCCCTGCTCCAGGTACCGTCCTGTTTCTCATTCCAGGTAGTTTCAAATACCGGGAACCTATATACATGGTATTTTTCTTGTCTGGCCTTCGATTGAAATGGGGATGATATGTGGCCCATGGATATTGGGACCGGTCACAACTATCAACGTTGATCACTTCATCTATTTGAAGCCACCCCCAAATAATATGACGGTTCGGAGAACCTTTCTGGTATGTAATTTTCCCAGAATCGTCAATGACCTTTCGAAACAACCCAAAAAATAGGAAAAGATCCCCAGCCTGCACCCCATTATTCTCAAGATGACTTTGGGCGCTTCCTACCTGTCCAAATAGGGGCCTCCATTGAGGATGCCGAGGAAGACTCTCTGCTCGAATGTCCGGATCAAGATGAGCCCCATCAGCAGGACTCGTGTTCCCTCCGGTTAAATCGGCTACCAAGGAGCCAAAATTATATGGTGGGAAGCAAATATCCTTGTATTTAATTCCAGGTTGGTCATCAGGAATTGGAATAGAAATCATTCGTCCATCGGGAAAAATCGGGCTGGGGTTCCCCCCGCTTCCCGAATCGAAACCTTTTCGGCTCAAAATGATTTTCATGTCCTTACCGGCTTTCAGCCATTGTTATTGGCTACCTAGCATTTTCTAGGATTTGCATCTTTTAGATTGGGAAGAGCCACATTCCGATCGATCTGATTTTTTAATCCGATTACAAGAAGAACTTTTTACCTTTTTCCCGTGCATTTCCTCTTGCTGAAGACTGCACGGTTGCCCATGTTTTCCCCGCTTCTTGTTTTCTTTAAACCACTCAAGGAGCTTCCCCAATTTTTCTGGTGGATATTTGCTCCGAAACCCTGGTCCGATTTTTATCAGATCTTTTTGTAAGGTTTTTGGTAATTCCATTTTGGAAATCGCATTTCTCCCAAAATAATAAAAGTGCTTTGAAACGAGCGCCTTTCGGGCTGGCTCATCTGGGGACTTCCGGTCTCTGCGGTCAACGAACCGAAAATCAGCACGGAATTCTTTAAAAGTAGGCGTTTCATCTACCCGCATAAGATAAATGATATTTCCCGGCCCCGCACTTTCAGTGCTTGAGCCACCCGTTCCCAGCACCCAATCTCCCACCTTGGCCAATTCCACGATATTCCGTTTTTTGCTATTTCCTTGATATTTGCAATGCACGAGAGTGCAAAAACCCTTTCCCGGGTTTGGAGCAAACCCACGATCATGATCCACAACATAGGAGAAAAGAGTTGTTGTGTCTCTGCTTTGACTTCTTGCCATATGGTTTCTTTTCCCTCCCCTTCCAACATTTTTTTAGTATTCCTTAGTCCTTTCGGTCTGAGACTTCTAAAAGTGTATAAAGCCTTGGATCTAATCAATCTGGACAATGAATTTTTTGGGTATTGTCAACTTTACGAAAATTCCACTCTTCGCACACAATTTGCCTGGAGGTAATCCATTAAAATTTTAGGGATTCCGTTGTGCGCTTTACAAGTCCAATCAGCCAAATCTTGCCTAAGTTAACAATACTGGATATCTCCTCAGAATCAGCATTTCAGCCAATTTCTAAGGCACCTCCGGCCCCGCGCTGAACAAAAAAAAGCCCCCGACCCGTGAAGGCCGAGGGCTTGAGACCAGGGCGGCTACTCGCCCGGCTGATTCATGATCCAGTCTTGCGCTTTTCTCACAGCCATTTCGACTTTCGTCAGATCGTACAACCCAAAAGAATTGGTATCTTTGAGATGGTCCTTCTCGTCCTTAAAGGTTCGTGAGAGCGTGACGTTGTAGAAATCGCCCTTCTCGCCGTGGTTGAGCCAGATCGTGGCTTTCACATCGGCTTCGCGGATGCTGTGAGCGGGTTTGGTTTTTGTGTTGGTGTCCATGTGAACCTCCTGAGTGAATGTGGTTGAACCCTCTTTCACCAAGGCTGAAGAGGGAGAAGACCACCGCACCGGAGGCACAAGCGGGAAGGAGAGAGCCGACCCCAGGCACGTTCTTCAGCGGCCATGACTGACGCAGGAAGGCGTGGGCGGTGTACGTGACGCCCAGGCAGCAGGCGCTTGCCGAGCGCGCGGCAGGACACCTTACACACCACCCAACCAACGAGACCGCACATACGGGAAAAACGGACGATCAGGCCACCACCGAGAAGGACCGGGCCAACGAGAACGCCGATCAGCCCAGCTTAAGGATGACGGACCGGCAGAGACACGTTCATGGAGATGCGATGAAGAACGTCGAGAGGGAGAAAGGAAGGGGCTGGGGAGAGACGGGAGAAGAACCGGTCGGTCCCCACCCGTCTAGTTCAAGGGCGAGTGCTTCTTGATGTCCGCGACTGTCTTGATATAGGCAGCCAGGTCTTGGGAAACGTTCAATGCCTGGACCTTCCCATCGTCCGGCGGCAATGTGTCCATGTCCTCCATGGCATTCAGATAGAAGTAATACCACGGCTCTTTCACTTCCACCATGAGATAGTCCGTTTCGGCACCCTCGCATGCATGGCGAAAGGACGCAAACCAATACGGATACTCCCGGTCTGTATTTAAGGCACGCACCCGATCCCCGCCCATCGTCCGTAGATCCTCTCCCACCCATTTGCTGGCAAGATTCATATATTGTTCCAGGGCGTACCGCTCCCGAAGCGGATCTTGGCTCCCCAAGCCTCCACCGCGCAACGCCTCATTGAGTTGATAGAGATAGGTATGGTCGCTCATGGGTATTGAAAGGAACAGTACCGCAAACCACGACGCCATTCCAATACCCCCATTCTCGCAACGCGAGAATGGACCAGATCACCGGCAAAGAGAAAGGGCCCACCGAAAGGCGGCTTCGGTGGGAGCCACGGCAGGATTAAAACAAATTGGCGAGGGACCGAGTGAGTCCACTGGCTAAGAGGGTTTTGGCTTCCTCATAGTCCAGGTTAGCTTGATTGGCGGTACTGACGACCCGTGTGCGGAACTTTTTGCGGTTTGTCACTTCTTGGAACTGTTGCGACAGACGGCCATCTTTTCCCTGCGTCAGGCTTTGTTGGCTTTGGGAATGAATCTCGACGCCTTGCTTGGCCTTTTCGACCACCTGCACATCTGTCACGGCCACATACAAGACATCATCCACCATAGCGTTCCCCACGGTCTCGCCGATCAATCCGATGGTGGCCCCGACCAAGGCGGTGAGGGCAATGGTTTCCCCACTGCCCCCTGTGGCGGCTCCAACCGCCGCGCCGGCCACTGCCCCACTCAAGGCCCCGCCGTACCCATTGAGCAAGGATTGCTGGGCGTCATCTTTGGTGCTTTTCTCCACCATCAAGACGTTGGCTTGCAGCCAATAATGGGCATGCTCTGGATCGTCGACGATCCGATAGCCTCCCCGCCCAATGGCCGCAATGATGGGCGCTTCAATGTCGAAATGATCCCGATCAGGCGTATTGCGGACTTCAATATAGATGGTCCGGTTAACCGGGCCGACCGGATCAAGAAAAATGGTCTCACTCATTTGTGTACGGACCTCTAACTCGTTCTTAGCCATGGATGTTTCCATGGCGGCACATGCGCTGAATACGGCGCAGGCCCCTATACCCCATAACACATTGGCCAACGACAGACGACGCACACGACGCATAAGCGGCTACTCCTTGCTTGGTTGTGGTGAAGAGGTGGTCGCCTGAATGGAGGTGGTCGCCAAGGTGCCCGCTTCCATCCGGCTCATCGATTGGGTCAAGGTCGAAAATCCTGCGGATAATGCTTGGATCTTTTTTTCCAGGGCGGTGACGATGTCCGCATGACGTTGCTCTGAGTCGTGATAGCGTTGGTCCAGTGCCGTCACCAAGTCTTGGAGATGATCAGTGGCCCCACTCTGTAAGGACACCCGAAGGGCGGTCGTCTCCGACGCCACGCTATCCCTGACCGAGTTCATATAGAGATGGAGTTGGTTGAGGCGCTTTTGGAGAGCGAGAATGTCGGTGGCATGCCCCCCGACGCGTTCGAGGGATTGTTGTTGGGCCGTGAGTTGGGTCGAGAGAGCCCTTTCTTCCTGCCTGGCGCGTTGACGTTCATCACCAAGCCCGTTCTGCAACTCACTCATCGCCGCTTTAAACCTCACCAACGACGTCTGAAACTCGGCAAAGAGCGTGGCATGTTCTTGGTGGTTCTGGTCGATTTGATCCGCTAAGGCCGGCACCTGGCCTCCATAGGCCACGAGCCGGTCTTGGGCCTGATGCAGTTCTTGAGTAAGGGCGTTGACCTGAGAAGAAACCGCCCCATGGTTGCCGCTCACGGTGGTTTCCCATCCTTCTACCTGATGCTGTAACTCCTCCACCGCGTTGCGCATCGTGGTCAAGTCGTGCTCTTTGAACTCACGAAGCTCCTGCTTCACTTCCGCTTTGAGAGCCAAGACCTCTTTCAACTGTTCTTGCTGGTCATCGAGCAACCCCTTCTGTCTAGTTTTTTCTTAATGAGACAAAATGAGAGTATTTTGTGAGTCATTATAGGGGGAGTTTTCTCCCTCGTGTTGAATGGTGATGTTTTGACTCTGTCCTCGCTTCAACATGCCTTGCATATTTGCCCGACATTCAAC